>NZ_JAYUWI010000049.1:0-47108 GCF_043753625.1 Nitrosomonas sp.
ATAGTCCCAGTGATGGAAGAGCTTTTCTGGCGGTCATTTCTGATGCGCTGGATTGATCATCCAAACTTTCTTACTGTTAATCCGGCGCATGTCGGATTAAAGGCATTCTGCATCACGGCTGTATTTTTTGCGCTGGCACACAGCCTGTGGTTGGCTGGTTTATTTGCCGGTATTGTTTATAACTTGTTATATATACGCAGCGGAACGCTATGGTCACCGATTCTTGCACATTCAGTCACCAACGCGATATTGGGTATATGGATCGTATCGACAGGTAACTGGGGTTTCTGGTAGTAGGGTTTTCTGGTGAGATTTTTTCTCAATTAAACCACCTTCTCGGGATGCTCGACAATTTCTTGATAAATCAGGTGATGTAATGTATGCATCTGTTCAGATTTTATGTCGATAAATTCAAACCCAAAGCAGATTATTTTCTGGCCGTTCTTATTGAGCTCCTTAGCAGATCTAATAGTGCTTTTTATCGTTAAGGGTATTTCTTCGTCAAGGACTGTGATGGCAAAAGACAATGTTATTGTTGTTCCCAGTGATTCCAAAGGGAGATCTGAGCAAATTCCTGCGCCGCATATACTAAGATCTATGATGGACACTGGAATAGATTTTTCAACGACAGATCCTTGAATACTGCATTTAATTCTTCGTGATTTTCGAATGTTTTTACCTTGTATTTCCTTAGGGAAGGACAAGTGTAAATACTTAAACGGTACTTTAATAATCTTGTCGACAAAAACCGTAAAATTGAATACAGAATTTCCGCTAAATAAACTTACCTGAACTTGATCCCCTTCAACGTAAGGCTCTCCTACGAACTGATCGGATGCGGGCATGGTGACGATAAGGGTGCTGTCTTGCACATAACCAATCAGGGTTGTTGCGTAGGAATTTGATTTTATCTCGACAGAGCCTCTTAATTGCGAGGATAGTTTGAGCTGTAGCTTATGCCCCACTTTGAGTAGCATATCATCAAAGCTAAACTTATTATTGTTTGACTCAGTTTGTTCCGGTACGGGATTTTGCATACGGAATATCGATGATCCTTCCAGCTGTTTTAATTCATCCTCTGTGCTGAAGATATAACCACGCTTTTGTATCGACTGATGTTCCTGATCGAACAAATCCCATGGCAATGGCTGACCAATTGTCAGATCGGTAGTTTGTATCGGTATCAAATTCATAATCGATTATTTTTAGAGTGAAAAATGAATATCTAGTTATCGAATCAGTCAGTAGCGCTCATAGGCTGCAAGCCAATATTTGGCAGTTAGCATAGAATTGTCTTTTTAACGGTTTGAGCAATTTAAAACTTTAATCGTGGTAGAAAGTATTCAGGATGAATAAATCGTTAGGAGGTGGGTTAGCTATTGCGTTTCTTAGCTGGTGATGACAATTTCTATTGCAGATAGCTGCTTATACTGCTTATTCATATGAATTAATCAAGCTTCGGCGGTGTGATTGCAAACCCAGAGTGTGCACGCTATACCAAGAAGAATTGTCTTGTGCTTAACCAGTGAGTGTTTCTTGGGCAGACCAGATATGGAGTTATTGGATACACATTTACGCTAATATTCGAGAAAGAACTGAACCTAGTGACGATAAAACTACTATTTGTGTTGTATTTTTTAATGATAAGTCGATGAACTCACTTGTTCACGTTGACCCCTTAAGCGATTCAGTGTTAGAGTTCTTCCCACGTGGTGGCTAGGGTCTTTTGTGGTTTTTAGTTTTTGTATCTTTTTCATTGTCTTATTTAAATTCAGAGAGGGGAGAGTAATGGAATATCAATCGCTATACAAGAAACAAATATTTCACGTTGTGGCTGGGGGGTTGCTGCTGATCGGCATGAGTTCGTCGAGTGTTTATGCACAAGCTGTAACGAGTAACAAAGATAGTGGCGGCAACAGTTTTATGAATTTGCTTAAAAATAGCGGCGTTAAGTTTGGCGGATGGGTGAATGGCGGCGCGACTTTCAATCCAAGTCAGACTGATGGTTTTAACGGCCCGGTTACTTTTGCTGATCAAGCGAATAGAGCCCAACTGAATCAGTTGAACATTTTTATGGAGCGTGCTGTGAAGACGGAAGGCAAAAGATGGGATGTCGGTTTCCGTGCTGATTTCATGTTCGGTACTGATGCTATCTTTACCCAAGCCTATGGCAATCCGGCGTTTGATGTCAATAATGGTAGGGGTTTGTCTGATCGGGGTAACTGGGATCTTGGGATATGCTGTAATTCTCTTCGCACATACGGTATCGCAATTCCACAGGCTTTTGCAGAAGTTTATGTGCCGATTGGCAATGGGCTCAATGTAAAAGCGGGCCATTTTTATACGCCGATTGGCTATGAAACGGTTCCTGCGCCTAATAATTTCTTCTATACCCATGCTTACACGATGCAATACGGTGAGCCTTTTACCCATACCGGTGTATTGAGTAATTATACGGTGAATAGGAATTTCACCGCGATGGCTGGTGCAATCGGTGGTAGTGGAACCGGTGGCTGGGATGGTAATTTTGATAGGCAAATGGGAAATTGGGGCGGGATTGGCGGTGTTACCTGGACCAGTGATGATAAACAAAGCTCACTGAATATTGCAGGTACCGGTAGTACAGCTTCCACACGCAGCAATAATTTCTGGGGTATGTATAGCATCGTGGCGAAACATAAGTTTACAGAAAAGACCCATTTTATCTTGCAACATGACCATGGCTTCGCTGATGGTGTGTTGACAGCTAACGGGGTGACGAATGCTACGTGGTATGGTATTAACTCACATACATATTATGATCTGACACCGGATCTGTCGGTCGGTGTCCGCGCTGAGTGGTTTCGCGATACCGACGGCTTCCGTGTTTTCTCGCCAGGGCGGGTAGCCGCAGCAACGAATCATCTTGGAAACAGCTATGCGCTGGGTGGTGCAAGCTCACTGGCCACTAGTACTCCTGCAGATTATTATGCAGTAACCTTAGGTGCAAATTGGAAGGCAGCTAGAACATTAAAACTTGGCTGGCAGGGGTTAAGAAATTTAAATATTCGCCCCAATATTCGCTATGACAGAGCCGATGCACTTCATGCCGCTGCATATCGACCATTTGGCGGTAATAAGGATCAAATTTTATTCTCACTGGATGCGATGATACCTTTCTAAGTTCTTTACCAGTCTATGAGTTTACTGATGAAGCAAGAAGAAAAAATGCGCCTGCGGGCGCATTTTTTTATTCCGTAATCTCTGATCTGCTGTGTTGCCGCAATAGCTGCAATAAATTATTCAGGTCTTCTGGCGCATCGGCTTTCCATTCGAGGATTTGTTCCGTTTGCGGGTGAGCCAATGCCAGTTTTTGAGCATGTAGGGCTTGCCTGGGAAAGCTAATCAATAACTGTCCGATTACTTGCCCTGTTTTTCCGGGTTTTCCGCCATACACAGGATCACCGGCCAATGAATGTCCAATAGAACTCAAATGCACCCGGATTTGATGTGTGCGTCCAGTTTCAAGGCTACATTGCAGTAACGTGCAGCCTGTAAAGTTTTCGATAACCTGATAGTGCGTGCGTGCTGACTTGCCGTTTGTTGTAACGGCCATTTTCGTGCGATGTATGGGATGACGGCCTACTGGCGCATCGACGCTACCAGCTTGCGTAACCTCTCCCAGAACCAGCGCCAGATAATCGCGTTTTACGGTATGTTGCTGTAATTGGCGCACAAGGTTCGTTTGTGCTTCTAGTGTTTTTGCAACGACCAGTAAACCGCTGGTGTCTTTGTCCAGACGGTGAACTATGCCGGCACGGGGTATGTTTTTCAGTTGTGGCGCGTGATGTAGTAAGGCATTTAACAAAGTGCCCTGCCAGTTTCCATTTCCCGGGTGAGTGACCAAACCGGCCGGTTTGTTGATAATCATGATTGCATCATCTTCGTGAATGATATTCAGATCGATATCTTCAGCTACATACGTTGATTCAGCGGATATATCTTGAGGAGAGACCTTAACATGCTCATTGCCCCATACTTTCTGCTTTATCGTAGTGACCTGACCATCCAGCATGACTCGATTTTCAGTAATCCAAGTTTGCAAGCGGCTGCGTGACCAGTTGGGTAAAAGCTTCGCCAGAGCTTGATCGAGGCGCAGTCCTGCATAATCCGCAGGAATCGTTAAGTCAATGATGCTGTGCGCCGGTTCGTTGCGTACTAGCGGAAGTGGCTTTACGCTATAATCGCCGGATGTATCTTTGTTTTTTATGGAATTCGTCATGTTACGTAGTTTAGCTTTAATTTTGGTGTTATGGTTACCGGCATGCGGTTTGTTGCCGGATCGCACCGCAGACCAACAGGACTGGTCTGCCAATAAATTCTACAGTGAGGCAAAAGATAAATTGAATGATGGCAGTTATGCTGCAGCTATCAAGCTGTATGAATCATTGGAAGCGCGCTATCCTTATGGCCGGATCGCGCAGCAGGCGCAGCTTGAAATTGCCTATGCGCATTATAAAAATGAAGAGCCGGCTTCTGCAATCGCAGCGACGGATCGATTTATTAAATTGCATCCGCATCATGTGAATGTTGATTATGCTTATTATATAAAGGGATTATCAAGTTTTAACGACAATTGGGGAATGATGGGTTTCTTGATGAAAGGCCCGCTCAAACAGGATATGAGCGAGCGTGATTCAAAAGCATCGCGTGAGTCATTTGAAAATTTCAAAGAATTAGCGACGAGATTTCCCGAGAGCAAATATGCAGTCGATGCCAGACAACGTATGGCCTATTTGGTCAACGCGGTTGCGATGAGTGAAATTCATATTGCGCGCTACTATATGAAGCGCAAGGCCTATGTTGCCGCAGCCAACCGGGCGCAAAATGCAGTCAAGGAGTACCCGCGTACACCGGCGACTGAAGAGGCTTTATACATTATGATAAAAGCCTATGAAGCGCTGGAAATGTATGATTTGCGGGATGATGCGGAGCGCGTGATGCGAATCAATTTTCCTGACAGCCGCTTTCTTGCGGAATTGCCAGAGGTAGGTGCTAAGGCTTGGTGGCAGTTTTGGAGATAATCTGATCACCTCAGTTTATTCTTGATGGTCTTTCAGGTGAATAGCCAGTACATCACATTCTGCATGATATAAAACGTCCTTGGCCGTTGAACCCATTAGTATAGCAAGTCCATGTCGCCCATGTGAACCCACAACAATCAGATCAATTTGTTCTTGTGCAGCAAACTGGGTGATTTCCTGTTGCGGCTCACCCCAGATCATCCAGCGGCGTTCTGGTGAAATATCCAGTTGCTTGCTGATTTGTATTAATTTATTCTTTTCTGCTTCCAGTAAATCATACGATGAATCTTCATTCAGTGGAATCACCATGCCATAAGGCGTGTCAGGCATAGGAATATTATCCAGAACATGAATGATATGGAGACGCGCATTAAATTGATTTGCCAATGACTTTGCTCTTTGCGCCACAAAATGGCCATAATCGGAGAAATCGATAGCAAGTAGAATATTCTGGTAGTTATTCATATTGGGGCCTTCTTGTAAAAGCAGAAATATGGTCTCTAAGACAGCTAAACAATACAAGTGACTTTATCACATCTGCGTTCTTGTGGCGGGGCAATGATTCCTGATCGATATGTTGAGCGCTATCAGTTAACATTTTGGTGCAGATATTGCGATAGAAAAGCGCTAATACGTTGTTCATATTCTTGGCCGGCATAAGTATGCATATTGAAATGTCTCGCGCCAGGAATAATCCATAGCTCCTTTGGGGCTTTGGCAGCAGCATAGAGACGTTCGGTTTCTAGTTGCGTTGTGTGTGCATCTTCTGTCCCGGAGATTATCAATAATGGTGCGTTAAGATTATTGATTCGAGTGATAGGACTTAATGCTTCGGTAGATGTATCCAGGTAAAAACTTAGTTGCGACAGCATGAGCGGTAAAAGTACCGATCCATAGTTTCCAAAATGAAGCTTCAAGCGATTATCAACTGCTTCTTCAATGGTAGGATGTAATGATTCCAAGACGACGGCACTCAGCTTCAAATCATGTTTGGCAAGTACGATAGCCGCAGCGCCCAGAGAAACACCGATTGCGCCGATCCGCTCCGTAGGGAAAGTTTTTCGCAGAAAAACGATTGACGCTTTAATATTTTCAGATTCCCTCAAACCAAAAGTAATTTTTTCTCCGGCAGTTTCACCATGCGCTTGTAAATCAATAAACAGAACACTATAGCCCTGATCTCTAAGGAATCGTGCTCGGCTCAGCATTTCGAGACGATTACTGCGCATCGAATGTGCCAGCAATACAATGCCGTTGCCGGGTTGCCCATAAACTAGCCAGCCATGTACCGTGGATTCATTGGGAGCGGGGATTTGCACCGATTCAACTGGAAAATCTACAGAGAGTGCTCCTACTGCCGTGGGTGCCGGTGCGGTCAATAGTGCGCCAATGGCAAAGATGCTAAGCGTGATTGCGATTATGACAGCCAGAATCTGGATAGCTATTTTATGTAACATGACTGCTAATAGATAGTTTAAAAGGTAAAATGATTAAGTAACCGGGTTTTAGGTGTTAGATCGCAGGATTGAGTTCCAACTTCTTTAATTAGAATGAGCGGGTAATTGTACTGATTGTATCCAACTCGTCGATCAGATAAAGCTTCTTGCTGTTTGGACGGGTAGTGACGATCCACGATGATAGAGGAATTTTCTATATCTTATATTACCGGATGTCCTTATGTCAGATAAGGATGGTATAACAACACGCATCACTTTTGGAAAATTTTACAGGCTGATGAGTGTTCCTGTTATATTGATGATTGCCAGGGTGCAATTGAATTGCGTATACCATGAATCTGGATACATCGACTGTTATCGCAAAACCATTTGATCCCATGAAACAACTCACTGAGATCGAACAACATTGGGCACCATATTATGGAAAATAGAGTACACAACGAATTTCAAGAAAAAATGTGCTTGTTGGTTACTTCGTTTGCAGAGGAGTTGCCGGACAGAATTAATGAAATAGAAGCGATATGGAATAGATTGTTGGTTGGATGGGATGAGACTGTTTTACAGGAACTTCATCGTGCCGTTCATAATTTGGTTGGCACTGGCAAGACATTCGGCTTTCCGCAGCTGAGTGTTGAAGCGCATGCACTGGAGCAAATCCTCAAGAACTTAATGCAGAAATCGGCTTCAGCGAATGACCTGCAGTTAAACCAGATTTTGCAGCAGATTCTTGAGCTGAAGAAGATTTCGGCTGAGAATGAATCTAATGTCGCAAACGATGTTACTCAGACGATAGTGGATGAAGATGCATTTTTCTCAAATCCGAATCCATCCAATCTGATATTTGTGGTGGACGATGATGCTGAAGCGGCGCAGGAGCTTGCGTTGCAATTGCGCTATTACGGTTATGAAGTGGAGGTGTTTACTCATTTAGACAAATTCCGGGTGGCCATCAAAGATCAACCCCATGCCATTATTCTCATGGAAACAGAGTTCCCTGAGGATGAAAGGGGGGGTATCTATGTTATGGAAGAGATCCAACAGGAATTGCCACAACCTGCACAAGTCATTTTTATTTCAGTGCATGATAATATGGATTACCGGTTGGGAGCGGTTCGAGCCGGTAGTGTTGCGTATTTCACAAAGCCACTCAATCCTGTTGAATTAATTGGGCAGCTTGATTTGATAACAGCATCACAGGTTCAGGATTCTTTTCGTATATTGATGGTAGATGACAGTCCGACAGTACTTTCCTATCATGCTGCGATACTGGAGCAGGCCGGGATGGTTGTGAAGGCTGTCACAGAATCCATGAGCCTGATGGCAGTATTGGGTGATTTTAATCCGGATCTGATCCTGATGGATCTGTATATGCCGGGCTGTAATGGTATTGAATTGGCGAAAGTTATCCGGCAGCTGGATGGTTTCGTGAGTACTCCTATTGTTTATCTTTCCTCTGAAAATGATTTCAACACGCAATTTGAAGCGCTGAGTCTGAGCGGTGACGATTTCCTGGTTAGACCCATTGATCCCAGGCATCTGGTCTCAGCGGTCACATCGCGTGTGATGCGTGCGCGTTCTTTACGTTCTCTGATGGTGCATGACGGTTTGACAAGTTTACTCAATCATACGGCGCTCAAGGAAGAATTGGTGCGTGAGGCGGTGCGCTCCATCCGACTGGATACGCCGATGTCATTTGCTTTGGTGGATATCGATTCTTTTACAAAAATTAATAATAAGTATGGGCATGCTGCGGGTGATCGTGTGATTAAGAGCCTATCTAGACTGTTAAAGCAGCGTTTGCGTGGAACAGATATTATTGGGCGATATGGTGGCGAAGAATTCGCTGTCATTATGAATGATACCGATGCTGCGTCGGCTTCAAAAGTGATTGATGAGATTCGCAATGTTTTTTCGCGCCTATTACATCTGAGTCAGGATGAAGAATTCTCAGTCAGTTTTAGTTGTGGCATAGCGGATCTTGCTCATTTTCCGGATGCTGCCAGCCTGAGCGAGGCTGCAGATAAAGCGCTATTTCAAGCTAAACAGAGAGGGCGCAATAAAGTTGTTGTTAATACAGATGACTAAATGCGCTTATCCAGTTTATTGAAGTTCGTTTGAATCGTTTACAATTCTTGGTCATCGCTTCGAGCTCGCAGCAGACGAGATGGATACATTCCTGCATTTGTTGCGAATTGTTGCTTGCTGTAAGCAACTCGTGATTGCGGATCAGGATCAATTGTCTTGAGTGCTTCAATAATGGCAACACGTGGTGCCAGGCCAGCAGCGTTGGCCACTTGGATGGAAAGCCCGGGGCGTGCGTTGAGCTCAATAATCATGGGGCCCTGATCTCTGTCTAGCACAATATCTACACCCAGGTATCCCAAGCCAGTCATTTCATAACAAGCGGCAGCCAATTGTAAGAGTTTGTCCCAATGCGGGATGACTAATTCTGAAAAAGTCTTACGTGTATCCGGGTGGTGTAAGACCGGTTTACCATACTGCACAGCATGTAACGCATGACCAGTGCCCATGTCGATTCCAACGCCCACTGCACCCTGATGTAGATTGGCTTTGCCATCGGAGGCATGGGTTGTGAGCCGTAGCATGGCCATAATGGGATAACCGCAGAGTACAATGATGCGCAGATCAGGAATGCCTTCATAACTATAGTCAGAAAAAACCGGATCCAGTTGTATTAATGATTCGATCATGACGTTATCGGGCTTGCCGCCCAAGCTATGGAGGCCGCTCAGAATATTCGATACATGCCGTTCGATATCCGCCAGTTGTATCGAATCTCCGCTGGGTTTGAAGTAGAGATTATGGTCATGCTCGGTAATCACCAGGATACCTTTTCCACCACTGCCTTTGACCGGTTTTATGACGAACTGGGCATGCGGCTGGAGTATTTCTTTCAGCAGTTTGACATCATGCTGGTATTCCACGGTGCCAAGTAATTTGGGTACTGTGATACCAGCTTTTTGTGCCAGCAGTTTGGTTTTTAGTTTATCGTCAACAAGCGGGTATAAATGGCGCGGGTTGTAGCGGGAAATCAAACCAAAATTTCTCTGATTCATTCCGATGATGCCAAAACTCCTGAGTTTCTTAGCGCTTGCCAGTAACATCGCGTCTTTCCAGAGCATGAAAACGATATAGCTCGGATAACCGGTAGCCGGTATATTGTCCAAGAATCAGGATGAGCGCCAGATTGACCAGCATCAGTTCGGGAAAGTTAAAGGTTAGATATTCAATCGTCCGGTTCGTCATAAACAAATAAGCAATCACCGCTGTTAACAGGCTACCGCCACCTTGGATAAAGACTTCTCTAGGGCCGTCTTCTTCCCACAGAACTGACATGCGTTCAATGGTCCATGACAAGATGATCATCGGGAAGAAAGTTACCGTCATGGACTGATCAATTCCAAGTTTATTACTGATGATACTGATACTCGCCATAATTGCGATCACCACAATGATCACCGCTGAGATACGTGCTACAAAGAGCAAGTTTAAGCGTGATAAGTAAGATCGGATCAGTAGCCCTGTGCCAACGACAGTCAGAAAGATGATGATGCCGGTTAGCAAGGTGGTTTGAATCAACGCCAATGCGATCAGAATCGGCATAAATGTGCCGGAAGTCCGTATGCCGATCAACAGGCGCATAATGACAACAATCAATGCGCCGATCGGTAATAATAAGATCATTTTGAATGCATTCTGTTGTTCAATCGGTAAGCTGTAAATAGAGAAATCGATGATCCCAGCTTGCTTACTGATGCTGTCACGCACGGCGAGATTTCTGGTTGATTGGATACTTTTTATGATAGAGAAGGAAATTTTTGAGTTTTTCCCCCCGATGACATCCAGTAGAGACTGATCGCCACGTTGCCAGACCAGGAAGTTCTTGGGTTTCCCGTTCTCTCCGGTATTCTGATTAAACAAAAGCCATCGGCCGCCTATATAAACTTCCACAAAATTGGTTAGCGACAATCTTTTTCGGCCCTCATTCAGATAGAGTCCACGAACAATATGCGCACTAATACCTTCTGATGCCAGTAAATGAATGATTAAGTGGGTTTTATAATCTTCGCTGGATTGGTCATTGAGGAGTAAGCGTTGATTCTGATCAGGGGTATTGGAGTTTAAAGTTCTGATCAGCTCACGGGTAAAGATTTCAGTATTAGCCGATTTGCTGCGAACTTGATCTAATAATGTGATGGCTGCGGTCTTAAGTACCCCATCAAACTCAGGTTTTTCTGGTTCTGCGGGAAGATCTGCTGCTGCAATGGGTGGCTGAATGAACTGATCCGTTTCATACATGCTCAGGCGGTAATAAGCTGTTTGAGGCCCTGATGCGGTTCTTTTGCTCCATTGCGCGCGACGTCCTGCTGGAGAAGCTAATTCACTAAATCCATAACCGGTCGAAGCAAAATCTTCTTCCATAAAGACAACATTGGGCGTTTGCGGGGGGAGTGCGAACGAGACGATAACGGGATCACCGCGTGCAATGAAATCGATTTTGGCTTCAATTGTCCAGACTGATTTCTTGTCATCAGGCGATAATGGGAATCCCAAAGCAAAGTGCTTATATGAAATCAGACCTATGCCAAGCCCCATAATCAGAAAAACTAAAATATAGAGCCTCAATTTGGAGGACATTACCTGAGACCACCTTGTTTTACTTTATCATTCCTGGCAGTCGTATATTTCTTGCTGACGTCCACGATTGCGAGATCACGTAATAAATTGCGTCCTATCAGAACCTGATTTTTGAGTTTGCTGCGATCCACCAACGTAAAATTTATTTGTTCATCAATGTCGGCGATTACAACACGCATTCTAACCACCGGGCGATTTTGTGATTCTTTATTGTTTAGTTCCTTAACCCGTGCATAACGACGCAAGCGCCTGGTTATTTCAGTTTTTTCTCCGGTTTTTGGATTGATGACATTAAATCGCACGTGCGGCTTGCCATCCCGTTCGAATTCAACGATATCAATCGCATTCAGAGAGGATGTCTGAGCACCGGTGTCAATCCGCGCGTTAAATTCCATACCGGGAGGATCCATGTAAACTTTTTCAATACGGCCTAGTAATGTTCTGGAATCGGGGGCAAGGTGAATTTTCTCAATACCACCGGACACTGTTCGGGTATATCTCACCGTTGTTTTGTCTTTTTGAGTATTTACAGCTGGATTGAGATCGCTCATCGAGTCGCATAAACATTCAGTGGTTCTGGAAGGAGAAGCATTTTCTTCTTGGTTGGTCGTCTGATTATTTTCTAATGCTTTTTTCTGTTCCACCAACGCTGCAAATAATGTTACGAGTTCCGATTCTCTAGCGTTGATCGCTGCCTCGCGCTCTGAGAGACCGCTCATTTTTGGATTACAAGCTGATAGCAAGAAGAGCGCGAGAACAAGGGTTAAGCAGTTGCGGAAAATTTTTACGATAGGAAATTCCATAAGTATTCTTTTTTATGCATGGAAGCATTGATAGGGTTTGAAATACTGTCAACTGTAGCTAACCTATTTATCTTGTGTGAGTTATTTCTCTAGGTTATTTCAATTCAATAGACAGTGTTTGGTTTTTGTAGGTGCAAGCATACCGGTGAATTTCCAAGCAATGTGAAGTAATCGTGATTTGATAAGTGCCCGGCACTTCATTTTTGCTATCAAACTTAAAATCAAAATGACCCTCCGCATTACTTGGATAGGATTGATCAACCGCCATTGTGCCATCGGGGCGGATCAGCTTGAAATTAAGCAAAACATCTGGGGCCGGCTGCGCATTATAGTCTACTCGTCCATGCAGAATAACCATGTCTCCGATTTTATATTGTGTTTTGGGATCGATTAGAACAGGTTCAGAGATATGTGTTGCAAATGAATTTTGCATCACACCACATAAAATGAATAACAATACGAAAGAAATGCTGTGAGTTTTTTTTGTATCCATCATAGAATTTGTAAAAGTTGATTGCAATTGCTTTGTTTGCAGGAATCAGAAACCGGCTGAGTATTTTGCTGAATTTTCGGAGATACCCATGTCGTCTATTTCTTTGGTATATAAAGATCTGTGATAGTTCCTTCAGCCATTTCGGCGGCGAACAGTATGGTTTCCGAAAGCGTGGGATGCGGATGAATGGTCAGACTGATATCTTGCATATCCGCACCCATCTCCAGCGCTAAAACCGTTTCTGCAATCAACTCACCGGCATTGATTCCTACCATGCCAGCACCTAGTATACGGCGGGTATTTTTATCCAGCAGCAGTTGCGTCAATCCTTCTTCGCGTGCCATGGATATAGCACGGCCACTCGCAGCCCAAGGGAAGCTGGTCTTTTCATAGTCAATACCTTGCTTAACGGCTTCTTTCTCGGTCAGGCCCATCCAGGCAATTTCAGGATCGGTGTAAGCGACGGAAGGAATGGTACGGGCATCAAAGATGGCTTTATGCCCGGCAATAATCTCTGCAGCTAATTTACCTTCATAAGTGGCTTTATGCGCCAGCATCGGTTCACCCACGATATCGCCAATCGCAAAAATATGCGGCAGGTTGGTACGCATTTGCTGATCGACCGGAATAAAACCGCGTTCGTTGACTTGGATGCCGATTTCCTCGGCACCAACAGCGCGGCCATTCGGGCGGCGTCCGATGGCCATTAAAATACGATCGTAGGTTTGCGGTTCCGGTGCACTCTCTCCTTCAAAGGTCACGGTCAGTCCGGATTCATCGGCATTAATCTGAGTCACCTTGGTTTTTAGATAAATCGCTTCGTAGCGTTTCTTGATACGGCGGTGCAATGGTTTCACGAGATCGAGATCAGCACCCGGAATCAACTGATCCATCCATTCCACTACACTGATTTTGCTTCCCAGCGCGGAATAGACCGTGGCCATTTCCAGGCCAATAATGCCGCCACCGATAATCAGCATGTGCTTCGGCACATCGTTTAGTTGCAGCGCTCCGGTGGAATCAATCAGGCGCGGATCATCGTAAGGAAAACCGGGAATACGCGCGACGCTGGAACCGGCCGCGATGATGCAGTGCTCGAAAGAAATCGTTTTTTGTCCATCAGTAGTTTCGACCTGAATCAGATTTGGCGTGGCAAATTTTCCGCTGCCATGGATGACTTCTACCTTGCGTTGTTTCGCCAGTGCTTTCAGGCCTCTGGTCAGTTTGCCGATCACCGATTTTTTCCAGGTGCGCAGCTTATCAATATCGATTTGGGGTTTGCCAAAAACAATACCTTGCGCTTCAACATCTTCTGCTTCCGTGATTACTTTTGCTGCATGAAGTAAAGCCTTGGAAGGGATGCAGCCAACATTCAGGCACACGCCACCGAGTGTGGCGTAGCGCTCGATTAAAACCACTTTTTTGCCCAGATCAGCAGCGCGAAAAGCGGCAGTATATCCTCCGGGACCGGCGCCAAGCACTACCATGTCGGCGTGAATGTCTCCCGGTGGAATGGATTGCGGTGATATGGGCGCAGCAACTGCTTTCTCGCTGGTTCCGGTTGTGGCTTCTGAGCGCGTTGCGGCTGCGGGTTGCTCAGTCAATGCCAAAGTCATAATAACCGAACCTTCTGACACTTTGTCGCCCACTTTGATTTTGATTTCTTGCACCACACCGGCGTATGGGGAAGGTACTTCCATTGAAGCTTTGTCCGTTTCCAGTGTGATCAGCGAAGTTTCCTTCTCAATCGTATCGCCGAGGGAGACGAATAGCTCAATGACTGTAGCATCCTTGAAATCACCGATATCTGGAATCTTTATTTCGAGAACTTGTGTCATAACAACCTTTGAGGTGGACTGAGTGCCGGGCACTCGTTCTGTATAAATATGTTTAAAAGCAGGTTACTGTCTTAACTGGCCATCGCCTAGCACGATAAATTTTTGACTGGTCAATCCTTCCAGGCCGACCGGACCGCGTGCATGGATTTTGTCGGTCGAAATGCCGATTTCAGCCCCCAGGCCATATTCAAATCCATCGGCAAAACGCGTCGTGGTATTGATCATCACCGAGCTGGAATCTACTTCACGCAGAAAACGCCGCGCACGCGTATAGTTTTCCGTGACAATTGCATCGGTATGCTGAGAGCCGTATTTCGTGATGTGATCAATCGCCTGATCCAGTCCATCGACAATGCGGATACTCAAAATCGGTGCCAGATATTCTTCGTACCAGTCCTGCTCAGTGGCGGAATTCATTTGCGGAATGATGCCGCGTGCTGCCGCATCGCCGCGTAATTCGACACCTTTGTCAAAATATATCTTGCTCAAGGCAGGTAGTATTTTCTGTGCAATGCCTTCATGGATCAGCAATGTTTCCATCGTGTTGCAGGTGCCATAACGTTGCGTCTTGGCATTGTCGGCAATGGTGATGGCTTTATCAAAATCAGCTTGATCGTCAATGTACACATGGCACACGCCATCCAGATGCTTGATTACCGGGATGCGCGCTTCATTGGCAATCCGTTCGATCAATCCCTTGCCGCCGCGCGGCACAATCACATCGACAAAATCTTTCATCGTAATCAATTCGCCCACCGCCGCGCGATCGGTGGTCTCAATTACTTGCACAGCCGTTTCCGGTAAACCGGCCAGCCGCAATCCTTCTTTGACACACACGGCAATCGCCTGATTGCTATGAATCGCCTCCGATCCGCCGCGCAAAATCACTGCATTCCCCGCTTTCAGGCATAATCCCGCGGCATCAGCTGTCACATTCGGGCGTGCTTCATAAATAATGCCGACCACACCCAAAGGCACGCGCATTTTCCCAACCTGTATACCGGAAGGCCGATAACTCAATCCACTGATCTCGCCCACCGGATCAGCCAGTGCCGCAATCTGCAACAAGCCTTCCGCCATCGTCGCCACGCCTTTGGCCGACAATGTCAAGCGATCAATCATCGAAGCTTCCAGACCTTTAGCGCGTGCGTTGTCGAGATCGTTGGCATTGGCCGCTAATAATAATTGTTCATCCCGCCGGATGGAATTTGCCATCGCAATCAGCGCATGATTCTTCGCCGCCGTGTCCGCTTTTGCGACCAAGCGAGAAGCCATGCGTGCTTCCCGGCCGACGGATTGCATGTAACTTTTGATGTCAGTGGTATTCATGGATTTAGTTTTAATAGGGGAACGATATGAATCAATGAGCAGTTCGGAATTATAGTACAAGATGATAGTTATATTGTTGGCGCCGGGTTTAAATTGATTAGGCGTTATCGCGACATAGCGTACTACACCGCTGTGGATAAGTCGATCAGACTGAAATGATTGTTCCTCCATCTGTTCAGTTATAGATGAGTGGCAACAGCGAAGCACCCTCCAGTGTTAGGAATGTGCTGAAGGACGGAATGAGAGAATAGATCTACTTTGGTCGCGGGCGTGGCAGCTTCGCCTGCACCGCATGGAGCCGTCCGGCGCGTAACTCGACGACGGCTTTTGCTACGGCGAGCGCGACATTGCGTGTTTCTGCCTGTACTGCACTATCTTTGTCCAGAACATCGTGACTGGTCGCATAGGGTTCGAAGTATCCGATGTAGCGATCCAGGCGTGCCTGAGCTCCGGCGTCGATAAAACCCATCCAGTCGAGCCAGTCGGACAAAGAACGGCGCGAACCTTCAATACCGGCCACATCGCCGTGTACAATCACGCCGTAGGCACGTCCGGCCAGGTGCTGCGGGTAGTCCCATCCGGCCATCTCGAGCTCTTTCGCTTTGCTCGCATTCTTGCCCGATGTCGATGTAGGGTCAGGGTTGCCACCATCGGCGCAGACCATGCGGTCTATCATCAATTTCAGAGGGCTTGGACTCTGGTACCAATACACCGGGGTTACGATGATCACGGCATGGGCAGCCGTCCAGCGCTCATAGATTTCGGCCATCCAATCATTGTTTTGATTGAGAGAGTGATTGGGGTAACAACTACACGGCCAGTGACACAAAGGCATTGCCGTCGATACACATCCCTTGCATGGGTGGATGTTGCGACCATATTCCGAGGTAATCAGACTTAGGTCGAGTACATCAACCTGGATATCAGCCTGCTCTAACGTTTCGCGAACAATCTTCAACAGCCGGAAGGATTTGGACATCTCGCCTGGACAGGTTCCATCATTGCGTGCCGAGCCACAGATCAGCAATACCCGAGATGGCGTTGAAGGTTCACTCCAGCGCTGTTGTGCTTCTTCTATACGCTGCTTTGTGGACAGCCATTCGATTGATAACTCGTAATCCGGATCAACATATCCCGGACCTGCTTTCTGTGTAAAGGGCGCCTTGCGGCCATCGGTGTAAGCTTGCCAAGCGACCTCTTCAAGCCGTGCGATGGATTCGTCTTCGCTTCGGAACGCGGGGTCAATGAATGTGGCACGGAACCGAACGCTAAATTCAGCGCGATCAAGTCGACCTGACGTCTGGCCCTTGCGGATCTCGATCGCCGTTGATTTCACTGCTGAGTTGGCCGGATCGTTGTTGTTGCCGTGATGGTTTTCCATAAGTTACTCCTTTATGCATGAGAAGCGATGACAGATAGGCGACAATGGGTATTGCCAACAAGATTTATCGAATGCAGAGTAATGGTCTGGTGAGTTTGCCGTCTGTGCGCTAACTAACTCAGCGCGAGTTTATGGTAGTTACCGCACAGCATGTGGCTTCCTAATCCTGTTAATCGGTGTGCGGAAGTTACCAGAAAATATTGCCGGGATTTATCTGTGATGAAAACTGAAGAGTTCCAAATATTGGCGGCAGAACTTGAAAGACTGACGCCGCACCAGAGAAGGCTATTTGCAGTCTGATTGTTCCCGAGAAGGATATCCAGTCACGATAAAATCTTAAACTTTGAGAGACAATCTATTTTCCTATTTTTATATCTTTAATAGTTATCGTTTCCAGAGCATCGAATTTTTTCGGATCCATCATTTCTTCCAATAATTTCTTTATGTCTGCAATACTGGTTTTATATAAATTGATGTCTAATTCAACCGTCACTTCAACTTTCATAAGTTGTGCGCTTTTATTTGCATTTGATAAATAGATTACGGGTGACTATTGAACCCGAAGATGTCAAATATCCGACTGATGCTGATTGTGTGTTTGCGCCAAACTCACGGATTGCTTGAGAGAAAGGAACAGCATCACCTTGCTGATTCAGTAGGTGATACCCTCGTGTATCACAGATTTCCCCCGCTTTCTCAAGACAGTTGCTATAGTTCATTCCAGAGCCACTGCAGTTGATGTTATGCCCTTTGGTTCCGTCAGCCAGAAACACTTCTCTGGATGAAGCACAACCTTGAAGCGTTATGACAAAGATGATAAGAATAAAAAGTGATCGGGACATATTGGTTCCTTATAATATTTGGCCACAATACTGCTATGTGGAGGTAAGGCATTTCTCAATTCGATTTTATACTACATTACAATAACGCTGTTAAGTTCGGATGCCAGTCTAATCGTGTGCCCCTCCCCATACGGGCATTGACTTGATCAATCGCACGGTATCATTTGTCTGCATTGGCAGCGTCGTCAAGCCATTTGCATAAGCCAGATAGCACCACAGCCGGTTTGTCTTCCAACTTAGTATTAATTATTCGTTCGCAACTAGCATGGAAGTTATTCACATCAATTAGCGGGATAGAACGGGTAGGCATAGCAATGCGGCGTGATGATTTCAAAATTCTTTCTGCCATATTATGAGCCAGCAGCAACTTACTCACTTGAAACGACGGAATGATCCTGTCACTACACCAAAAATCTCAAACTGCATATCTGGACGAATGTAAATGGGTTTGTACGCACCTGATGAGTTGGCTGGCATAAGCCTCGGCATTTTGTTTGCCCCGTAATCAAAGATTTTAATGGTGAATTCACGGTCAACCACTGCAAGCACAATGTCACCGATGCCTGGTGTCTTTGATCTATCTACCACAACTTTATCGTCTGGCAGTAAACCGACATCAATCATCGAATCTCCCTTAATCGTAACGAAGAACGTCGATGCCGCATGATCGATCAGAAATTCACTGACATCGAGGCTTTTCTCGATATGATCATCAGCCGGACTGGGAAAACCTGCCGCCACTTTGGTGGAAAAGAGCGGTAGCAAGGTCGGTTGATCGCTAATGGCGGGAATAAGAAACTCATCCACATTTGATTCTTCATCACTGGGATCTGTTCTTTTACGCTGGTATGCGTCAAGAAAATTTTTGATGGTAGCTCCCTGACTTTGCGGTATGCGTATTGAAACAGTCGGCTCGCCAAATTTTCCCTGGCCGCGTGGTCTTCCCGCATTTTCTCTTTTCCCGCCACGATTTGACATATTTGAATGACTCCATAATTGATACTTGAGCAGTATTCAAACATGCCATGCATCGCAATGTCAACTCTGTTTTTCACCTCTCATGCGGGCAATCAAAAGACTGCCCACTCTTCTCTACATATTTCATCCACAAGTTGCTGTTGTGGTGTAGAAAAAACAATACCTTGTTCAGTTTCTTCATTCAGTCCTGATTCAGATTGACCACTGTACAGTGATTCCATTAGGAATCCACTCGGAATGAATAACTGAAAGGAGAAGCAAAATGGGTGCCCCAAAAAATAGACCATTCTTCTGCAAGATATGGAATATTTGTTCGAGATGCTATCTATGGTCCATGCTTTTTACTTTAATTTGCCTGGTAATAAAGGCTTTGTTTTCATCACAGTGCCAAAACCCACTGCAAGTAACTTCGATTTGATGTCAGGAGATTACTTTGAATATCTTTAAACATTCACTACTAATATTACTGTTGTGGCTTACTTCGAGCACAGTTTCAGCGGCACGATTCGATCATGCCATTTGGGATGATTTGTTACGTCAACATGTTTATATGGTGAATCAAGGAAAAGCCGGTGTTGTGGATTACTTCAATTTTTCTGCACATCGCGGTCAGTTAAGCAGATATTTGTCTCAGTTATCGCAAGTCAAAAACAGCGAATTTTCAGATTGGGATAAATCCGAACAGCTTGCTTTCTTAATTAATGCCTACAACGCGTTTACGATAGACATGATTTTTAGGACTCAATCAACATTTCCCCAGGATCGATACTATAAGCCACGTAATATTCGTGACAAATTACAGCTCATTTCCCGGATAAAGAATCAGTAAAGAATTAACTTTATTCCACTATTGGGTAAAATTATTTCATTAAGCGCGCTTGAAGATGATTTTATTCGTAGGCCTGGAAATTATGATGAACCACGCATTCATTTCGCACTCAATCGTGCTTCCATCGATTACCCGGCATTACGCAATCGGGCATATAGCGGAATCGACTTAGAGCAGCAATTAGAATTAGCAACACGCCCTTTCTTGTCAGATCGATCACGCAATCGATTGGACGAAGTGACTGGGAAACTTGAAGTTTCTGAGCTCTTTGATTGGTACGAGAGAGATTTTGAGCGCGGTTGGCAAGGCTGGCCTAACCTGTCGCAATTCTTTACCCAATATCGCGATAGCCTTGCCGACACTGCGCATGCAAAAGAATTGCTTGCTACAGACAATTTTTATATTCGGTTTCTTGAGTTTAATTGGATTCTCAATGAAAAGCTTAGAACACGATAAATCCATAATCCTAACCTTGAACATAATCAACTTAGTCAGAAATCGTTAACAATCTATCCGGTTTTGTCAGATACCACTGCCTTGTGATAGCGCAGAAAAAACAGCACCACGATCACACCTCGCTTCATTCAGTACTGATTCAAATTGACCACTGTACAGTGATCCCATCAGGAATCCATTCGAAACGAACTACTGAAAGGAGAAGCAAAATGAGCACCACAAAAACCAAGCTATTCTTCTGCGAGATAAGGGATATTTGTTCGAGACGCGATCAATGGTTCATGCCTTTTTCTTTTAATTTGTCGGGCAATAAAGAAGGGCTGCTGCTACTGCTCATAGCCATTTTGCTACTGGCGGGTTGTAAAACAGTACCAATCCAGGATAGAAATTTTGCTGAAAGGGACGGTTTTCTGGAACAAAGTGAAAATACAGGTTTTCGTATTCATCACAACGCCGGTACTGACAATGGAATCATCGGTTCCATGTACGCATCGGGCAAAAGCGCTTTACTCAATGGCGCGCAAGTAAAGATTTCTGCGAAGGTAAAGAATCATTCGTTTGTGAGCACGGGACCTCAAAGCAGTGCGCGCGTTGAATTCAAAGCATCGGATTCATCCTGCCTGATACGCGTCGATCGGTTTAATGTGGGTAATGCTTATGCGGACACATCGGATTGCCAGCAAAATATTGAAACCCTACATGCGAGGATACAAGCCAAGGACGCTATTCTGCATATCAGTGTGTCGCAGCATCAAACAGAAGTCTTGGTACTCAGCGGCGCGATCAAGGTAATATTGCTGGAAGATGCAACGCAATCCATTGACGTCAGAGCAGACCAAGGAGTTATTATTACCCATGAGGTTATCGGTCGTCCTTATCCGGTTACTCCGGACGAAGTCTGGCAACGCATACGCTGGAGAGGCGATTTCCAGCTCTATAAAACAGTCATTGATTGGAATAAAGTCATCGCAGTCGCTGTTGTTGTTGTCATCGTCGCTGCTGCGATATTACTCAGTAGAGGTCATGGTGGTGGCGGTCATGGCGGTGGGTTTCCTAGACATCCTAGATAGCGATCATGTGTCTCATGGACAGTGTATATCCATTTCTTTGTTCGCGACTCCCAACGTTCGAGTTATGTGTCTAAATGCCACCGAAGAGCTTTCCGCCGAGAGCAAAGGCGCCGGCAACGAGCACTGCGACCGTACCAAGCAAACTCCACAACTGGCTCGGTTTCATGCTTCCCACAAGCTCACCAACTGTGAGTTCTGATGGATTCTTCGGAACACTTGCGCTGGTAAGCGGACGCTTCACTAGCTTCTGCTTCCAGCTGGAGAGTACGCCATTAAACTCTGTAGTCGCCAGCGCCGACGGGTCTGGCTTCACAGATTGGATGTACCAGTCATGGCCACGCTCCAAGAGGCCTTCGTTCTTGATCCCCTGCTCTACGATCACCAATAGCGGATGGCCCCGGCTGTAGGCCATTGCGGCTTCGATCTGATTCCACGGAGTTGCAAGTTTGACATCTACTAGGGGCGACTCTTTCGGTCCCCCCCGCTTGTCGGCACCGACTGGAAAGTACATTCGCTCAAGGGCGATAACTACAGTTCCGGAGCAACTGTCCAAGAGTTGCGTCACTGTCTTGAGGGGCGAATCGGCACTGAACGTATTTCGTCCAGCCGTGTGGGGAATGAGCCCTTCGCTTCGAAGCCGATCTTCAACGGCGCGAACAAAAGTCTCTTGCTGCTCCGTCGCTGTTCCACCAACGCTGACGAACACATTAAGTTCACTCATTGCCACTACTCCTCAGGGGGCACGTAAGACACCCAACTAGAATTAGACATCCGAAATGACGCAATATATTACGTCACAAATGAAATCTATCACGGTAAGCTTCATGCTATGTTCTTATGTTTTATGACAATTTATCAATTTAGCTTTCATGATAACAAATTTTTTTAGATCCGTAATGAGCGGTTTTTATGGATTTTTACTGCAAGCCGACGTTCAAAAAACCATCGCATGATCCACCAAATATCTACCATCTTGATGTACAAGCACCATTTCCGCGACGAATTCCCCTGGCACTTTCGTGAACGATTGTTTCCACACAATGACCGCTGACTCCGGGCGTCTGAAGACAGCAACCGGGACGCGGTTAGAAAAATAGCCTTTTTCGGCTTGGTACTGCTGGCAGACGTGTTGAAAATACACCGGGGTAACGATGGCTTTCATCCGGCCAGTAAAATCCTGGACATGCCTGGCATAGTCGAGTTGGGTTGAGGCATCCATCAAGTTGTCCTTGATCGGGTTGGCGATGTCCCATAGCTGTTGTTCGGTCATCTGGTCGAAGCGGATGAGGGGTGTCATTTCGGTTCGCTCCCGGCTCCGGATTGCTGCTTGTACGCTTCATACGAAGTGCTGGTGCTCGATAAGCAGCGACTGCGTTCCTGTTGATCCATCAGGCGATTACATTCATTCCGCTGCCACGCCTGCCCAGTATTGTAGAGTTGTTGGGTGGTGCAGCCGGTTCCGGTTATCAGTGCCGTCGCTGCGATGCCAATGATCGAGATACGTGATTTCATTCGGTGCATTCAGTGGTGACGACATTGATCATCCAACTGATACCGAAACGGTCGGTGAGCATGCCGAAGCGTGGTGACCAGAATGTTTTGGCTAGCGGCATTTGTACTTGGCCGCCGTCGGATAGCGCGGTGAAGAAGCAGTCCGCTTCGGCTTCCGTTGCAACCGCAATCGACAGCGAGAATCCGCTGTAGCGTTGCCCTTCTTCGCAACCGTCCGAAGCCATCAGCACGTTGTCGCCGATGCGGAAACCGGCGTGCATCACTTTATTTTCAAATCCTGGTGGCAGCATCCCCGGCGGTGTCGGTTCTGGGCTGTCTTTGAAGCGCATTAGCATGTCAATTTGTGCGCCGAGCGCGGTGCGATAGAATTCGAGCGCCTCTTCGCAGCGGCCGCCGAACATTAAGTAAGGTTGAATCAGTGTGTTTGGCATGATGATTCCTTGTGTTAAGAAACCGCTGAGTAATCCTCATTTGTCATTCCGAACACGGTGAGGAATCCTTGCAATCAACACGATAGATTTCTCGCTACGCTCGAAATGACAGTGACCCGAAGATTCCTCAGTGGATGAATAATTTGCGTCCTGTCAAAAAATTACAACGTCTTCATGTACTCAATAATCGCCCAAGCGCCTTGTTTGTCACCGGACCAGTTGAGGCGATAAGTTTTTTTACCTTCCACAATGTCTTTGTCATGGCCTTTATTGCTCAAAGCGGGAATTGCATTGGCCTGGAATGGGTAACCTTCGTTTTGGCCGGTTGCCTGTTGCGGATCCCAAGAAAAGCCGAGAAACTTTTGGTCATAGTCCAAGCGGCTTTTGATAAAGCTGGCAGGACGCTCATCCGGTACTAGTAAGTGATAAACAGTCGGTACGGGTACCATTATGCAGATACGGTGCTTGCGCCCAGATGCCGCTTAACGGGAGGGCATTGTAGCCGTGGTGTTCGTCTTTGGGTGACATCAGCAGGTCTTTCTTGCCGGTTAACGAAACGCCATCAAATTCAGCACAAGGTTTAATCGCTTTTCCGCCTAGATTGACCGTCGTATCCGGTGAACAATTGTCATAAAGCGTTTTGCGGGCGGCATAATTTAACAGCGCACCGACCACGTAAGCCCGTTTCATGCTGGTGCCGAGAGTGTCGTACACTTTGCCGTTTTTGGGTTGATGGCAATCGGCGCAATGTTCGGCAAATAACGTTTCTCCTTGTTTGGCCAGCTTGATATCCACAGCGAAAGGGTAGGGAGTGGCTGGTAAGCCATTTAGTAGTTCCTCGGTAAAGACAGCGTTACGCACATCAGTTTTTTCCAAACCCAAGGTCAACATAGCGATCAGGTTGCGGTATAAGGGCATAGGCACATTGCCGTTCCACTGGCCGCCACCATTAATGAGTCTTTTATGGCTTTCATCCCAACTGGCGCGCCGTTTGTCCTGTTCCCATACCGACATGAAATCAGTAATACCGGGTTCCGGGGGTAAGCTGATACCGGCAAACCATTTTAGTATCGGGATGCTGCGCAAACCAATATAACCATTGACAGCACTCAAACCGGTGGCGTCGGCCATGCCAGGAAAACCTGCAACCATGGCGGATTCAAAACCCGCATAGTTTTTTGCGACCAATGCGCTGAAACCGTCATATTCGGCTTCTGCCCGTTGCGCGAATTTCTGGATTGTTTGCGCAGCATTTTTCTTGAAGAGCGCGATCTGGGCGGCTTCGTAGTCAGCGTCAAAGTTTCTGCCGGCAGATTGATAATTGCTATAAAAATAATTTAGATTCTGTTGATGCGTTGTATCCAACGCGCTCAGTAACTTTTGTGTTAGCAACTGGTATTTATTGTCGCCGGTTTCACCCGCATAGGCTTTTTGTAAGGTTTGATACAGTCTGACGCGGAACTGCACAATGTTGAATGTGGCATTCGACCCGCCATCCAGGTAATCGATTTGGCCGTTTTCCAGCCGCACGCGGCCAATATGGCAGGCGCCGCACGTAAACGAAGCGTAGTCGATGTTGCCTTGCGCTTCACTTCGGGATAATCCGCTAAAACCAACACCGCGTGCAACCGGATAAGATTTCTGCCGCTCATCGATAAACAAACCCACGGCATCGAGAAAATTTTCCTCACTGCCCCAGAGTTCCGGCGCCAGCTTAGGCAATAGCTTCAACGCAATGTAGGGAATACCGTCCACTTCGCTAAAAGCAAAATTGGAGAACCAATCATAAGCGGTTTGATGAGACTGAATATAATCGGCTTTTTCCTGAGATTTTTTGGTTTGAGCCTGCAGCCAATTATCCGGGACTGCATTGACAAAAGCGGGGAGCGATGGTGCTTCTAGTGGATGAGAACTACAGGCTACAAGGGTGATGGCGAACAAAGCGGCAATAGTGACTTTCATAGAAACTCCTTATCCTGTGTTGTGTAGTGATAATACCATTGCTATACAACGATCTTCTCAATGCGGATTGATTGTAGCATAGCTTTGATACGGCTCATTGTGAGTGGATTAGCCGGTGCTTCTGATTTTATCCTGCGTTTATGTGTGTTACTGCACAGAACTGATTCACTGATGGTTGTAATGTAGCCTCCAAGCGGTGGAGTATGTAATTCACGCTTTGGTCGCAGCTATTCGGTTGTGGCCGAACGGTTTTCAGGAGAGACTCCTGATTACAATTATTTTTACAGGAAAAAAACATGCAACCTAATAAAATGGAATTTACTCAGTTAGTTGTCGTCATCGCATTGACCTTCTGCACAGCCGGCGTTTATGCGCAAAAAAGCCATGTGCCAGCGCCGATAAATAAAGACCAAGTAGAAGGCCGTTCCGGTGAAGCCGAAGGCAAGGCCAAGGAAGCCACCGGCGTGATACTGGATGACAAAAATATGCAGACAGAAGGCAATGTGCAAAAAAATGTCGGCAAAGCCCAGAAAGGTTATGGTGATCTGAAACAAGATATTGAGCAAGGCAAATAACACGAGCAAAGCTGAACTGGGCAGGCGAATCGAGGTAGACTAACAAACTCTGTTTGTTAGGATCCGAGAGGGGTGATATGAGAGTGACCGTACTATGAAAGTTAAAAATTCGATCGAAACCAAACTACAATTACTGCAACCGCAGTTTCTGGAAGTGGTTAATGAAAGTGATAAGCACAATGTACCGGAAGGATCCGAATCCCATTTCAAGGTGACGATCGTTTCCGATGGGTTTCATGGAAAAATGCTTATAGCGCGTCATCGAATGGTTAATGAAATCCTGGCTGATGAGCTGGCGCAGTCTATTCATGCGCTTGTTCTGCATACATGGACAATGGAAGAATGATTTGAAAAGCATGGAGTACGCAACGATTCGCCGCCATGCCTGGGGGGGTCCAAATCCTAATAACCCCGGATTTAATCAATTGACATCAATGACTCGAGCTTTCCGCCCATTTACGGAGTAGCCGGATTAACCCACGAGCTGTTAGAACTAAGTAAAGGAGAAATCTAATGAACGAGAAATTTGACAAACCAGCGGTGCTGAACTGCCTCAGCAAGATCCTCGAACTTGAATTGGCTGGTGTGGTGCGGTACACCCACTATGCTTTCATGATCTATGGTTACAATCGTATTCCAATTGTCTCCTGGTTGCAGGAACAAGCGGACGAATCCTTGATTCATGCGCGAGCAGCAGGCGAGATGATCACCTACCTGGGGGCGCATCCGTCCTTGGCAATCGGCCCTTTACTGGAAACTCATCAACATGATATTGGCGACATACTGCGTGAATCTCTGGAACATGAGCGTGCGGCGCTGGCGGTGTACAAAGAGTTGTTGTCCCTGGTGGATGATAAGTTCGTGATGCTTGAAGAGTACGCGCGCCGGATGATTGCTGCGGAAGAGATGCACCAGGGTGATGTGGATAAAATGTTGCGACGGCCGGGTGCTGTGGAGACTTTTTCAGAGACAAAAGCGGTTTAATCGGAATACGGCAACAGACTGGCGCGAGTTTCGCCGATTTTTGCTTTTCTTTAGGACGGGTAGGATGAGTCCCGGATACCCGCTCATTCAGTGTAGTAGTTGAGAGATAGCGCAATAAAACGAGGAGGCAATCATGACAGAGCAATGGCAAGTCCCCAGTGCAACTTTTAAAACGCGCGTGCGCGATGAATCGATAGGTGGCGATAATCCATTTCGCTGGCAGGATGTTACAACGGACGATATTTTTAAGAATAAGCAAATTGTATTATTCGCGTTACCCGGCGCATACACCCCGACGTGTACTACTGCACATTTGCCCGGTTACGAGAAGCACTATGATGATTTCAAAACGTTGGGTATTGATGAGGTGATTTGCTTGTCGGTGAACGATGCATTTGTTATGTATCAATGGCGTAAACATTTGGGAGTCGAGAAAATATTTATGCTGCCCGATGGCAATGCCGAGTTCACTCGCAAGATGGGAATGCTTGTAGATAAATCGAACTTAGGATTCGGCATGCGTTCCTGGCGCTATTCCATGGTTGTTCAGGATAAGCAGATCGAGAAAATGTTCGTTGAGCCAGGTTTTTCAGACAATTGCCCTACGGATCCTTATGAGATTTCAGGCGCTGATTCTATGCTGAAGTACCTGAAGCCTCGATAAGGATTGCTGGCAAAGTGTCATTACGAGTCATGCTGGGAAATATATTTTCCCAGTATCCTTTCGTACTGATCCTTAACAACCTCGTAACACTCACACGCGGCTACCAGCAGACCCTTTCGATCAAGCAATTCTATTTTGCCGCGAGTATATTTGATAAGCCCTTCGTCCTGAAGTTGTGCGGCCGCAGCGGAAACGCTTTCACGGCGCACACCCAGTATGTTGGAGATGCGGCCGTGCGTCATATGAATGGTTGTTGTTTGCAGATTGTCGTTAATGATCAGCAGAAGCCGGCATAGCTGTTGTTCGATAGAATGCAGACGATTACAGATCACATTCTGAGAGATTTGGGCAAGCAACGTCTGTGTATAAAGCATACAGATGCCCTGAAAATCCGGTATTTCCTCAAAAAATTTTTCAACATCTTTGGCCTTCATCACATAGGCCTGCCCGGGATTCATGACAACGGCCCGTTTAGCCATTCGGGCATCGCCGATAAAAGTGACAATGCCAACCATACCCAGCCTACCAGTCATTCCAACTTCGATCGATTCGCCATCTTCTGTTTCATAGAGCAAACAGATCATGGCGCTAGTGGGAAAATAGATATGTTTGCGCTGTTCGTCCATTTCCCATAGGACTTCATCGAGTTTCAGATCGACTAGTTTTAGCGAAGGCTCAATCGTGTCGAATACGCTTTTCGGCAAGGCTGCCAGAAGCAGATTCTGTATTTTGGAGGAGGCTTTTTCTACCTTGGGCATAATGGTTATCCAAATTATTCCGGCCTTGACCTGCATCGTCAATTCGTCTGGAAGTCGTTGATGTTTTAAGAAAATCGTTTGACAGTCTAGATGTTAGCATAAATCTGTTTGATCGCTCAAAGTGCGATAGCGTACAGACGCTTCTTTTCGCGCCCCGTATCTTTTGTGTAATTGCAATTCATGTCTGTAGCTTTCTTTCAAGCAAGCTGAATGGATGCAAGTCGCTTCGTACATCACCTTACTGGAGAATACAACATGAACGATACCAACATGCAGGCGTGCATAGATGCATGTAGTCACTGTCACGAAACCTGCTTGCATACCGCGATGACCCATTGTCTTGTGGTAGGCGGCAAACACGTCGAAGCCAGTCATTTTCGCCTTATGATTAACTGTGCAGAAATCTGCCAAGCATCGACTAACTTTATGTTAAGCGGCTCGGCCTTTCATCAGAAGGTTTGTGCAGTCTGTGCCGAGATCTGCGATGCCTGCGCCAAGAGCTGCGAGGAGATCGGTGGTATGGAAGATTGCGTCAAGGCCTGTCGCGAATGCGCGGAGAGCTGTCGTAAAATTGCTGCCACCACGCTTAAGCTGAATTGAGGAACGAAATCCAACGATAACCTTCCCTCTACGGTTTTAATATTTTATTTGAATCACGACAGGTGGGTAGGTAGGTAGTTTTTCAACAGCCTGCTAATGCCAGGATTATGAGATGTATTGCAAACGGGAAGAAGGAAGGAAAATTATGAACTCAAGAATCCGTATTTATTGGTCTTCGGCTATGTTGGCCGCCACCTTACTTATCTGTGGCGCTGTAGCGATTGCCGCCGAAGAAGATTTCGCCACGCTAGTCAAACGCCTCCAGAATGAGAAGCCGGAATTCGCCAAACGCCATCAAGCATTACTCTTGGAGCGTTATGATCTTGTTGATCGTCCAGCCCAGGACGTTACTATGTCCAATGGAAAACCGGTGCAGGAGGGCGTGCGTGCGCGTTTGCCCTCAGGCATGACCTGGGAGAAACTCGCCGCCATGACACCGGAAGATATCAAGAGCAAAAATCTCTGGCCTGCTGGTTTTCTTCCTTTGCCACATCCGCATCACGAAGCAGGTGGTATGGTTTTTCCGCAGCCGCTCATTGACGAAACTAAGCGTCAGACTGGACTCGATCTGATGCGTTTTGACCTCGATTTCGATCTTCCGCAACATCTACTACCCGAATTTCCAGCCCCTATTTATTTGACGACGCGGCCGGATTTAGGCGACGTTTCGCAAGGGAAATTGGTGACGCTCAGAAACTTCAATGAATTGTTCAAAGATATTCTTAATCCCAAACAACTCGAAGGATTACGGTTGCTGGTTACGCCGTTTCCCCAGCAGCAGTTCAATGCCACTGAAGACCGCCGCAGTTTGCTTGCGCATCAGGGCGTAGCTTGCTTCGATTGTCATGCAAACGGTCATACGAACGCGGCTACACATACGGCCGGAGATGCTCGGCCCAACGAATATCGTCATCGGTTAGACACACCCACGCTAAGGGGTGTGAACATTCAGCGTCTGTTCGGTTCGCAGCGGGCACTGAAAAGTGTGGAAGATTTCACAGAATTTGAGCAACGCGCTGCCTATTTTGATGGTATCCCGGCTGATGCGTCGCGCAAAGGCACCAACATCCTCGAACGTGGCAGTCAGGTGCATTTCATGGCAGAGTTTCAGGCACTGCTCGACTTTCCGCCCGCGCCGAAGCTGAATATCTTGGGTAAACTTGATCCTGCTAAATCCAATGAAAAAGAGCGGCGCGGCCAGGAGATCTTCTTCGGCAAGGGTCAGTGCGCGACTTGCCATACCCCGCCATACTACACCGACAACCTCATGCACAACTTGAAGGTCGAGCGGTTTTTCAAGGAGATCACGATTAACGGCCGCAAAGCATCAGCCGACGGTCCGATCAAGACTTTCCCGCTACGCGGCATCAAAGACTCACCACCGTATCTGCATGACGACCGACTGCTAACGCTGGAGGACACGGTGGAATTTTTCAATCTCGTGTTGGAGTTGAAGCTGAATGAACAGGAGAAGAAGGATCTTTTAGCCTTCATGCGGACGCTTTAAGCCGTCCTTTTAGTCAAAGCTATGGATTATCTACATCAACTCCAGTGGCCTGCAATGGTCGTTACAATAACCGCCGTATGGCTGATTGCTTCCCAGGACAAGCGCAGGCGTAAATTCGGTTTCTGGTGTTCTCTACTCAGCAACTTTCTTTGGCTAGTCTGGGGATGGCATGCCCATGCGCATGCGCTCGTTGTCTTGCAGATTGCATTGGCATTTCTGAACATTCGAGGTGCGAGCAAGAATGAACCAGAATTAAACGCCAAGTCAGAGGTGTAGCGCTTTATAAGGGTATTACACCGCTCTTCCAACGCCGGTTAAGTGCCGAAGGAGAAATGTTGTCGTATGCGTAGCGCTATCTGGTACTCCCGGTTTGCAAAGGCGGCGGCCCATTTCTGCGGCCGTCCGCGTGTATTCACTTTAGCTGTCGCAATCATTGTTGTCTGGGTCATCACAGGCCCAATGTTTGGTTTCAGTGACACATGGCAGTTGGTCATCAACACAGGGACTACGATCGTCACGTTCTTGATGGTCTTCTTGATCCAGAATACACAGAATCGCGATACCGAGGCGATCCAGGTAAAGCTGGATGAATTGATCCGTGCGACTCAGGGTGCGCACAACGCTTTGCTTGATCTGGAGGAACTTGAAGAAGAAAATCTCGATGCTTTCAAAGCAAAGTACCAGGCACTTGCCGCTGGAGCACGTACTGATTTGGATTTAGGAAATCAAGATACGGGAACACCGGAACCATGAACTACAAACGGGCACAGTACTGAATTGCCGTTATCATCGGAGGAAACTGCTATGAATGAAATGCTGGATGTGATTATTGTTGGAGCGGGTAGCGCAGGTTTGGCCGCGCTGCGAGAGGTAAGAAAATACACGCAACGCTTTGTGATTATTAATGACGGGCCCTGGGGCACTATCTGTGCGCGGGTGGGTTGTATGCCATCCAAGACGCTGATCGAAGCAGCCAATGCCTTTCATCGTCGCAATACTTTTGAAGAATTCGGTATTCGCGGTGCCGATCAGCTCACGCTTGATATTCCTGCCGTGCTGCGGCGTGTGCGGCGGTTGCGTGATGATTTTGTTGCCAGTACAGTAAAAACGACAGAAGAATTGGGCGAAAGAGCCATTTCCGGGCGTGTGCGTCTGCTTGCGCCGGATAGATTGGAAGTCAATGGTGAGGAATTGCGTGCGCACAAAATTATTATTGCTACCGGATCGAGTCCGATTGTACCTGCGCCCTGGAATTCATTGGGGAATCGGCTGCTTACGACGGATACCTTGTTTGAGCAGGAGACTCTGCCCGCACGCATGGCAGTAGTAGGAATGGGGCCTATCGGTGCCGAGATGGCGCAGGCGCTTTCCCGGCTTGGTATTAAAGTGGTGGCATTTGGCGGTAGCCAAGCGATCGCTGGATTAACAGACCCGGAAGTGATTGCAGTGGCGACAGATCTATTAGGGAGCGAATTCCCTCTGCATCTGGGTGAGAAAGCCGAGTTGAGCAGAGTGGGCGAAGGCGTGCAGGTACGTGCCGGAAAGATAGAATTGGTGGTCGATTGTGTGCTTGCTGCATTGGGGCGTCGTCCGAATATCGACAATCTGGGTCTCGAGGCACTGGGAGTCCCGCTCGATCAACACGGCATGCCGCCTGTAAATCCAGGTACCATGCAAGTGGCCGATCTGCCGGTATTCATGGCGGGTGACGCGAATGACCAAGTGCCGCTGCTGCATGAAGCGGCCGATGAAGGATACATCGCTGGGCTTAATGCCACGCGCCCTAATCCGATTTGTTTTACACGCCGGACACCACTGGCTATCGTTTTCTCTGACCCGAACATTGCAGTCGTAGGCAGTCGCTTTCAGGCACTCGATCCTGCAAAGATTCTAGTTGGAGAGGTGCATTTTGACCGCCAGGGACGGGCGCGTGCCGGCCAGCGGAACAAGGGCATTCAGCGTCTTTATGCCGATGCGGTAAGCGGCCGGTTATTGGGTGCGGAAATGTGCGCACCTGCTGGCGAACATATGGCACATTTGCTGGCACTGGCTATTGATCGCTCGCTTACGGTGCAGCAGTTGCTGCGTCTGCCGTTTTATCATCCGGTTCTGGAAGAAGGCTTGCGCACGGCACTGCGTGCTCTGGCGGCGCAACTTCCTGACGTCAACGAATCCGATCTATCCATGTGCGGTGCTTTTAATGTGGAAGCGCTTGATTGATAGCTGTCTTGTACTGCATGCGTTGATGGCATTATTACGAGTAGTCAGGATCCTGGGATCAGGATAACAACGACAAATAGATTTCCCGGTAAGCCGCTGCGCTGGCGTGCCAACTGAAATCTTTTGCCATACCGTTTTTCTGCAAGCGCTGCCAGATTTTTTTATTATGATAAGCGAGCGCTGCACGTTTTATCGTGCTCAGCAGATTGTCGGCGGTCATTGGGTAAAATAAAAAGCCACTGGCACTTCCGTCGGCAAGCTTTGCCGGTGTGTAATTCACCACCGTATCCAACAGACCGCCGGTGGCATGGGCTATTGGCGGTGTGCCGTAATGCTGACTATACATTTGATTCAAACCGCATGGTTCAAAACGCGATGGCATCAGGAAGCAATCTGCGCCTGCTTCAATTAAATGCGATAAGGCTTCATTAAAACCGATACGGACAGCTATTGCATCGGGATAAGCTTGAGTCAATGTGGATAATTGGTGTTCCAGTTCAGCATGATCGCTACCGAGCACAACCAGTTGAGCGGGTATTTTTACCAGTTGGGATGCGATCTGTACCAACAGATCAGTACCTTTCTGGTGATTCAAACGGCTGACTACACCGAATAATGGGATATCGGCATCAACCGCTAACCCCATCTGCTGCTGTAAAGCGCTTTTGTTCGCGGCTTTATCGGATAGTTTCTTGCTGGTATAGTTTTTCACCAAATGAGGATCTGTAGCAGGATCCCATTCCCGGGTATCGATGCCATTGATAATGCCGGTGAGATGGCGGCGGCGTGTGGACAGTAATCCTTGCAAGCCAAAACCCAATGGTTCGGTTTGAATTTCCTCTGCATAATTGGGGCTGACTGTGGTGATATGATCGGCATAATAGAGTCCTGCTTTGAGAAATGACATGTTGGCATAATATTCAACACCGTTGACATCGAAACTCTCCGGAGGCAATCCCAACTGGATAACACTGCCGGGTGGAAAGATACCCTGAAATGCGAGGTTGTGGATCGTCATCAGTGTGGCCGCTTTTTTCCCAAGATGATAATGCAGATAAGCGGGGGTGAGGCCACTTTGCCAATCATTACAATGCGCAATATGCGGGCGCCAGGCAATTGGACTGGCGTCGCTGGATAGAATGGCGCCAACTTTCGACAGTAAGCCAAAACGTAATGCATTATCCGGCCAGTCGCGTCCAAGCGTGTCCATATAAGGGCCGCCTTCGCGGTGATATAACCCTGGACAGTCAATCACAAAGACTGGAATTTTTTCAGACTTGCTCAGTGATAATCGCGCTGAGAGCAGTGTGGCGGGCGGAAATTGTGGCAAGGTATTGAACTCGGCTACCTTGGATTTGTATTTAACACCGGCCAAAACTTTCGGGTACCCCGGTAGCAAAAGCCTTACATCGTTTTGCAGCGACCGCAGCGCCGCCGGCAGTGCGGCACTGACATCGCCCAGGCCACCGGTTTTGCACAACGGAAAAACTTCGGAAGTAATAAACAGAACACGGAGTTCTTGGGATGACGGCATGGGGAGTATGTTTACTGATTCGCTTTGAAATAATTGATCAAGCCGTTAGTGGATGCGTCGTGAGAAACCACTGCTATGTCTTGCTCCAGTTCGGTCAGGATTTTTCCGGCCAGCTGTTTACCCAGTTCCACACCCCATTGGTCAAAAGGATTGATGTTCCAGATCACGCTTTGGACAAAAACCTTATGCTCATACAGTGCAATAAGCGCGCCCAACGTTTTTGGGTTGAGTTTTTTGAACAAAATGGAAGTAGTTGGACGATTTCCGGGAAAAACTTTATGCGGTAATAGCTGTTCAAGGGGCTCACCGCTCAACCCTTGTGATACTAGTTCAGTACGCACTTCCTGTTCATTCTTACCAGCCATCAATGCCTCAGTCTGGGCAAAGAGATTGGCCAATAACATACGGTGGTGTTGTGTCATCGGATGATGGCTTTGGCAAGGGGCCAGGAAATCAATCGGAACGGTTTGTGTCCCTTGATGCAATAGCTGGTAGAAAGCATGTTGCCCGTTGGTTCCCGGTTCACCCCAAACGACTGATCCGGTCGCATAGTCGACGACTTCTCCATCACGGGTAACCCGTTTGCCATTACTCTCCATTTCCAATTGTTGTAAATAGGCAGGGAAGCGGTGCATGGATTGATCGTACGGCAGCACTGCATGCGCTGACGTACCGAAAAAATTAATTTGCCAGATACCTATCAGACCCAGCATAACCGGAAGATTCTCTGCGAACGGGGCTGTGGAAAAATGTTGATCCATTTCGTGGGCGCCCGCAAGCAACGAATAAAAATTATCCATGCCGATGGCCAAAGCAATCGGTAGACCAATCGCTGACCATAATGAGTAGCGTCCACCCACCCAATCCCAGAACTCAAACATATTGTCGGGATTAATACCGAATTTTTCCACGGCAGAACGATTGGTCGAAACTGCGACGAAATGCAGCGCGATATCTTTTTCACTGCCGCCATGAGTCAGAAACCATTTTCGCGCAGAATTTGCATTAGTGAGCGTTTCTTGTGTGGTGAAAGTTTTTGAGGCAATCACAAACAATGTTGTGGCTGGGTCAAGATGCTGCAACGTTTCGGATAATTGAGTGCCATCAATGTTTGAAACAAAGTGCGGCGTGATACCGTTTAATTGATACGGTTTGAGCGCTTCGGTCACCATCACCGGTCCGAGATCCGAGCCACCGATACCAATATTAACGATATCGGTAAAAATTTCCCCCGTATAGCCTCTGCGCGCACCGCTGTGTACGGCGATCGAAAAGTGCTCCATTTGTTTCAATACCCGCTTAATCTCAGGCATGATCGCGACACCATCCACTGCAATGGCCTGTTCGCCACGTAGGGCAATATGCAGTGCGGCACGGTGTTCCGTTGAATTGATCTTCTCTCCCGAGAACATGTGCGTAATCCAGCTGGGCAGTTCTTGTTGATGAGCCAGCGCCAGCAGTAAATCTATCGTTTCACGAGTGATTGGCTGTTTCGAAAAATCGATCAGAATATCGTTGAAAACGAGAGAAAATTTTTCAAAGCGCTGCGGATCGTTGTGGAATAACGCACGCAAATGTTGCCGTGCCATGATAGGTTGATGTGCTTGTAAGGCAAGCCAAGCAGGTGATTGAGTAAGAAATGACATAGGTTTGTTTTAATCGCTGAGGATCATGAATCTAAAGTGGGTAATCGCTGGATTAGTTTCTCATACCGCACGGCTAAATTTCCCTTGCATTGATTTCCAGTGTGATAACCAATTCTTGTGCCGTGATTGGCCATTCCAGCAAGAGCGTAGTTGCCTGCATAATTTTCTCAAATCCGCTCTCGGATTGTGATACCGAGAAGTGCGGTTGTGCAATAAACGTCACCGGGGAGGAGGTTTTGAGCACAATACTGCCGCCTAGCGTATCATCGTCCAGTGTTATTTCAGTCAAACCAGTCAGCTCAAGGACTTGTCCGAAACCGCCGGGAATTTCTCCCCGGTAAATGTAACGTCCGCCCATGCCGTCGCAGCTGGGCATCGCGAGATTAATTTCGGTACTGAACGCTTGTGCCATTTTGGCGGTAAAACGATAGGCGACTTGTAGTTGATTATTGTCAAGTATGATGTGTTTGTGAATCGGATACGCGGTGTTTTCGGATTGAAAGTGGTTATTTTCAAGTGCTGCAGCTTTGGATTGATAAGTGATAAACGTTCCATCCAGACGATCTACGAACAAACTTCTGGGGTGGTCGTCCGCTTCGATATCTTCTGCATTAATTTCGTGTTTATAGCTGATTCTGTCATGCGCCGAAGCAATCCCCGGGGCGGCATGATTGGATACCTGACGCTCACCCGGCTGAATTTTCTGGTAATAGTGCTCGACCTGGCAACGCAGTGTATCGCCAAAATTATGTTTCAGCCGGTAAGCATCCAATTCACAAATACTGGCAAAACTATCCAGTTTTATGACCGCTTGAAGTATGCCATTCTGGCGATAAGCTTCTTTCACGCCATCCAGATCGGTATCTTCGGTATGAGAAATTGGACGTGGCATGAGGGCATCCAACAATGCTTCCAGCTCAACGAGCGCTCCGTACACAGCGCGTCGCAGATGCGGAAGATACAAACCACCGAACAAGCCATGCCAATAAGCATCATTGGCCTGGGATTCATAGAGCTTTTGTTGCATCAAGTTCGTACGATGTTTTTCCGGCAATGCGTTTAATCGCGTAGAAAGCCCTAACATGCGCTTGTGCATCCAGTTCGATTCAGGGTAACGTGAAAAAAAGTTTTTCCAGATACCGCCGCGCAAGAATGCTTTTTTGTGTTCATACCAGCCACTTGACTTGGCCTGTTGGACCAGGTCTGCGTAGGTATTAGCAGATTGTGCAGGCAGCGTCCATTCATTCATTTCAATATAAGATACTGTGGGTAGATAGACTATGCCCCGCGTTTTTTCACTGGCATGGTATTCGCTGTAGTGCCGGGTACAAATTTTTGTTGATGCGAGCACGCTTTGGATAAATTGCTCAAGCCAGCCTTTTTCATAGACCCACTGGTAGGTTTCCGGCCAGATGCCAAATTTCTCAATGTCATCAAAATAAATCGCGGCGGCGCTGGAATGTGATGAATGATTATCTGCCAATGATTCCAGATAAGCGATCGTTTCCTCAACGGGGGAAAACGGAATTTTATAGCGTAGATTTTCAGAAATCGGGAACAAGTCGAGTGTTCGTGTATCTTCCTCGGTGGTGAAAAAACCATTTAATTCCGCAGGTGCTCTGCCGGCACAGAGAAAATGGTAGTCATCGACAATCACATAACGGATTCCGCAATCCGCGAGTGCCGGGACTACGGTTGATTCCCACACGCGTTCTGTCAACCATGCACCTTGCGGGCGTTGCCCTAGCTTTGCTGCCAGTTTGTTGGAGAAGGTTTGAATTTGTCCGATCCGGTCACGGTTTGGAATAACCGCCAGAACCGGTTCAGTATCGCCCGCGCCGAACAACTCGACTTGTTTCCGCATAACCATCTCACGGAGTAACGCCATATCTTCGGGATAATGTTGCATCAAGTAATCAAGCAGCCAGCCGGAAAAGTGGACTGCAAAACGAAAGTCCGGGTAGCGATAGAGTACTTGTAGAAAAGGTTTGTAACAACGCAAGTGTGCGTCAGTCAGTACGCTGGGAAAGTTGCCGACGGGTTGATGTGCGTGAACACCAAAAAGTAGCGATACAGGTTGTGACATTCAATTATTCCGGTAATCGTTTTAAAAACCTGGGCAACTGAAAACCCAATCTCAATCGCTGCGCAATGCAGCTTGAAATCAATCAGGTGTTATGAAGATCGCCGCATGGCGCCGCTTGCTTCCGTTTGTTCATTCCCTTTGCTAATGGGTTCAAGTATTGTTGCAGGTGTTGGCAGTTTAAGTAAAAGATAAAGATTAATCAGATTCTTTCTGAACAGCTGATCGAAACTGGCCACCGAATGCGCTGGATTGTAATCACCAAACCACCAGAACCAGTCGGAGCTTTCACAAGATGCCAGTTGCCGGCTGGCTAGGATTTTTTCTTCATCAGTCAGCTGGCCGCTCTGCATCACCAGATCAAAACTATTTTTGGCCGCACAAAGCATGTCCCAGGCGCAATTTTTTTCCTTGTCACCAATCCACGTGGAAAATGTTCCATATACCCAGCTACCGGCAGCCAGTGCTGGTAATGTCGTTATATTATCTTTATTTTCAGCGCGGGCAATATAGTCACGATACGTTGTGGTGCGGATAAACGGGTGGTTGTCGAGTAAACTGTAGAGATCGTCAAGAAAATAAAATCCGTTGTAAGGATAGGATTCCCAAGCATTTTCTCCATCCAGGATGATGCTGACAACCGGGTTTTTCTCAGCCGGTGTGTTATGGTAAATACGTTCTAGAGATTGTATAAAATTTTCCGCCGCATCGCGTCCAAACCATTTGGAATATTCAAAACCGATCAAATCGGATAAATGATCATCACGAAAAAAACAAGTGACTTGCTCTGCCTCTCCGGCTATCCGATAGGGGTGATATAAATAACTATTGCGATCCAGCAAGGACGCACCCGGGTAAGCGGCGCGCAGGCTATTCACCAGAACACCTTCCCCACTGGCGCTCCAATGGCAATTCTGCTCTGTCAGAATTTTTAATAAGGTGTTTGATATGGCGCCTTCAGCAGGCCAGATACCGGAAGGCTTCTCGTTAAAACGCTGTGTGTGACTGGTGATTGCTGAGGACAGATGAAATGCGACACGGCCACGTCCGCCTGGATAAATATCATGCGCCGGTAAGGTGACATCGGGTTGACTGTCCCGGGCGGAAGAAAAATCTATCATCAGCGGAGCAAGCGGATGATAATGTGGCGTGGTGGATAATTCAATTTGACCCGACTCAGAGAGTTTGCGGTAGCGTGGAATCAAATTCTGGATCAGTTCACCGATCAGATTGAACAATTGCAGCCGATCCGCATGCGAGAATCCATCACTTTTTGCCATCAACTGCATCACGAATTGGTTATTCCGGCGCACACTTTCACCCATCCAGGCCAAGTGATACCACACCAGCAGATCGGCCAGATATTGCCCGGAGAAATAGGTTAATTCCCGCTCGCCGCGCTGACTCAGAGTGTTATAGAGCTCATGCAGGCGCTTATAGGCGGGATAAGGTTTCAGCATCGTTTCATGATTGCTGAGAAAGCAGCTGTCGAACAAATATAGCCGATCCTGCATAGTGATGTGTTCGAGATCGGGTTCAGCTAACAGACGCAGCAGAGGACTACGTGTCTGTCCTATGGAAAACTGTTCAGTGAAATCTTCCAATTGATCCAGCAGTACCGGGACAAAATTGATTACCGCTTTGGTTCCCGGATGCATCTCCAGGTGATAGGCCATATCGGTATAATCTTTGATGGCATGCAGGTAAACCCACGGTAAAACGAATTCTTTGGTTACATAATCCCGGTAATCCGGTTGATGCATGTGCCATAACACGACAAGGTTTAATTGCTTCATGTAAAAATGAGAATACTTATAAAAATTTTCTGTAGTTAACGCACATGATGAACATTCTGCCCTAACATTTCCGGTGTAATCAATGTGATGCCTTTCTCAGTCACATAGAATCGTTTGCGATCTTCCTCGGCATCATATCCCGCTACCAGTCTTTCAGGGATGATACATTGTTTTTCCACGACGACACGTCGTAGACGGGCATATCGGCCTATTTCAACATTGGGTAGTATGACGGAATCTTCGACACTGCTATAGCTGCGCACTTTTACATTGGAAAAAAGCAGAGAACGGCGCACCGTCGCACCGCTGATAATGCAACCGCCTGACACGGAAGAATCCAGTGCTTGACCACGGCGATCTTCATCATCAAAAACGAATTTGGCTGGCGGTAACTGTTCTTGGTGCGTCCAAATCGGCCAATCTTCATCGTAGAGGTTGAGTTCCGGGGTCACTGTGGTCAGATCAAAATTAGCTTCCCAATAAGCATCCACCGTTCCCACATCGCGCCAGTAAGGTATTCCTGATGCCATATTCACGCAACTGTTTAAAAAACGGTGTGCAAATACACGATAACGAGGCACCATATAGGGAATCAGGTCTTTACCAAAGTCATGCGACGACTCATTAATTTTACTGTCACGAATTAATTGCTCATAAAGGAACGCGGCATTAAAAACATAGATTCCCATACTTGCCAGTGCTTTTTGGGATTGACCGGGAATCGGTGCTGGATTTTCTGGTTTTTCAGCAAAACTGGTTACCTGCCATTCATCGTTCACACCCATGACACCAAAAGCACTGGCTTCTTGCAGTGGGATTTCGAGACAGGCCACGGTCATGTCAGCCCCTTTCTCTAGATGCTCAGCCAATAATTTGCTGTAATCCATTTTGTAAATATGATCTCCGCCCAGGATGAGGACATACTTTGGATCATGGCGTAGCAGGATGTCGAGATTTTGGAAAACCGCGTCGGCTGTTCCTTGATACCAGGTTTCTGTGGTCCGTTGCTGCGCGGGTAGCAGTTCGACAAATTCTTTAAAGCGCCCATCGAGAAAGCTCCAGCCGTGCTGGATATGACGGATCAGGCTCTGTGACTTGTATTGCGTAACCACGCCGATACGCCGGACACCCGAATTAACACAGTTGGAAAGCGGGAAATCAATGATACGAAATTTTCCGCCAAAAGGGACTGCCGGTTTGGCGCGCCAATCCGTCAATTGATGCAAACGACTGCCCCGCCCGCCGGCTAATATCAATGCAAGCGTATTGTGCGTCACACTGCTGTGGAATCGTGTGCTGGTTGTGGATTCTGCTTGGGATTTGTTCGCATACATCCGTTCTTTATTTTCCATAGCGATGTAACCCTCCCCGATTCATCTCAATATATAGTATCGCATTATGGCATTTTCTTATACTTTGTTTATTTTAATTGTTAATCGCAGTATAAGTAGTATAAGGTGGCAGGCAAGCTATAATTCATTCTATACCCGTTAACCAGTCTATCAAATGTGATCACCCTACATAAAACCAATTTATTGCAGAACGCACTACTGAACGCGCAGCTCCACGATCCATTTGCGTATCTTGGATTGCACAAGGAGCACGGTCAGTCTTTGGTGCGCGTATTTCGTCCCTATGATGTGAATGTCTGGATCAAGACAGCCATCGGTTTTGAGCCGATGAAACGGATTCATCCGTATGGGATTTTCGAGTGGCATGGGGAATCACAGCCTGATATGCCGTATCGATTGCGGGTCGAAGAAAAAGGGGCAAAGCATACCGTCTATGAAACTTATGATCCGTATGCTTTTCCACCGCAGATTTCTGATCATGATTTGTATCTGTTTAATGAAGGTAAGTTGCGGCAGGCTTACCGGATGCTCGGCGCGCAGCAGGTCAAGAATGCCGGTGTGGACGGCATGCGTTTCTCGGTATGGGCGCCCAACGCCGGGCGTGTCAGCGTAGCCGGTGACTTTAATCGCTGGGACGGGCGCATTCATCCGATGGCGGTACACCACGCCAGTGGCGTCTGGGAACTGTTTATTCCAGGGCTGTTGCCGGATTCACTCTACAAATACGAGATCAGCAATCGCGATAGCGGGGAAATTGTTCTTAAGACAGACCCTTACGCCAATCGCTATGAACTGCGCCCCAACACGGCAGCACTGACGCCAGCCAACAGTGCCTACGAGTGGTCCGATGCAGCGTGGATAGCGAATCGCGCCAATTGGGATTGGCTGCACGCGCCATTAAATATTCTTGAAATGCATGCCGGATCGTGGAAGCGGCATCCGGATGGCCGTTTTTACACCTACCGGGAATTGGCACAGCACCTGCTGCCTTATGTGCAGGAAATGGGCTATACCCATATCGAATTAATGCCCGTTTCAGAACATCCGCTGGATGAATCGTGGGGCTACCAAACCACCGGCTATTTTGCGGTTACCAGCCGCTACGGTTCACCCGATGATTTCCGGTTCTTCGTCGATGCCTGCCATCAGGCAAATATCGGTGTCATCCTCGATTGGGTACCCGCGCATTTCCCGCAAGATGCATTTGCACTGGCGCGTTTTGACGGCACGGCATTGTATGAACATGAAGACCCGCGTCTTGGATTTCACCAGGATTGGGGCACTTATATTTTTAATTATGGTCGCAACGAGGTCAAATCATTCCTGATATCCAGCGCGCATTATTGGCTATCCGAATTTCATCTGGACGGATTGCGTGTCGATGCAGTGGCTTCCATGCTGTATCTGGACTATTCGCGCAAAGAAGGCGAATGGCTGCCGAATAAATATGGCGGCAGGGAGAATCTGGAAGCGATCGATTTTCTGCGCGAGCTGAATATTATGGTGCACGAGGAGTTTCCGGGCGCGTTGACCCTGGCGGAAGAATCTACCGCTTGGCCGGCCGTATCGCGCCCAACCTATGTCGGCGGCCTGGGGTTTTCAATGAAATGGAATATGGGCTGGATGCATGACACGTTGTCCTATATGCAGCAAGATCCCGTTCACCGGCGCTATTACCACGATAAACTGACCTTCAGCCAACTGTATGCATATACAGAAAACTTTGTATTGCCGTTCTCACATGACGAAGTGGTGCATGGAAAAGGCTCTCTCTTCAACAAAATGCCCGGCGATGCCTGGCAAAAATTTGCCAACGTACGCCTATTGTTTGTCTTTCAGACCACCTGGCCGGGCAAAAAACTCAATTTCATGGGCAATGAATTCGCTCAGACACTGGAATGGCGCGTGAGCCATGAGCTGGATTGGCCCTTGCTGCAACAACAGCAGCACGCCGGCGTTCAGGCCGCACACCGTGATTTGAATCAGTGTTATAAAAACACCCCTGCCTTGCATCAGCTCGACTTTGCCGCCGAAGGCTTTAGCTGGATCGATTGCCAGGACGACGATCAATCCGTGATCAGCTACCTACGGCGTGCCAAAGACGGTACCTTTGTATTGGTGATTCTCAACTTTACGCCGGTTCCGCGCGGCGCTTATCGTATCGGTGTTCCCGTCGGTGGTATTTACCGGGAGATTTTCAACAGCGATTCCACTTATTATGGCGGCAGCAACCTCGGCAATTTAGGTAATATTGCCAGCGTACCAATGCCCTGGATGGGATTTTCTGATTCGATTGCGATTACGTTGCCGCCGCTGGCGGGGGTTGTGTTTTGTTTGCAGGACTCGTGACGATATCTGTTTTATGATTCACACTTGCCTAAGCAGTGAGGGAGATTCTCCATCAAAGTAGTCTAGCGGCTTGGAAAAATTTGTCGTGAATCTCTCTTGCCTCATCTTGCCAATACTTGGCGAAAGGTGTGAACATATAAGCCAGTGTATAGTCCATGCGGAACTCTGGATCATTGTGATCATCATGGCAGAAGTATTTATACTCAAATATACCCATATGTGTACGGCTATTTCTATCAATTAGACTTGTCGAGCTATCAAGGGACTCCATTAGTCGGATATAGATGTGTTCGTAATCAAAATGGGAAGGTGGAATTTTTTCGAAAGGCATTTCATTTTCTATATCCAAGAAAACTTTTTGTAGAAAAAAAGAGATATCTCTGATGGTGCCCAGTTTCATTTTTGTATCTTTAGTGATTTTTTCGCGATTCATTAGAATAGTCGAAGTGAAATTTGATAATAATTTCCATTGAGCTAAATAGAGTTGTGGTGAACGTGGAAAAATGAAGTCTAGATTTTTTCGAGAAATAATACGGCTGGATTCTTGAGCTAAGTGAAGATGTCTGGAGGCTTCATATGCCATTCTTAGTACTTTGGGAATGGGAAGATGACCAGTATTTGGCGCCTCTTGATTCGAGTCTTCTGATTTTTCATTCTTATACTTGTGCACGATATATTCAATGAGTGTGTTTCCCTCTTCTGAGAGCTCTATTTTGCTTTTATTTATTAAACTTTGAAAGATTTTAAGTGTACTGCATAGTTCTAATTTAATTGTTTCTTGATTTTCTACAGTCGCTCTCTTGATCTCTACCAGTCTTTTATCGATGTGTTGACGACATAAATTACGCGCATGAGTCCAGCGCATGACGATTGTAGATCTGACTGAGAGCATACTTAAATCTTTCGGTAACGGTATCGCGTCGTAAGAATTGTGAAAATCCGGTTTTTCTATCTTGCGTTTCACATAACTAGCCCAAAACAGGGAAGAAGCTAGCTTATGTGTCCAAAGTGAATGCGGCCAAAAAATCTTCTCCTCTGAAAAGGTATTAGGATTCTCTATTTTTTCATCCGACCCAAGCAGCATATCGAATAAAGTTGTAATTTCTATTACATCTGGATCACGCCAATTATCTAAGTAGTCATAGGCCAGCATAGTCTTGTTGCTCTGATTCGATTCTAGCTGCCGTGCTTTATCAATACACCTGATTGCTTCTCTGGTTCTCCACTTGATTTCCAGATACAGCGTTCTATCAAGCTTGCACTTAAGCATCTCAACTGTCCGAATTGATGTGGATTCATGTGCTAAATTAGTATTGTTAAAGAAATCATGGTCGAAGAAATCTAATAATGAGGTGGTGTAGTGGATAGCCTTTATATGCGTCATAGCGGCGCTGATGTATAGCCGATTTTCCTCAAAAGTTTTTGCGGCTGTATTTAGTAAAGAATCTAAAGTATCCTCTTTATTCAACGGCATCATTGGGTTGCAGACAAAAACAAATAAATTTTCAAGAAATTTTTCTTTATTTGATTTATCCTCGGATTCTGCGAGTATTTCGAATAACTCACGTGACTTAAGTACCAAGTTGCTCTCAACTATTCCGACCAGTGCGTTGCCGATCATATAGGCATTTCGTTCGTCAAAAATAGATAGTGGAGAATCCGGGTCAGATTTTGCATGATCTAATGTGGTTTTGTAGGATTCAATAGCCGATTCTGCTTCACCTAAAAAGAAATGCAGGCTGGCGGCGCGGTAATGGAATCTCTGATCTTCCAAGCGATATAGATGTTCTGGTGGCTGAATTTTTTTATTTTTGTGAGCTATATATTTTTTATAGGGACGAGGGCTGCGTTTCAAATCCAGATAGAGACCGGCCCAGAAAGGTAATTTTAATAAATCCCATTTTGAGTCTCCACTTTGGAGATGAAGACTCAATTCTTTATCATTACTAAGACTTTGAACAATATAATCTGCTTCTGAGTAGATGGCAGCAGCGTGGTTATAATTCTGCCTACGTTCTTCAAGATCACCATGCTTAAGTAAAACTTCAATGTACTGCATTAAAGTTTCTTGATTGATGCTAGCTCCTTCTTCTTTCAATGTATTCGCTAAAATTCTGCTGGCGGTGTGGTAATGTATGGAAGCCGCATTATAGGATTGTTCGATGGTACACATATCCCCCAAAGAGATATGCGACCTGGAAATTACATCAGTTTCCGAACTGCTGGTGTTAGCGAGAATGACTTCAAAAAACCGTTTTACATATCTCATCGAATCCAGTGAAAAGTTAAAGGAAGCCGACTCCAATCCACTGACATGGCTGATATAACGGAGCTCCTGTTCAAATCCGCTGTGAAAGCGGTATCTGTAAAGCCCATTTCTCACTCTCCTGATATAGGATTTAAAAATGTTAGTCAGCAAGTCATCGACGATCGTGTTGAGTTCAGGGGAACGATAGACGTTGATAGCCTCCGACATCAAGTGCAGAGATTCGCGTTTAAAACCATAGGAGTGTAGTTTCAGGATAAAATGCAGGGACGAAAAGGAAGAAACAGTCAGTTTGTCGCTGATTTGTGAGACTTCGCGACTAAGATGATGCTGGAAAAGAGTGGTGATTTCGGATGCGAGAGAAAAACTTCGCAAGTGATTGACATTGAAAACTAGCCATTGTTTAGGTTTGTTATCCTTATACAGTTCTTTGTCATCCAAAATCAAGAGCAATTTTTCTTTTTTTTCTAATTGCTTAACGAGTTTATCTGGATAGATGAAGCTTTCAAATATCGAGGAAATTTTCTTCGGATTGCCCCACGAATGAAAGGTAAGGTAAAAAATGAAATTCATTAGGATAGCAATGCCATAACGAATCTCCTCCGGTGAAATATTAAAAGCATAGAAAGATTCTCTATATTTCTCCAAAGTGTAATAGGAATCTTCCTTTTCGTGTTTTTCTGGGGTTTTTCTGATGCGTCGACATACGTATTCTGCTACTCCTGCATAGAGCTGTGTATTTCTTGCGCTAAGTTGTTCTCCTTTATCAGATAAAAGACTGGGTATTTCGAAAACCTGATCAAAGAGGCTGCCGTATAGGGAGTTTGGGCTTCCTTTCTCTGAATAATATCTATCCAGCGTTTCACGTCCTGATATAAAAAAGAATGTGACGGGCGCTGTGGTAATGAAATTTTTTAGTGAACCGAGCAGAGTATTTATTTTGCTGTTTTTATCGAGCTCTTGTGTACTAGATTTATCGTGATGATGAATCTCGGAGAGTTCTTCATCATCCGAGAGTTTATCTATTTCATCCATTACAATGACTATTTTTGCTTTTTTGGATAACCCATTATGACTAATCAAATGACTCAAGATCCTGATAAGCTGTTCCTCAGCCTCTCTGGCTTTGATAGGAAGTCTTTTTTTATGCTTTGAGAAACCAATACTATTTGAGAATCCAACACTCGAATCATGCTTCAGCGTCGCATTTCGTTCTTCAGTGATTTCGTAACTCATCCTTTCAATTAGTTCATCAATATCCTCGAGTGCTTTAATTTCGTTATATTTTATTAGATATGAGATTATCCAAATCGATGCAGTCAAAGGTAATAAAATAGGTATTAACCACTCAGAAATAATAAGTATTTGTTCTGGATTAAGTAATAAGATCGGTGATGCTAGACAGACAGAAATTATGCCAATATTTCTTAGTTTAACAGTGGGGTTTAAAAAAACTTTCCATTTAGATAGAGGTTTATCTTGAATATTACCATCAGCTATCGTATTGCGCAGAATGTTGGCCATTGAATAATAAATATTCAATGGTGTTAGTTGACTGTTGTCACCTAGGTTAATTAAAGTGGACCCCGCAGTCAAGACAATAATAGATTGAATTTAAGAGGGCACCCTATTCATGCAGCGGAACGGCGCTGCCCCGATTTTTTGTTTTTA
>NZ_JAYUWI010000050.1:0-17282 GCF_043753625.1 Nitrosomonas sp.
TCCTTCGCTACCAGACCAATCGACTTTCCCATCTTCACTTGCTTGACCGCTTGCTCCTTGAACTCGATCGTGTATTCCTGCTTCGGTATCTTCTTCATCGTCTTCCTCACAAATGTAACGTTAATTGTACGTCACCCTTGGAAGACTATTTCTCGGGGGAAGCTCAGTGAGAAGAAGTGATTATTTATTACGCATCATCGCGGCATAGTCGATGAACAGCTCTTCCAGAAATAAGCGGGGATTCAGCGGATGATGCGACAGTTGTTGCTTGGTATTTAAAGCCCGGGTAAAGGTAATGCATTCCAGCAAGTCAATTTGTCCGCTCAGTGTTTTAATTGGAGTCAACTGGTTCAAGTAGTAGCGGATTTTTCCGGTGGTGCGATAACTGACCAAGTCATAGCACCACTTTTGCAGCCAGTTGACGACAACAGAGAGATTCGTTTGCTGCAAGGCAGCGGCCAGAGAAAGCGGATCCAGCTGGTTGGGGCGGCCGATCTGCTGGATGAATTGCTCGTATTGTGTTGCATTTTCTCCTTTGCCCAGCAACAACGCAGATACCGGAGAAAAACCGGCGGCAGCCAGGCAAGCTTCCGGATCACTGACCGCCTGCTGTTTTAACCATGCCACAGAAGTTTCCACATCCGGTATCGGCATGGCGATCTGCTGGCAGCGGCTGCGTATTGTCGGTAGTAAATGCTGCGCTTGATGCGTGATCAGAATAAACAAAACGTGTTCCGGCGGTTCCTCGAGTTTTTTTAACAGCGCATTGGCGGATGCCGTATTCATCGCCTCAGCCGGATAAATCAGGATAACTTTGTAACCGTTTTGATGCCCGGTCATATAAACAAAATCAGTCAGTTTGCGAATCTGATCGATACCGATTTGCTGGCTGGCGGGTTTCTTGGTTGCAGCACTGCCGGATTTTTCCTCACCCTCTTCTTTTTCGCTATGCTCACCTGGATTGACTGTTAACGCTTCCGGCATGACCGGATAAAAATTTGGATGGCTACTTTGCTCAAACCATCCACAGCTTAAACATTCCCCGCACGCTTTATGCGCTGCAGTCGGCGCTGTGCATAGCAATGATTTCGCCAGTTGGCGCGCAAATTCATATTTGCCGATTCCCTTTTTCCCTTTGAGCAATAAGGCATGTCCGAGAAATTTACGGTTCTGCGTCAATTTCTGCCAGATTTCCTGTTGCCAGATAAAAATATCAGCCATGATTCAGCACGCATTGTAGTGTTCGTTCAACCGCAGCTTTGACTTCGGCCAAAGATTGGCTGCTGTCGATGAGCTTTATCCGATCAGGAAATTGTTTGGCTCTGTTTAGATAAGCGGCACGCACACGCTGGAAAAAACCGGCTTGTTCTTGCTCGAATCGATCCATACTCCCTCCTTGACTAACACGCTGTCGCCCTACTTCCACCGGCACATCGAAATACAGCGTTAAGTCCGGTTGCAAATCGCCTTGCACCCAATGTTCCAAGATATCCAGCTTACCGGCATCCAGCTCCCTACCCCCGCCTTGATACGCAAAGCTGGCATCGGTAAAGCGATCCGATATTACCCACTGACCTTCCTTTAATGCTGGCAAGATCACTCTCCCAAGGTGCTCACGGCGTGCAGCGAACATCAGCAGCGCTTCTGTTTCAGGATAAATCATGAGTGATCCATCAAGCAACATATCACGCAGTTTCTCCCCCAAAGCGGTCCCACCCGGCTCGCGGGTAACCACAGTGGGAATTCCAACACGTTGCAATAGCTCGACAATCCAGGCAAGCTGAGTCGATTTACCCGCACCATCAATGCCTTCCAGCGTAATGAATTTGCCTTGCTTCATGCGATTCCGGTTTTCAAGTGTTGTTAAGGTAAGCTACCATGCATGGACATACAATTATTAATCCATTCTATCATGCACATTGATGCTCACGGCTTGCTCGACACCTCTCAATTTATCGCCTCACCCAATTATGATGAACGTCCGACGGGCACGGAAATCAGCTTATTGGTGATCCACAACATCAGCCTCCCGCCGAACGAATTTGGCGGCGATGGCGTGATTGAATTATTTACCAACCAAATCAACCCGCAGGCGCATCCGTATTATCAATCCTTGCAAGGACTCAAAGTATCCGCGCATTTTTTTATCCGCCGGGACGGCACGACAATACAGTTTGTGTCCTGTCATGATCGTGCCTGGCATGCCGGTGCATCCAGTTGGCAAGGTAAAGATCGCTGCAATGATTACTCGATCAGCATTGAACTGGAAGGCAGTGATACAACAGCGTTTACCGATGCGCAATATACCGCCTTAGCTGCCTTGACGCAGTGCTTGTGCGCCCACTACCCGATCAAGGATATCGCCGGGCATTCCGACATCGCCCCCGGCCGCAAAACCGATCCAGGGCCCTATTTTTATTGGCAGCGCTATACCGCCGGAATAAATCGTAGTGACTTATTCCGTACAGCCGGGCATGTCTCAATAGGCCATGAAAAACTGTAGCACTGCCCAACTTTGATCAGCAACCTCATAGCTCACCACACAGAAGAAATTTTAGGAAAGAATCTGATTGACTAAAATTCCAGTTTGATGTTTCAGTCGTTGTATGGCCGTTATGTCAAGACATAACCCTGGCGTGCCCAGAAATAACTTGATCAAGATTATTTTTGTATGCACAATTATGTATGTGAAAATCACATTCGATCCCACCAAAGATGCTGCCAATATCGCCAAACATGGCGTATCAATGGCGCTGGCTTCTGAACTTGACTGGGAATCCGCTCAATTGTGGCAGGATACGCGCATGGAATACGGTGAAATACGCATCATCGCCCTCGCGCTCATCAAAACAACGCGTATTTTATGTGGCATTCACCGACCGCGGCGACTATCGCCGCATTATTAGCCTGCGTAAGGCAAATGCTAGAGAGGTTAAACGCTATGTATCTCAAGACTAAATCAGGCAAAAAAGTGTATTTGCCGACACCGGAAGAAGATGAAGCCATCACCGCAGCCGCGATGTCCGATCCGGATGCTTTACCGCTGACCGATGCCGAGTTTGCGAAATTGAAACGAGTAGGCCGTCCGCGCGCCGCTGTAACCAAAGAACGGATTACTATCCGTTTATCGCGCGAAGTGGTCGAATCGTTCCGCGCTACCGGCAGCGGCTGGCAGACACGCATGGATGAAGCGCTCATGGAGTGGCTACGGGAGCATCGTTCATGACTGCCAGGCGAACGTGAAACATTTTCGAGGAAATAAAAAGATGCAGTTTATAAATGGCGAGCATTTTGGCCTATCCTCAACACCGTAGGTTTGATGTTGGGCTTTCTTCGGCAGCCCAACCTACGTGCTATTGTTCAGCATTTTTGCACTTATAACTATAAGTTCTTTACAACCGTAAATACCAACTTCATTTACAGTACGTGCGTCAAATTTATCTCCTTTAGTATCTGGTCGATTTACACCAATGTCCAGGAATATTCTCCCAGTCTCTTTAGATTCTAAAAGCCATTCTTGTGAATAAGTATATGGCTGGACAAATGGTTCAAGTTGCAATCTCACTTTATGAATAAATACCCAAGCAGGCATATTTGGAGAAACTGATTCAGAAAATCGTTTTCCATTTTTTCCTAACAAAACAGTTGAATCAATAATTATGCTTTCAGATGAGTCAAAGAGAGTTAAAAAATCTCGACCAATTTCAGAATTTTTCCGTTCTTCCATAGATAAAATTGGCGATGTAAACGCAGTGCCATCTGATACCCTTCGAACAAGTTCTTTCAATAGAAGACGTAAATCATTTCGGGTCCATATAATAATGCCAACTATTAAAAGTGGCCATTTTATGGTTTCAATTAAATTTATTACTTCGCCCACGCTAATCAGTATCCTATTAGAACAAAAGAACGTATAAGGTTAAAAAAGGTTCTTCTATTAATTTGAAGCAATCACAAGTAGATAATTGTAACTTGCAATCACTTCATCGATTTATTAAATATAAAGAGTCAGAATAAAAACGTAAACTCATAGTTGTCAGTTAAGTTTCATAGTCATACGATTCTAATCGCCTCATTTTAATTTCGAATTAACCAATAATTCGCTGTTAAGCGGCACTCCCCACCCGGCGCAACTTCCACAACATCGTTCGCCGCATTGGTAGTTTCAACACACAACAGACGTTGATAATCGGCATCTTCCAAATCCGCCATATCTTTGGCGATTTTCTCCCACGGATTCCATACCACGGCGGTTTTGCTGCCTTGGGAGGTGATTTGAATGCGGCGGTTGAGTGCGCCGTCGTCGATGGTCAGGGTATTGCTGACATTTAAATAAATACGGTCGACTTCGGCGTCGATGGTCACGTCTCCGGTTTGATGTTTTTGCGCGTTGCCGCCACCGGCTTTGTCGAGATAGTCACAACCGGTCAGTCCCAATACTTTTGCACGAGTAATATCGCCGACTTTGAAATAGGTATGGAACGCTTGGGTAATGGTGAACTTTTCCTTGCCGGTGTTGCGCGTAATCAATGACAGGTTCAAGGTGTCGCCGATTACGATTTCCTGCCGCAGGCTGAACGAGTGCGGCCAGATGGCTTGCGTTTCCGCTGTATCATCCAGCCCAACGGTAACTTTGATATCGCCATTTGTCAACGCTTCGGTGGCTACCACATTCCAGCCGCGGTTGCGCACAAAACCATGCCCTGGCCTTCCCTTGCCTTCCGGATCGGCACCGAACCACGGCCAGCAAATTGGGGCGCCGCCTTTGATCGCTTTGCCGTCCTGGTAATACGCTTTCGCGCTCAAGAACATCACATCTTCCGGCTCACCGGCGGGCTGATACGACAATACCTGACCGGCGTGAATCGAGATCAGGGCTTTGGCTTTGGCTTTGGCTTTGGCTTTGGCAGTTTTGACTTGAATCATCGGCAGTCCACCGTTGCCTGCGATAAATTCCACCTGGCCTGCAATACCGAATTGCGTGTTGAGTTGTTCGATCGTCATGATTTTCCTTTATTAAATTGTTGTTTGATTTTCTATGGTTGAATAGGTTTTACCCGGCTGGCTGCAAGTTTAGCACGACTCCGCGCTTCGTCTGTATTGGCGCCGTTCGCTAATGCAACCCCCATACGACGGCGCATAAACGACTCGGGTTTGCCGAACAAACGTAAATCGCTTTGCGGCACGCTGAGTGCTTCGACAACACCGGAGAATGCAATGCCATTGGCTTCGAGTTGTCCGTAAATCACCGCGCTGGCACCCGGCGCATGCAAGGAAGTATCCACCGGCAATCCCAATATGGCGCGTGCATGCAAATCAAATTCACTTTGCTTCTGGCTGCACATTGTCACCATGCCGGTATCATGCGGACGCGGGCTGACTTCGCTGAACCAGACTTGGTCGCCTTGGATAAACAATTCCACGCCGAATATGCCAAGACCGCCCAGATTACCGGTAATTTCCCGGGCAATTTCACGCGCACGTTGCAATGCCACCGGCGACATTGCTTGCGGTTGCCAGCTTTCGACGTAATCGCCATGCACCTGCACATGCCCGATCGGTTCGCAGAAGTGCGTTTTCACATCGCCATTCGTATCCAGCGCGCGCACCGTCAGTTGCGTGATTTCGTAATCAAAATGAATCACGCCTTCGACAATTACCCGGCCTTGATTGACGCGGCTGCCGCTCGCGGCATAATCCCAAGCCGCTTCGACCTCCCCGGCATGGTCAATGCGCGATTGCCCTTTTCCGGATGACGACATGACCGGTTTCACGATACAGGGATAACCGATTTTGCCGTCAATCGCGGCGCGCAATTCATCCAGGCTGTTGGCAAAAGCGTAAGGCGAAGTCGGTAAACCCAGTGTCTCTGCCGCCAAGCAGCGGATGCCTTCGCGATTCATCGTTAGCCTGGCGGCACACGCGGTTGGGATTACTTTGGCTATGCCCATTTGTTCAATCTCAACCAGCACATCGGTCGCAATCGCCTCAATTTCCGGAACGATGATATCGGGCTGCTCTTGTTCAATCAAAGCGCGTAGTGCCTGGCTGTCCGCCATATTGATCACATGCGCGCGATGCGCCACCTGCTGCCCTGGTGCGTTGGCGTAGCGATCTACCGCAATGGTTTCGACACCCAGACGTTGCAAAGCGATAATGACTTCCTTGCCGAGTTCACCGCTGCCCAACAACATAACTTTGGTGGCTGACGGACTCAGCGGTGTACCGATAATCGATCGTTTATTCATGGTATGTTTCCTCAGTTGCCGTTCTTTTCGTATTCTGTTGTTGTAATGCCCATTGCACATGCTCGCGCACTAAGGCGGAAGCATCATCCAGCCGGGCTTGTAGTGCTTTAACGATTGCGCTCGAGTAAGGCGCATTGCCTAAGCCGACGGCGATATTGCGCAACCATTGCGGATGACCAATGCGGCGGATTGCACTGCCAGCCAGTTTCGCCTCAAACGTTGCCTGATCCCAACCGAATAATTCAACCAGCGACACATCATCCATGCCATTGCGCACATGAAAGTCGTTTTCGTTGGTGATTTGGGCGAATTTATTCCACGGGCATACCAATTGGCAATCATCGCATCCATAAATGCGATTGCCAATCAACGGGCGTAACGCTTCCGGGATATTGTCTTTGAGTTCGATGGTGAGATAGGAAATACAACGCCGCGCGTCGACCTGATACGGTGCGACAATCGCTTGTGTCGGGCAAATATCGATACATTTGGAACAACTGCCGCAATAATTTCCGGTCTCATCGTCAACGGGTAGTGGCAAATCCACATACATTTCACCGAGGAAAAACATCGAACCCGCCTGACGAGACAACAATAAAGTATGCTTGCCCCGCCAACCCAATCCGGATTTCTGCGCCCACGCGACTTCCATCACCGGTGCGCTATCGGAAAAAACGCGGTAATTAAATGGTCCCGTTTCTGCCGTCATTTTATCGGCCAGCTGCTGCAAGCGTGCGCGCAAAACCTTATGGTAATCGCGGCCCAACGCGTAACGCGAAATAAATGCCTGTTCACCCGTATTGATCACATCCCAGCTATTTTTAGCAGACGGCGGCGCATAATTCATACACACGGAAATAATCCGCTGCGTTCCGGGCTCAAGTTCGGCAGGCCGGGTACGCTTGGTACCATGTTTCGCCATATAATCCATGTCGCCATGATATCCTTGCTCCAGCCAATGGAATAAACCGGATTCCACCGCTGCCATATCTACAAGCGCGTCGGCAATTCGGATATCGTAAAACCCGAGTTCCTTGCCCCATACTTTAATGGCAGCCGCTAAGGCGGCATAATCAGGTAATTTATTTGTTGAGATATTCTCTTGCATAGTGATCATTCTACAGATTCTGAACCAGTACAGAACCTGACTTATTATCTCGCTGATGAAGCAGCGATGTTAGCTCTTGGTAAAAAAATGGCTGTCGCCTTGCATGCCGGATTGATTATTTATCTGTTTGGCAATCTCGGAGCAGGGAAAACAACACTGACGCGCGGTATTTTACACGGCCTCGACTATCATCATGTAGTCAAAAGTCCTACCTATAATTTAGTTGAAATCTATAAAATTTCTAAGTTATACTTGTATCACTTTGATTTTTATCGGTTCAATGATTACTTTGAATGGGAAGAAGCAGGCTTCCGCGAATATTTTAATTCAGACTCAATTTGTGTGGTGGAATGGCCTGAAAAAGCCGGTGATTTGTTGCCAAAAGCTGATCTACAGCTTTTCTTCAGCATTCTTGAAACCGGCCGGAGTATTGAAATCCGGGCTGGCACAGAAACAGGAAAACGATGCTTGATACAATGGAAAAATCAGAAAACAGTATGATCGTATATTGTAATGGCGGGAAGCTTGCATCCATAGAAAATGTCTTTTTGACATTCTTTATTCTGATCTTTATATTTCTAAGCCCGTCTGTTCTGGCTGTGGACACCACTGTTCAATCTGTGCGTGTTGGATTAACACCCGACTATACCCGTATCACATTGGAATCCAATCAGCCGCTTGAGTATGAATTAAGTATGCTGGAGAATCCGCATCGCGTTATTATCGATTTAAGTCGCACCAAGCTTTCTCAGGCACTTGCCATGCTACCTCAGAAAGTCGATGCCATCGACCCTTTTGTGCAGAAAATTCGTGTCGGTCAGTTTACTCCCCATGTTATCCGGCTGGTATTCGATCTAAAATCAAATGTTGTGCCACGCACATTTGTAATTGAACCCAAGGAAAATTTTGCGCATCGACTGGTATTGGACATTTATCATCCGGACAAAGCCACCAAAGCCGATTTGAATGCTCGCATCAATCCCGCCGCCACCGCTGATTTCGAGAACGACGTTCTGGATGAATTGGTTGCCACGTTGGTACAAAACAGCAATAAGCAAAAAACAAATCAGATGCCGCTGATTCGCCCGCATTCATCCAAACCGCAGCTCAATCCAGCCAAGAAACCTGACAGCTTTCAAGCAGCAAAAAACCGCAAACCCAGTACGACGCCACAGAAAAGCTTGGTTCCTCGGATTATCATCGTGGCGATTGATCCCGGTCATGGCGGCAAAGATCCAGGCGCAGTGGGTTACCAAGGCACCCACGAAAAAGACATTACTTTGGCAATTGCCAGAAGGCTTAAAGAGCGCATCGACAAAGAACCGAATATGCGTGCTGTTCTGACTCGTGACGACGATTATTATATTTCACTGCCGCAGCGGCGTATTAATGCCCGGCGTGCCAATGCGGATTTGTTTGTATCGATACATGCAGACGCCAATCCTAAGGCGCACGCACACGGCTCCTCGGTATTTACCTTATCCGAGCATGGTGCCACATCAACTACGGCCAGTTGGCTTGCTAATAAGGAAAACAGTGTCGATAGCGATTTGATGAGCGGCATTGACATCACATCAAAATCAAAAGCTATTAGAGAGTTGCTATTGGATCTGTCACTTAGTGCAACCATTAATGATAGCGTCAAATTGGCTGAATATGTTCTGAAACAACTGGGTGGCATTAATCATTTACATAAAAGAAATGTCGAGCAAGCCGGTTTTGCCGTACTTAAATCCCCTGACATCCCTTCCATTCTGGTGGAGACAGCTTTTCTCAGTAATCCGAAAGAAGAAGAGAAGTTACGCAGTAAAAACTACCAAGATAAAATGGCTGATGCGATGTATCTAGGGATTAAAAAATACTTTGCGGACAATCCGGCATTAGCACGCTCTGAAATGGCTCAAGTAAAATAAACACGTTTATTGCTTGAAGACTTTTATTCAGCGTAATCTGTTTCACAATAACCCTATACAATAGTTTTTCTTGTTCTGGCAGATCATGGAACGCTTGATGTAGGCTATCGAGAACCCTGCTTAGTTAATAATTTATCGCTATTGGTTATAAACATAATTGGCGTTTCTATGAATCAGACCAAGCCAAATTCAACACGCACCAGCCATTCTCAGAAAACGATGAACCAGTGGCATCAACTTTGCACTAAACAGGGCTATCCACATATTAGCCTAACGGGTAATTACACTTTAGCGGCGCTGGAACGCATTTGGGAACCGCTAGCTGCCGAGCTGACTCAGCAAGCCGAAAATAAGAATCTTTATTGGGATTTAACGGGTATTCAGCAAATGGATACCACGGGTACAGCTATGTTATGGCGCGCCTGGAAAGCGCAACGCCCCGAACATTTACAATTGCGTCCTGAACATGAAAAAATGTTTAAACGGTTGGAAAATCTTCCTAATCTCCAACCGGAAGGTAAACGGAGAGATTTGCTATGGCCTATAACAACTTTAGGCGGATTAGCGCTACTTTTATGGCAGCATACTCTGAGTCTGATTATATTAATTGGCCAGTTGCTGATTGATGTTATTTACTTAATTCGGCATCCTGTTTATATTCCGTGGCGTGAAATTTCTGCAAACTTATATCGCACCGGCGCACAAGCGTTGGGCATCACAGCTTTGGTCGGATTTCTGATTGGTATCGTAATCAGTTATCTCTCTTCCAAACAATTACAGCTATTTGGCGCAGACATCTTCATTATTAATCTATTGGGAATTAGCATTATCCGTGAATTGGGTCCAATGCTAGCTGCAATCCTGGTAGCCGGCCGTTCCGGTTCATCCATGACAGCACAACTCGGTGTCATGCGCGTAACCCAGGAATTGGATGCTTTGACTGTTATGGGGATCTCGCATAGCCAGCGCCTGATATTACCCAAAGTTCTTGGCCTCGGCATCGCAATGCCATTATTAGTTATGTGGACCAGTGCGATCGCCTTGCTGGGTGGCATGGTCGCAGCAGAATTACAGCTAGGTTTAAACTACCGATATTTTCTAACCGCATTACCGGATTCTGTGCCCATAGCCAATTTGTGGCTAGGACTGGGGAAAGGGGTTGTATGCGGTATGGTCATTGCGCTGATTGCGTGTCATTTTGGTCTAAGGATCAAACCCAACACGGAAAGCCTGGGTGAAGGCACCACTTCTTCTGTTGTAACAGCTATTACAGTGGTCATTATTATCGATGCGATTTTTGCAATTGTATTTTCCGATGTAGGGCTTGCCTAGAAAAATGACAAATCCGGAATACATCATTGAAATTGAATCGCTATACACCCGCTTTGGTAATCTGGTTGTCCATAAAGATATCAATTTATGTGTTTTACGTGGGGAAGTACTGACGTTGATCGGAGGCTCAGGGAGCGGGAAAACGACATTGTTACGCCAAATGCTTGGCCTGGAACAACCATCCCAAGGCAATGTTAAAATTTTTGGGAGATCCCGGGGAGATCCCGGCTTTATTCTGCAGAAAAAGAAAATACGAAGCCGCTCCGGTGTGCTTTTTCAGCAAGGTGCGCTATTTAGCGCATTGTCTGTATTTGATAATGTTGCTTTGCCGTTACGTGAATTGCACACCCTCAGTGAAGAAATGATTCGCGACTTAGTTATGATCAAATTGGATATGGTGGCAATCGGACCTGAACATGCGAATAAAATGCCTGCCGCCCTATCCGGTGGAATGATCAAACGTATTGCTCTGGCACGGGCTCTGGCATTAGATCCTGAACTATTATTTCTCGACGAGCCTACTGCCGGATTGGACCCAGAATTAAGTGAAAGCTTTGTAGAACTGATTCTCGCATTGCGCAGTGAAATGGATCTAACAATTGTCATGGTGACACATGATCTTGATACACTGGTAGCATTATCCGATCGGATTGCAGTCCTAGCTGATCAACAGATCGTTATAACAGGCACCTTGGATAAAGTATGCAACTTTCAGCACCCATTTATTACTAGCTTCTTTAAAAGCATACGACATAGTATTGATCAAAAAAATTATCCGGAGCAAACATGGAAAACCGCGCCCATGCCCTCGTAGCAGGCATATTTGTTATTTTCCTGAGTATCACAGTGACTTTAGTCGCGGTATGGTTCAGCGGTAACAATATCCAACGCAATGCTTATCTCGTAGTGACTAAAGAATCTGTGGGTGGGCTCAACCCGCAATCCGCTGTCCATTATCGCGGCGTTAATATTGGCAAGGTTGAAAATATCGAATTTGATCCGGATGATCCGCATCAGATTCTGATTCATATCTCGGTTGATGAGAATGTTAGGCTTCAGAATACTATTTATGCACAACTGGGCTATCAAGGCGTCACTGGATTGGCTTATATACAGCTCAACGATAATGGCACTGGTGATGAGCAATTGCCCAGCGACGCACAAATCCCAATGCGCCGCTCGTTACTCGATGAGGTGACGGGATCAGGCCAAGACTTGCTCAGCAATGTGAATCAATTGGTACTAAAATTGCATCAATTGCTGGACGACCAGAATCAAACACATGTCTCGCAAATTCTTCAGAATATCGAAAAGGCTACCAGAAATTTTGATGGCATTGCTGGCCGTTTACAGCCTGTATTGGAATCTGTCACCGAGCTATCAACTCAGTCTGCCACCCTGGTTAAGCATTTGGATCAACTATTAGGTGAAATAAATATTACTGCAGCAAAAATTAATCAGAAAGAGGGTATTTTTGACAGCTTGTCTCATAGCACACAGGAATTGGCAACCACGATTCCTGAATTGCGGAAAGTGAGTAACAGCATTGAACGTAATTCAAATAATTTAGATAAAGTATTGAATCAATTGGAAGAAAATCCGCAAAGCTTATTATTTGGCCGTCCTCCATCATTACCTGGCCCTGGAGAAGCCGGCTTTATCCCTCCTGCAGGCAAACTTCAATGACAAAAATTGCTCTATTATTAACTCTTAGCGCTTTCCTGCTCACAGGTTGCGTGGCATTCAATAAATCACAATCCCCAGTTTCTATTTACGATTTCGGCATGCAACAGACGCAGACTACCAAACTGATATCACAGCAAGCACTGCAGCATCGAAAGAGCTTGCTAATTGCCGATGCAACGGCGCCATCATGGCTGGATAACAATGCAATCCATTATCGGTTGCTGTATCAAAATCCCACGCAGTCCTATACGTATGCCAGCAGCCGTTGGATAGCAGCACCCGCTGCCTTGCTTACTCAGCAGATACGCAACCACATCGTTGCCAGTACCAGCGAGCAGGTCATAAAAGACAACAGCACGGCGAAAGCTGATTATGCTTTACATATTGAATTGGAAGAATTTACTCAGCTATTTGATACGATGGACGCGAGCCATATTGTTATTGGTTTGCGTGCCAGCTTAGTTGAACGCAATACACGCAAGCTATTAGCCCAGAAAGATCTCAGCGTAGCTGAAAAAACGCCTACTGCAGATGCAGCAGGCGCCGTATTCGCTTTAAGTTCGGCAAGCAATCAGTTAATTAATGAATTGGTTGCTTGGCTAACCGCTGAATTATCCAACGTTAAGCCTTAGCGTCTACTGCCAAAATTAATCACTGGTTTGATTAATTTACTATTCTCTTATGTTAGTATCCCGTAAATTTATTGCTTCAGGAATTTTCTTATGCGTTTATTGTTTATCATACTGCTTTCAGTCTACCTACTCAGTGCTTGCGGTCTTAAAGGGCCTCTCTATCTTCCAAAAACGGATGAAGCCAGTCGTGCCTCATCTACTGAAATTGAAAAGAAATGAGCGGATTTTCTGAATTTGCCTACCATGACAATGAGCTCTATGTCGAATCTGTGCCGTTAAAACAGATTGCGGATAAATTTGGCACGCCATGCTATGTCTACTCACGATCTGCCTTAACCAAAGCATATCTGGAATTTGATTCTGCTTTTTCTGGACGGAATCATTTAATTTGTTATGCAGTAAAAGCCAACTCTAACATTGCCATACTCAATCTATTGGCACAGCTTGGCAGCGGCTTCGATATCGTATCAGGCGGTGAACTACTTCGGGTTATTAAAGCAGGCGGAGATCCGAAGAAAATAGTTTTCTCCGGGGTTGGTAAGAATACCGACGAGATGCGCTTGGCTCTGGAAACCAATATTCTGTGTTTCAATGTGGAATCTGAAGCGGAATTAATTGCTTTAAATCGGATCGCAAAAGACATGGGCAAAATTGCACCGGTTAGCTTACGCGTAAACCCAAATGTCGATGCAAAAACCCATCCCTACATCTCTACCGGTCTTAAAGAAAATAAATTTGGTATTCCGGCCACTGAAGCTGAAAGAATTTACCAATCCGCTCACCAGTATGCCCACATCCGGTTTACCGGATTAGATTGTCACATTGGCTCGCAACTGACAGAACTTGAACCATTCATGCAAGCGAGTAGCAAAATGCTTAATTTACTCGACACCCTGCAGTCGCAGGGCTTAGCGATTGAACACCTGGATTTAGGAGGTGGCTTAGGCATTCGCTATACAAGTGAAACACCACCGTCGATTAAGGATTATGTTTCCGCACTGTGTGCTAGCACACAACAAGTCAAACAACGCCTTTTAATTGAACCAGGCCGCTCACTCGTGGGTAACTCAGGCATCCTACTGACTCGAATCGAATACCTGAAGCATACACCCGCGCGAAACTTCGCTATTGTCGATGCAGCAATGAATGATTTAATGCGCCCAGCACTCTATGATGCCTATCATGAGATTCTTCCAGTCGCCAGAAACAATGAGGAAATCAAGAACTATCAAGTTGTTGGCCCTGTTTGTGAAACAGGTGATTTTCTGGGTCATGATCGCAAGCTTAGTTTGATCAATGGAGATTTATTGGCAATTATGTCAACCGGTGCCTATGGCATGAGCATGAGTTCAAATTACAATACCCGGCCACGCGCCGCCGAAATTATGGTAGATAAAAACAAAATTCATATCATCCGGGAGCGTGAGACAATTGATCAATTAATCGCTACCGAACGAATCCTGTCTTAATTTAATGGCATAGAATTTGGAGATGCGCTCAATTGTAGTAATATGCCTTATCGTTTTATGACAAATCAGTAATGACAAGCCTTTCTTCTAGTTTCGATGATGAACAGTATCAGGACCATATTTTGCAAGGTGTATCTCGCACTTTTGCATTAACTATTCCACAGCTACCTGAAGCTTTACGCCGTGTTATCGGCAATGCATATCTTCTATGCCGCATCACCGACACCATTGAAGATGATAGCGCTTTAACTTTAGAACAAACCCGGCAGCTATCGCATATGTTCTCTGAAGTGGTGCGTGGCAATGCATCAGCCGAAGATTTTGCACAACAGCTATACCCCTTGCTTTCCGAGCATACAATTCCAGCAGAACATGATTTAATTAAAAATACTCCTGCGGTCATTCGCATCACGCATGGCTTTAATCCGACGCAGCGCAAAGCATTGGAGCGTTGCGTTCGAATCATGGCACAGGGCATGTCCGATTATCAGGAAACAGAATCTCTGGAAGGTCTCAAAGATCTGTCCGCAATGAATCAGTATTGCTATTACGTTGCCGGGGTAGTCGGTGAAATGTTAACCGAGTTATTCTGTGATTATTCAGAGGAAATGAATAGCCAGAAATCGACCCTGATGAAACTTTCCGTATCCTTCGGACAAGGATTGCAGATGACAAATATCCTCAAAGATATTTGGGATGACCGTAAACGCGGCGCTTGCTGGTTACCGCAAGATATTTTTCTTAAAAATGGATTTAATCTCGTTGATTTGCAGCCGGGTACATCCGATACAAAATTCCAGGCCGGATTAGCAGAGTTATTGGGTGTAGCCAAAGGTCATTTACAAGATGCGCTGATATATACCAGTTTGATTCCTCCACAAGAAAAAGGAATTCGCCGGTTCTGTTTATGGGCAATCGGTATGGCGATCCTAACTTTAAATAAAATTAATCAACACCGGGATTTTTCTGAAGGAACTCAAGTTAAAATAAGCCGCCGCAGTGTTAGAGCCACCATTGTAACAACCAGTTTGTTTGCCAGTCAGGATTGGATATTAGAATTACTTTTTAAGCTAACATCCAGCAAGCTCCCTGAAGTGGCTATACACAAGGAAACTTATTTCAGCGATTGAAAAAATAATCAATAACCTGCTTATATAACTTAGAAGTAATACAAAAATACAAAGCATTATGAAATCATTGGTCACTGGTGCAACAGGATTCCTTGGCTCTGCTGTTATGCGATGCTTGCTAACGGCGAATCACGAAGTTCGTGTATTGGTCAGACCAGATAGTGATCGGAAAAACCTGGAAAACTTTTCTGTTGAGATTACTGAGGGTGATCTACGGGATCATCAATCGCTAAGACGCGCAATTAAGGGTTGCGATAATCTGTTTCATGTTGCTGCTGACTATCGTCTTTGGGTTCCTGATCCAGAAACCATGCATGAAATCAACGTCAATGGCACACGTGCACTGATCATGGCAGCGACTGAGGAAGGCATAAAGCGTATTGTTTATACCAGCAGCGTAGCAACGTTAGGTTTAAAACAAGATGGATCTTCTGCTAATGAAGATACACCATCCAATTTCACTGCCATCGCAGGATATTACAAACGTTCTAAATATCTGGCTGAACAAATGGTGAAACAACTGACCGACGATCACCAGTTACCGTTAATCATCGTCAATCCATCAACCCCGATTGGCCCCGGAGACATTCGTCCGACACCAACAGGCCGTATTGTTCTGGATACATTAATGGGCCGAATGCCAGCTTATGTGAATACTGGATTAAATATTGCTCATGTTGACGATATTGCTTATGGTCATTTACTGGCTTATCAACATGGAAAACCGGGAGAGCGTTACATACTGGGTGGTGATAATATGTCATTGCTGCAAATCCTTCAGGCCATTGATGAAATCAATGGGACACAACAAAATCGCATCAATATACCGATCGGCTTAATGCTTCCAATGGCGTGGCTTATGGAAAAGATTGCATCTTTCACACACATTGAACCACGGGCGACCCTGGATAGTATTCATATGGCTAAAAAACTGATGTTCTTCTCCAGTGAAAAAGCACGCCGTGAATTAGGTTATCAATACCGGCCCTCAATTGAAGCACTTAAAGATGCTGTTAAATGGTTTAAAGAGAATGATTACTGCAACTGACTGATTTGTTGCTTTATTTTATATAACATATTAAACTTCAGTGCTCCCCTAACCGAATTACTCAATCCCCCCCGTTGAAGATTCCGGCTCTGCTTTCTGCTTCCTCCATTTATCGTAGCAATCAAGACCGCAGTAGTACACGATATAATCAATCGCCTTGACACTCGTTGCCTCGGATAGTGGTATCTCTTTAAAACACACCTCACAAGCCACTTTCTCCGGCTCAATTATTTTCTTTTGCTCAATCATTTCAAAATCTCCTGACAATGAGAATTGGTTGTGCTTAATTTATCCAATCGTATCTTCTGACAAAAACATCACCCATTTAATCGACGTGAAACTGCTCAAAGCTTTTGCCAGAAACCGGTAATGGCAATATAACCGCTTGGACTTGTCGGCGTGATCAGTATGCCAGCCATCGGTAACATGAATTCTTCTCTGCGTAAACAGGCTTGACCTCTTTGCATTATTGTCCCGGTGGCTGTGGCGCTACTTGCAGCCAGCCTCCCGGACAATTCTTGACATAGGGATAGTAACCATCCGGGTTCTGACAATAGTACCAATAATTGGTTTGTGGCTGAGCCGACTGAATTGGCTGAGCCTGTTGTTGCTGTATATAGACCGGCGGAGTGGTCGGTACGATCACCGGCGGCGGATAATAAAATGGATAACCAAACCCACTCATGCCATATCCACCAAATCCATACCCTCCGTAC
>NZ_JAYUWI010000051.1:0-17204 GCF_043753625.1 Nitrosomonas sp.
ACCCGTAAAATTCTTTCGCTTTATTCCCGTCATTTCCTGCTCCTTCTTAGCAGGATACCATCTTAATTTACTGTCCTGAAAGGAGGGTCCACTATACTATGAAACGGGTGATTATCTTTTTGTTTATTTAGGTGATTATTATTGATACTCAGTTTAGTTTGGATTTCGGCTTGTTTCATTTGAATTCACTCCTGGTACAAGATGGTAGTCCTAGAGTAACAAGGGAATATGACAAGAATATAACAGCTTCATATAAACTTATTCATTGATACATCTGTACTTTTGGTTAAGGTGGTTCAAGCGTCAACGCGGCATATAGTCGCATCACTAGTTAAGTGACGAGTTTATTTCGAAAAGGTTTCGTTGGATTTATTCTTATTAACAATGGGTGCTTTGCGCTGAGGACATACTTTACAGTGGCAGATTGTTCCATAACAACGCATCATTCAGGAGTTTAATGGTGGGTATTGAAATATCTCAGTTCTTAGTCATGGTCTTAAATTAAATCCTTCGATGTTATTCCCCGTGATCTTGCCACGGGGTTGCTGATTGCAATTGATCAAGGAATAAATTCAAGGAACTTCCGGATAACTATCATTTCGAGCATAGCGAGAAATTTATACCGTTAACTGTCAATATTTCTCACTATGCTTGGAATGACAAAGGCGGTTGTCCAGAGATTCCTTAACGATTGTATGGAAAATCATTATCCAATTACGGACGATGTCGTGTTTCTTTCCTTTGTTCATACCGTACTAGTTTGGCGAGATCAAGTAATTGTTCAGATAACAATTGTAATGCATCATCCAATGTCAATATACCAACCAGTTCTCCGGCTTCATCCACGATCGGCAAGCGCCGGATGGTTTTGCGGCGCATAAACTCGATCGCTTCATGCGTCGCGGTACTTTCTTTAACAGAAAGTACTTCCGGTGCCATGATATCGCCGACGGTAATCACTGTTTCATCCAATTCCGTGGCCAGAACTTCGACAACCAGATCACGATCCGTGACAATGCCTACAGGTGCTGTACGACCATCCAACTTATCAATCACAATAACAGCCCCGACATGATATTGCCGCATCAGTTTAGCAGCTTCCAGAACCGTCTCATCCCTTTGAATAGTAATTACTTCACGATTGCAAATTTCACCGACACTCATCATATTCTCCTTTATTTTTTATCCAATCAAACAGGTCTGGTCTCGAGTTAACGAGTCCAACTGACACGCAACAAATTTTCAGCCGGGTTGTAATGAAATTCCAAATCACCCTGAAAAGCATGGTGAATCGCTTCACCAATACCGCGCGCGAGGTGAATATCAGTAGTGGTTATCAATACCCCATTGCCCTCTTCTTCGGTTGCCATGATTCGCTTCAACGGATGTTCGGTTTTTTCTTTCTTTTCGACATTGTGTATCAGGCTTACGATTTCATCCCGATGCGCAACAAAAAACTCACCTGCTAAGGTCACAAAGCCTGCCGGTTGATGCTCAAGAATACGCTGGCAAGCCGGACAGTTGTGCTGATGCGCATTCGCAGGTGCTACAAGCCATTGCCACCGTCCTTTATGAAATACCGCGCTACATTTTGAACAAACTGTCGGTTCCGGAAGTTTGCCTTTGGTTTGGTAAGTATCGTGTACTTGTTCCTGAAAAATACCATCGTGGCGGGCAATAGGATGAAAACCGGGAGGTGTGCTTTTTGTACCCATGATAACTCTCATCTGTGCAATTTATTGATTTTGGATTCAAAGCCTATTCATTTGCTGTGAATGACTCTTGTTTGCTTAGTAATCGTCAAGCTACTAATTACATCTTGCTCGCTTTGATAATTTTTCTCAAGCGTTTCCACAAGCTCAATTGATTATGTATATTGATTCATAATGATTTCCAAGGCATAAAATAGCTAGGGAAAATGAGGAAGTGGAGCAGTTTTCAGTAAGGAGGATAAAAGTGATAGCCGCTCTACCGGTGCTGGCTAAGTTATCAAAAGTGTTTTTTGATACTGGGACATATATCCTGAGAAATTAAAAATGATATCAGTTACCTGGGATAAGTTGCCTGTATCATTTTTACAGATACTTTGAGATTCTTCTGAAAAATTAAACGAATGCTGTTTTCCATCACCACAAAAGATACCCTTCAAACTTTAATCGGCCTATCCGCTCATTACGATGAACGGCTTCCCTTACATAGATAAGGAATAGCAATAATGACCTCTCGCATCCTATTCATCGATTCAAACATAGCCGAATATCAAAGCCTGATTCCATAACTGCCATCTGATTCGAATTCGTTGTGATGGATTAATCCAAAGACGGAATCCTGCAAATTTTAGCCGGCCTGCAAGGCAAATCAGAATTCAATGCGATAGACATCATCTCGCATGGTAAGCCGGGTGCATTGCTGCTGGGCTCCATCGAGTTGAACAATGTCAACTTTAAAGTATGCTGATTTTCATGGGGTCCGAAGTTTCATAAAATGAAGACATGAAATGGAGGATGAAGATGGCGCGTGGCTTCATAAAAAAGTGTGCGACGTATTTCGCGAAGCTCAGTTGATATATTCGGCGGTGAGATACGGTCTGATTAAGTCGATGCGACGAAGCTATCCGGTTGCGCTCATGTGTCGGGTACTTGATGTTTCTGAAAGCGGCTTTCATGCAAGGAGAACCCGCCCACCTTGTGAGCGTGTACGTGAGAATGCAAGATTGGAAATAGAAATACTGGTTGCGCACCAACGTGCACGAGAGACATACAGTGCAAAGCGCGTGCATCATAATTGGCGGATCACGGAGTACAAGCCACGCCATACCGCGTTCGAACATTGCGCAAGAAATGGGGTTTGCGTTGTAAGCAAAAGCTAAAATTCAAGGTGACGACCGATTCTAAACATAATTTACCGGTTGCGCCCAATATTCTGAACCGGGAATTTTCTGCTAGATCGCCTAGTAAAGTATGAATCAGTGACATCACGATATTCCTACGGATGAGAGCTGGTTGTACTTGGAGAGAATGACGAAGAGCCTGGTTATACAGGCACTATTTCGTGCAACTGCAAGTAAACATCAGGATAAGGGGCTAATTGCTCGCTCAGATCGAGGCAGTCAATACTGCGCGCAGGATTACCAGAATTTATTGCAACCATTGGGCATGATCGCTTCCATGAGTTGCAAGGTGGACTGCTATGATAATGCTCCGATGGAAAGCTTCTGGGGGATACTTAAAACCGAGCTGGTGTATCATCAGAAATTCAAAACACGACAACAAGCCATTCAGGAGATTACCGAATAGTTCGAAATCTTCTAGAATAGGCAGCGTAAGCAGGAAAGATTAGGTTATCTGTCACCAGCACAATTACGCAGCGATACTATGCAAATCCTAGCCGCGGCTTAAACACATGGACTCCATTTTGATTGCACACCTCAGTCGACATGCTGCGCATTATTCGCGAAGCCAGAAATCGCGGTTGCTTTTTGGAACTAAATGCGCATCCGGAACGGTTGGATCTGCTCGACACCCAATGTCAAATGGCCAAGGAAGAAGGTGTGTTAATCAGCATTAATTCCGTGCCCATAGCGTTTACGATTTCGCCAATTTGCGCTTTGGCATCGGGCAAGCGCGGCTGGCTGGAAAAAAACGATGTGCTGAATATCCGTTCCTTGAAGGAATTGCGCCATCTGATCAATCGCACCATGTCATAATCATGTTAAGGAGCACACCATGATTTTCGCCGACCGTATCACAGCAGTCGAGAAACTGGCGGAAGCGCTTTCTGCGTATCAAGATAAAAATCCGCTGGTACTGGCTATTCCCAGAGGCGCCGTGCCGATGGCCAAGGTGATTGCCGAAGAATTGAACGGTGAAATGGATGTGGTACTGGTGCGTAAATTGCGCGCGCCGGGCAATCCTGAGTTTGCGATCGGTTCTGTTGATGAGAGCGGTTGGGTTTATCTGACGGAGTATGCCGAGCAAGCCGGTGCCGATCAGGATTACATCAACCGGGAAGTATCTGTTCAGCTTGAAACCATCCGGCAACGGCGCGCGCAATATAACCCTATGCATCCGCCGGTTGATCCCGCTGGACGGATTGTCATTGTCATCGATGACGGGCTGGCCACGGGATCGACGATGATTGCTGCACTGCATGCATTACGCAACAAGAAACCGGCAGAATTGATCTGTACCGTGCCTGTAGCGCCGCCGGAGACATTGAGGAAATTAGAAGGAAAAGCGGATCATATTGTTTGCTTGTCATCGCCAGTCAATTTTTATGCGGTAGGGCAGTTTTACAGGGAATTTCCGCAAGTGACCGATGAAGAAGTGATTGCTTCTCTTGCCGATTCAAACCGGCGAGAGAAGGAGTAATTGTGCGTATTCTGTTGATCGAAAATTATTTACTAGGAGCTTGCCATGATACGAAACCCGATTGATATCGCCAGCCGTGTCAGCTCTAATTTATCCGCGCTCATTGAAGATCGCGTGAATAAGTCAGAGCTGGGACAGGACATAACGCTTGCCACCATTCATGATTTTGTTGCAGGTCTGCTTAGCGATGCATTTACTGAAACAGAGGAGCGGCATCATTTTGATATTAATGAATCATTGCTGGATGAACTGAATGCATTGATCGAGGAATTTGGCGAATTGGCGCTAGCCATTGACTTTGTGCAGGAAAATGCCAGTGAGCCCTTGTCACGAGTCATTGACACCGTAGTCAATGACAGGGATCAAGAAAGCCCGCCGACACTCGAAGCCGTAAAAGATGCAATGATTTCTGGCTTGTTAGCAAGTTTAGTGGGCGCTGGTGTATTGGATGAGGATGAAGATGATGTCTTGCTGGCAGAAATTGATGCACTGATCGACCGGCATGGTGCCGATACCCTGGCAGAAGAGTTCTTACGTTATGAATAATAATTGCTCGTTGTTTTTTGTTGCAACAACTGTACTTCTGAGTAAAAATGAACCTTAGCATCGATTCTCAATCGAATTGTTCATTGGCTTCGGCTTTATTATTTATTTTTACTGACCTATGTACCTCGATAAAATCTACGTATTGCAAACGGGTGTAAGCCTTAAAATTTCGACCATTGCTTTGCAAGGACTGATTGTAAATGCCATCGGTAAACAAAAATTTCCTGAACTCGAAAAAATTCGCAGCACATCGGATTTATATGCCTATCTATCGGTTGTTGTCTGTGAAGGCGCGGAAGACTTAATCAACAGACGGCAGCGTTGGATAGATCAAAAAATAAAAGCCAACTTAATCGCAGGGCGGCCGGTTCCCTTCAATAACTTTTGCAATCTTTTCTGGCGCAATTTGGATGAAGATGATCCGGATGGTGATGAATGGCAGCAGTTGATGGCTAGTGACCAATTTTATTCTCAATTGACTGTGCTACTGAACAAATTGCGCATCGCTGAACGCAGCTTGCGGCAATATAAGGGAACAGTTCCTGATTGGTATCTGGGTTCGGCTTGATGCCGTCGAGGTTAACAAAGAAGTGTCTTCCCGAGAAATCGAATTATTTTGTTTGGTGTACGATCATCTTTATCGCGCCGAATGAAAAATATCTGGTGCAATGTGCTCCATTATTTGCATCCCGGGTTATGCCTCGCGCGTGGTCAACACATTGAGAGAAGCGATCTAGTGTCGCAGGGATGATAAGCTTAATGAATTATAATGTAAACTTCGTATCTTATGGTGTTTTGGTTGGTAAAATACCAATATTTTGTGCCATTTTCTGTGAGACAGTGGTATAACTTCTGAATAGTTTATTGGTTTTCCGTTCTTTAATTATTTTTTCTGCGAATTTTTTTAGATCTTTTTTTTCACGATTTGAAATATTGAAGTTTTGAAAAATTAATTCAAAAAGTTTAAGGATAAGAGAAGAAGATTCATGACGTTTCTCATACTTTTGGTTTTTTAATTCTTCAAGTACATTTACTTCGTCCAATTCACATAGACAATAAGTCAGCAAGATTTTCTCTAAATTATTTTCTGCCAATTTTCGATGATTCTCTATGAGGGATTGCTGTCTTTGATTGAAGAAATCACTGCTCATCATTGCTACTCCCCAATTCGGAATTGCAGCAATCATAAAGTTTATAAATGCATTAACCTGGCTTTCAATTCCTCCTCGTTTGCCTTCATCAATTTTTTCATATTCAAGGAGTGATTTAAGGCGGTTTATGATTGTTTCTCGACCATTGATATCGAATGCATGCACATTAAAGGCAATGGAATTCATGTAATGTTGAAACACATTTTTAAAGTGCTGCCGGGTTGCTATAGGATTTAAAATATGCTCTGCGGCACGAAATGCTCTTGCATATTTCTTGAAATTCAACTACTGGACTCACATCATGAGGTACAATTTTTACTTCCATAATGGGTTGATCATCAAGAGGAGCAACTTGATCAAGTTTTTCGTCATATTCCTTTTCACTATGTTTATTATTAAATGACGTTTCTAATGCCTCTTGTTTTACCACATCGATAATATCATGTCCGATGCATTTCATTATTTCGGACTCAGCACTCTCCAAATCAGAGAAATTTTCTTTAGCTTTTAACCTATCCCATGCAAGATTCATTTTATTATCCAAGTAATCAATGAGCTTTGAATCATTCTTTATGGCTGACACATATTCAATTACCTTATCGAATCTAAGAAAATCGAGCTTTTTGTCAAGTGTTTGATAGTCAATATCCTGTTTTGCAGTCCAATTAGCAAAAACATAATTAAAGAAGCAAATCTGCGAAAATTTATAACTATTCCCCTCTTTACGCATTATTCCACTGCTCAGTATTGGTTCAATATATGTTTAGATATCAAAGTCTTGGAGAATTAGTTTGTTGAAATCTAGTGCCTTTTGAACGAGCTCATTGTGAGAGATTGAGTAACTGGAATTTTCATGCATGTGATCTGCTACACAACCAAGGAGAAGCAATATATCCTTGTATTGAGGAACCTTTCCTAATGTAATGACGTGCTTTTGCATAATGATTTCAATGAAATTTTCAACAAGATCTGCTTCATGCATATATGTTCTGACGGCGGTAGATTTTCGCTCATGTATTGAAAGTAGCATCGTAAATACAAATGGGTTATTTGCCATTCCTGTGCTGCTAACAATCTTTAATACGTTGGATGCGACCTTGCTTGTCTGAGTGCTTGTTGTTTTGGGGACCCACTTACTAACTAATTCTTTCAAGTGATTGCGTTTTAGTGGCTTTAAATTGGAGTACCTAAAACATTTTTTACAATTAATTTTGGTAAGAATATCTCGCAAATCAGGACGTACAGAAAGTTGACCAAATATTACGAATCTTGCTTCACTGGTTGAGATATATTCGAAAATTATTTTTAAACTTTGAAGATCAAGGTTCTCAATGCTATCGAAAATAATTACAGCATCACTACCACTAAGTTTCTTTTCTATTTTGGTTTGGAAAGATGGTTCATTTCCATCTTTGAGATAAAAGGATAGCAAGTTACGATTAACTTGCTTGATGTTATTAAACGTCCTGCCTTTTAAATCTAGATCTCATAAATACCCTATCCGCTCCTATATTATTTATGGATGTAATCACTTGATAAAGTGTATTGCATTTTAAAAATCTAACTTTGGTTACCAAGGCACAATCTGCCCATCAAATGCATAAAACTTCCCAGAATCCGAAAATTTCAAATTGCTGATGACGCGGCGCATACTGGTGACGCTTTGTTCAGTTGTAATCAATGCATTCGGGCCGCCCATGTCGGTTCTGACCCATCCGGGATGGAGTAATACTGCGGTAATCCGGCTTGAGTCCAAGTCAATCGACAGGCTTTTCATCACGATATTGACCGCTGCTTTGCTTGAGCGGTAGATGTAGCTGCCGCCGCCTCGATTGTCTGCAATGCTGCCCATTTTGCTGGTGATGGTGATGATGGTTTTCAACTGGCTTTGGGAAATCTGCTGGTTAAAAGCTTCGGCCATTTTTAACGGTGCCATCGTATTGACCGCAAAGGCATATGACCAGGCGGCATAATCCGTTTTTCCGAAGGCATCGCCGTGTTCCGGCGGATAGACGCCGGCATTGTTGATGAGTAAATCAATCGTCTGATTGGATAATGCTTGAGATAATTGTTCAATCTGCTGGTGATTGGCTACATCTAATGGGTGAACAGTAATCTGATCCGAATAGTGTGCAGCCAGATGATTCAACGCCTCTGCTATTGCAGGATTACGACATGCTGCAAAAACACGCCAGCCATCTTTGGCATACTGCCGGACAAATTCAAGTCCGATGCCCCGGTTTGTTCCTGTAATTAATGCTGTTCTCATTTCTCTTCCTTGTAATCATGTACTTTGTCATTTAAATTTAAGTTTCATTAGCATCTATTTTACAATGCTTGATAACCTCCCATGAGGTTGTTGCAAAACTATGGTATCAAGCTTCCCTGTTTTTGCGCAGCATCCAGCAAAAGCTGGTAACATCAGTGCAGTCTGAAGATGTAAATCCGAGAGAATTTCCCTCCATGCTGAGTTACCGACATGCTTTTCATGCTGGCAATCACGCCGATGTCCTGAAACATTTGATCGAAGTACAATTGCTGCGCTATCTGATGCAGAAAGATAAACCGTTTTGGTATATCGATACCCATGCTGGTGCAGGCTGCTATGCGCTGGACCGCGGCTTTGCAGCACAGAATGCCGAGTATGAGAATGGCATTGCCCGCTTATGGGGTCGCGACGATCTGCCGGATTCGCTGGCCGATTATGTGTCGCTGGTGATGGGCATCAATCCGGATAAGCAGATGAAGCTGTATCCCGGTTCACCAATGTTCGCACTACACTTGTTACGCGAGCAGGATCGGTTGCGGCTGTTCGAGTTGCATCCGACGGATAGCGAAATCCTTTTGCAAAACTTCGCCACCGAGCGTGCGCGGGTGCAAGTGCAGAGTACCGACGGTTTCGGTGCATTGAAGGCATTGCTGCCCCCGCCATCGCGTCGCGCGCTGGTGTTGATCGATCCGCCTTACGAGGACAAACAGGATTATCGCCGCGTCATTTCGACGCTGGATGAAGGATTGAAGCGTTTTGCCAACGGTGTCTATGCAGTGTGGTACCCACAGTTGCAGCGCATTGAAGCAAAACAACTGCCTGAGCAGCTCAAACGGTTGCCCGTGAAGAGTTGGCTACATGTCGCGCTTAGTGTACAGGCGCCGGATAAAAGTGGCTTCGGTATGCATGGCAGTGGCATGTTTGTCTTTAATCCACCGTGGACACTTTATGGGGTATTGCAAGCAGTGATGCCCTATCTCGTCAAGCAATTGGCACAGGATGCACAAGCGAATTTCATTCTCGAGAAGCATGAATCAAATCTGCATTTAGGCAATCTGGGTAAACCTATATGACTGACGGCGAACATTAAAATGCCTTGAATATCATGCGGTGCTACGCTAGGCTATGGGATTTTTGTAAAATACCTTACGGATATTTTGTTGAATCTGAAAACTCCAGAATTTTTTGCGGCGCTGCATGTCCGGTAAACTCATTAGATGCTGACGTTGTCAAAATATCTATAACAATTCTATTGTAAAACCATGATTGAAATCATTGCTGCATTTGCCCGGTGGTCGCAACTGACTGCCAATTTAATCTTGTTTGGAAGCTGCGTTTTTTTTGCCATTATCGGGTCGCAAAAGACTGTATTTGAGACACCGTGGGTTATCCGGCTTGAAAGAGTGTTTCCGTGGATGGCAGGTGTGGTCTTGCTGGGACTTATCGGTATTTTGGCTACCACGACGAGTGAAGCAACCGCGAATTTAGCCAATTTCTGGAATCCGGAAGCCTGGTTGAAAGTTGTGCAGCAAACACAAATTGGACATATTTGGGTGGCTCGCGCGCTGCTGGCGTGCGTGTTATTGGGTGTTGTTCTGTTTTTCCAGCATATTCGCCGGGAACGATGGCATTATTTTTTATGGACTGGTGCCGCGTCGCTTCCTTTGATAGCAGGCGCACTCATGAGTCATTCCAGCGCGGATGAGATGTCGTTTCAGGCGGTTGCGCCTTATGCATTGCATATTCTATTTGCTGGCGTGTGGTTCGGCGCATTGCCGGCCTTTTTGTTTATTTTGTACAGCAATCATAGCGAAGTGGAAAAGCCATCCAATCTGGTAATTGCAAGCTACCTGAAGAAATTTTCGGCAATTGCGTTACCCGCGATGATGTTGCTGGTGGCGACTGGTCTGATTGTAACTGATCGTTTGGTTGAACCCTTTTATCACACGTTGGTTTCCAGTCCTTATGGCTGGCTATTGAATGCCAAGCTAAGTGTTTTGGCTATCATTCTGGTGATTGCCTTTCAAGCGCGTAATAAGTGGCTTCCTATGTTTTCAGAGGGGGATATACAACAGCATAACGAAAGTGTTATCCATTTAAGAAAATGGGTTGGCATCGAATTTATTCTGGCGCTATTACTGATGCTGATTGCAACTATCCTGGCTAATACGCTTCCTGCCAAGCATACGATGATCGATAATTGGCCTTATCCGTTCCGTTTCTCGATCAATGCGACATGGGATGAGCCGAATGTGCAGGAAATGGTATGGTCGGGTGTTGTGCTATTTTTTGTTGCACTGGGTACGGTTTGGCTGGGCGCAAAAAATAACTGGAACAGAATGAAAAAAATTCTGGTTCCGGGTTTATTGGGAATCAGCTCGATGGCGATCACTTTGCCGCCTTTGGCCATTGAAGCTTATCCTGAAACTTATCTGAAACCAACCGTGCCTTTCGATACGATCTCAATATCGAATGGGTTCCGGTTGTTTAGTGAGCATTGTGTGAACTGTCATGGCCCGCAAGGCAAAGGAACTGGTACCGTCGTCGATCCGGAGGTCAGAGATCCAACGGATCTATTGACCGAGCAGCATACGGCAAAATATACCGTGGGTAACGTTTTTCACCAGCTATCGCACGGTATTCCGGGAACAAAAATGCCTGGTTTTGCTGCGACTTTGGCTGAAGAAGACCGCTGGGATCTTATCAATTTTCTCCACGCGTTGTCGCGCGGTTTTGATGCACGCCTCTTGGGAAGCATGATCGTTCCAGAGAGTCCGGTGATTGCATCACCAGTATTTAATTATTCTGCGAATGATGGTTCCGATGGCAATTTAAAGGATTTTCGCTTGCAAAAAAATGTGGTGCTGGTGTTATTTTCTTGGCCGCAATCGAAGGAGCGGTTTTTCCAACTGGCGGCATCTTATGACAGAATACGGGCACTTAATACTGAAATTCTGGCAGTTCCAATCCATGCCCTGAATGAGCAGGAGTTGCAGCAAATTGTCAGTATTACTCCTTTTCCAGTAGTCACTGAAGGTTGGTCGGAGATCAAAGACAGCTACTGGTTATACCGGCGTGTTAGAACGGTTCCCGATCTGTCTAGGAAAGGGATGTTTCCAGGACATATGGAGTTTGTAACCGACCGCTTCGGATATTTACGAGCTCGATGGGTTGCTCAATTTGAAGGATTTGGTTGGCAGAATATCAGTGCTTTAACGCTACAATTGACCCAGCTCAATCAAGAAGGCGAGATTATGCCGCCGCCCGGTGATCATGCGCATTGATGTATTGCACTGAAGATCAATCGAGGTTAGAAACCAAACAAGCTGGTTCAACTACATTATTACTCTTTACTATTTAAGTTGGTCATTCTTCTAAGCGCGTTTTATAATCCATACACAAAACAATAATCCTAATCTTCCGGGGCAATCAGTGTGGCAGTTTATGACTAAGCACTGAAGCTAATAGCGAATGAATCCAAATCTGAATCAGCTACAACCATATCCTTTTCAGAAGCTGCGGCAACTGTTTGAGGGTGTGATACGCAATACTGCGTTGCATCCAATCGATTTGCAGATTGGTGAGCCCAAGCATGCGACACCGGATTTTATTCGTCATACGATGATAGATAATCTGGATGGTTTATCCACTTATCCAACCACGCTGGGAACGCCGGCACTGAGGAATAGCATCGCGGCGTGGATCAACCGACGTTTTAACCTGCCCGGCATCAATCCAGACACAGAAATCATTCCCGTCAACGGCAGCCGTGAGGCTTTATTTTCTTTTACACAGGCGGTGATTGATTCCAGTGCGAGTCATCCGGCGGTGGTTTGTCCCAATCCGTTTTATCAAATTTACGAAGGGGCTGCGCTATTGGCAGGTGCTACTCCCTATTTTATTAACACATTACCGGAAAATCGTTTCAGACTGGATTATTCACAGTTGACCGATATAGTGTGGTCACGCACGCAGCTGATTTATGTGTGCTCGCCGAACAATCCAACAGGTGGCGTGATGAAACTGGATGAATGGCGGGAATTGTTTGCGTTGTCGGATCGTTATGGTTTTGTGATCGCTTCGGATGAATGTTATTCAGAAATATATTTTGATGAGACAGATCCGCCTTTAGGGGCGCTGGATGCTGCGCAGCGACTGGGCCGTTCTGGTTTTCCGCGGTTGGTGGTATTCAATAGTTTGTCGAAACGCTCCAATGTGCCGGGGTTGCGTTCCGGGTATGTGGCCGGAAACGCCATGCTATTGGAAAAATTCCTGCTGTACCGGACTTATCATGGCTCTGCGATGAATCCAGCCGCTCAGGCGGCGAGTGCAGCAGCGTGGAGTGATGAAACGCATGTGGTGGAAAATCGTCGTTTATATGCGCAGAAATTTTCTTCATCGATAGCACTGTTGTCGGATACGATGGCGGTGCAGATGCCGGATGCGGGTTTTTATTTGTGGATTAAAACACCGGTCAGAGACACTGAATTCACCAAACAGCTTTATCAAGATTATAATGTCACGGTGTTGCCGGGCAGTTACCTGGCACGTGATGCGCATGGCATGAATCCGGGAAAAAATTATGTACGGATTGCGCTAGTTGCTTCACCGCAGGAATGTATCGAAGCTATGAACAGAATCAATAGCTTGGTGATTCAACTGAACTGAATTTAAATTATTAGGAAAAATTATGAATGAATTGAAAACCATCATTGAAGAAGCTTTTGATCGCCGTGCTGATATTACCCCGCGCAATGTTGATGCTAATCTGAAGGAATCTATAGCACAAGTGCTCAATATGCTCGATGGCGGCAAATTGCGTGTGGCCGAGAAAATCAATGGCGATTGGGTGACGCATCAGTGGATCAAGAAAGCCGTACTGCTGTCATTTCGCATCGAAGATAATAGTTTCATCAAAGGCGGATTTTCCAACTATTTTGACAAAGTACCGTCAAAATTTGCTGATTACAGTTCCAGGGATTTTCGTGACGGCGGTTTTCGTGTCGTGCCACCCGCAGCCGTACGCAAGGGTTCGTTTATTGCCAGTAACGTGGTGTTGATGCCGTCTTATGTCAATATTGGTGCGTATGTGGATGAAGGTACCATGGTCGATACCTGGGCAACGGTAGGATCCTGTGCGCAAATTGGCAAGAATGTGCATTTATCCGGCGGGGTTGGCATCGGAGGTGTGTTGGAGCCGGTACAGGCAAATCCTACGATTATTGAGGATAACTGTTTTATCGGGGCACGTTCAGAAGTTGTGGAGGGTGTGATTGTTGGCGAGAATTCAGTAATTTCGATGGGCGTATATATTGGGCAGAGTACAAAAATTTATAACCGCGAAACGGGTGAAGTCAGTTATGGCCGTATTCCGCCGGGATCGGTTGTGGTGTCAGGTAACTTGCCGGCTGAGAATGGAAAATACAGTCTGTACTGTGCAGTGATTGTTAAACAGGTCGATGCCAAGACCCGGTCAAAAACGGGTATTAATGAGTTGCTGCGGGGGATCTGAGAATTTTGTCTGAGAGCTACAATAAAAATCCCCTTAAATGGGGATTTTTATTTGGACAGATAATTATTTTTTGACAATCTGGTTATCTACTTTCTTCACTCCATCTACAATCCAGGTATGCATATTAACGCGAGTCAGTTGATCTTCATTTTTGACCGTTCCACTTAAAACTACACTGCCATCGTTTACTTTAATTTCGACGTTAGTGCCTTGTAAAATCGGGTCTGATTGAACGGCTTGGGTAATGCGTGCAAAAATGGTTGAGTCATCATAAACAGCGCCAGGCGGTGGTGTGACCCAGGATTCATGTGTTTTTTCTGCATAATTTCCGCAACTACTCAGCGTAAGTATGTTCATGAGGAGTATGGAAAAAATAAATAATTTATAACTAGTTTGCATAGTGTTTTCTTCCTATTGATAATTTTCTTGGAACTGCGTGCGAATGCTGTAATGCAATCGTTTTACGGCAGTCATTTTTTATGCTTGTGTTGTATCCCCCGCTGGCATGTATGGAATCATAACGCTACAGGTGGGACATAGACAAGCCGGTGTTATTAAATGTAGTCATGATAGAGATTTCTAAGCGCTTAAATTGAATTTGCGATTCCCCGTGGTCTTGCCACGGGGATAGGTGCAGGGCGCGCGGAGCAAATTTATTGTTTCTCGATTGCTGCCTGTAAAAAATGTTGTACTTGAGCAGTTAAATCACTTGCCAAACAATCAAATTCTTTCACTTCATCAGTTTTCATGCTGCGCAGCCATGTGAGTTGCCGCTTAGCCAATTGACGGGTGGCAGCAACACCCATGTCATGTAATTCCGCGCTATTTATTTTGTGATCCAAATAAAGGCAGGTTTGACGGTAACCGACACAACGCATTGATGGGGATTCCGTACTGAGCGAGAATCGTTGTCGAATGGACTGCACTTCATCAATTAATCCACAGTTCAACATGGTTTCAAAGCGTTCTGCGATGCGTAGGTGCAGTTGACTGCGATCACTGGGGATGAATGCAATGCTTGTTTTATGGTAAGGAAAGTCTGCTTCTCTGGGGATTTTGAGAATCTCAGACATGGGTTGCTGGGTCAGATAACATACTTCCAAAGCACGTTGAATGCGCTGACTATCCGTTGGTTCGATACGTGCTGCGGTTTCCTGATCCAGTTCTTCGAGCTTTTGATGCATGGCTGGCCAGCCCAATTCGTTAGCCATGTTTTCAAGCATCAGGCGAAGATTTTTGTCGGCCGATGGTAATATCGAAAGGCCATCTTGCAATGCTCGGAAGTAAAGCATCGTTCCACCTACAAGTAGTGGAATTTTATTGCGCTGTGTAATCTCATGCATGACATTTAATGCATCGCTACGAAATTGTGCTGCCGAGTAGTGCTGGTTTGGGTCGATTAGATTAATCAGGTGGTGAGGTACTCGGATGAGGGTTGCAGGATTGGGCTTAGCTGTTCCAATATCTAGATGGCGATAAACCTGGGCAGAATCAACACTGATAATTTCAACCGGGAAATTTTCAGCAATATCCAAAGCAATTTGACTTTTGCCACTTGCGGTGGGGCCCATTAAGAAAATAGCAGGTGGCAAGTGCGTTGAATATTGCATTTCTGGTTTTCAAGTGATGGATGTTGAAACAAAGTATCGGTCTAACAATGACTCAATTGATGCTGAAAATAGATAGAATTTTATAATTAATAGTCATTGGACAATCAGCAAAACTCGGCTAAACTTCGAAAAAATCAACTTCTAGTAGGAACAAGCCATTGAAAATCTTCGCAGCGGTAATATTTCTCCTCATATTATATAGCCTGGGATCGGCTCTGTATTACATGTATAAAGATAAAGGCCAATCGACACGCATGGTCAGATCCTTGGGTATACGTGTTGGCCTGTCACTTTTTCTGTTTATTGTTATGATGATATCAACCCGTTTGGATATGATGTCTGAGTAAGAAATTTTTTTGTGTCAGAAAGTCTTGACGCATGCATTGCGATCAATGCTCTTGAAAAAAGCCTCCATGGATGTGGTTATCATTGGTTCGGGTGCCGCAGGAATGATGTGTGCGATTGAAGCCGGTAAACGGGGACGCAGTGTAATGCTGATTGATCATGCCTGTAAGCTTGCAGAAAAAATCCGTATCTCCGGCGGTGGCCGCTGCAATTTTACCAATCGGTATACCAAAGCGGAAAATTTTCTCTCCGGCAATCCTAATTTTTGCCGTTCTGCACTTGCCCGTTTTACACCCCAGGATTTTATTGCGTTGCTTGAGAAGCATGGTATTCACTATCATGAGAAAAAATCAGGGCAATTATTCTGTGATGACAGCTCGCAGCAAATTATAGAAATGCTGCAGCGTGAATGCGCAACGGCCGGGGTGGACTGGCAGATGCCTTCTCAGCTAAAGCAAGTGGAACATCTCCCAGCAGATAAAGAAACCCAACATGCCGAGCGGAAATTCATACTAACGACTGAACGCAATACCCTAGAAACGAGTTCATTGGTAATTGCCACAGGTGGTTTGTCTATTCCGCAAATTGGCGCCAGTGCATTGGGTTATCAGATTGCCAATCAATTTGGTATTCGTGTGACACCCTTGCGTCCCGCTTTGGTCGGCTTGACTTTTGCAGCTGAAGATTTTGTCGGTTTTAAGGATATTCCGGGCGTAGCGATGGATGCTGAAGTCAGTTGCAGGGGTAGCGCATTCCGTGAAAGCATATTATTTACGCACCGTGGCTTGAGTGGACCAGTCATCTTACAGATTTCTTCCTACTGGCAACCGGGAGAGATAATCCATATCAATCTATTGCCGCAACAGGATGTGCAACAGATTTTTCTGGCACACAGACATAGCGGGATGCTTTTATCTAATCTACTGGCTCGTTATTTGCCTAAACGTTTTGTGCAGGCCTGGTGTTCGGCAATGCTTGTTCAGCTAGCTATGACTGCAAAACCTATGAACCAATATCGTGAAGTTGAATTGCGTCAGATTGCAGATAAACTCCATGGCTGGAAAATTTCTCCCACTGGAACAGTTGGTTATAAGAAGGCAGAAGTGACGTTGGGTGGAGTCGACACACATGAGCTATCATCCAAAACAATGGAATCCAAGCGCATGCCGGGGTTGTATTTTATTGGAGAAGTGGTCGATGTGACCGGTCACTTAGGTGGGTTTAATTTTCAGTGGGCTTGGTCTTCGGGTTACGCCGCCGGGCAAGTGGTCTAGTTGCTCTATTTAGTAGATCAGTATCATATGGGCACTTCTATAAATTCCCCAATTTTCTCAAGCGCAGGAAGTTCACTACGCCTAAACTAGGCACAGACATTCGGACGACATTCACGCCATGCAAAAC
>NZ_JAYUWI010000052.1:0-17142 GCF_043753625.1 Nitrosomonas sp.
ATAACGAATCATAGTGCACAGTTTTTGGTGTTAATTCACATATTTATGTGCACCATTTTACCAAAATATTAAATACTATCCAATTAGAACAGTTAGTTACTTTTTCAGTAAGCTCTACTTAATAGAGCTGTGCCAAGAGTAGGCAGCACTATGACCTGGTCAAGTCTATAGAAAATCCACATCTCGACTTAAAGCTCAGTCTTTATTCCTGGCTGATCTTATCGCCAAGATGTTCAATTCTGACTTTAGCCACACCGTGCAAGCCAATTTTTTTTGCGGCGCCGTGGGATAAATCGATGATTCGGCCTTTTTTGAAAGGTCCGCGATCATTGACGAGGACATCGACATGGCGGCCGTTGTGCAGGTTAGTGACTCTGACTTTGGAAGGCAATGGAAGCGTTTTATGGGCAGCAGTTAAACCTTGAGGAATGAAACGCGTACCCATGGCTGTGCGATTACCTGATTCTGAACCGTACCACGATGCATGACCGACTTCCTGATATCCAGCGGCTGATTGCATCGGATAATAAGTTACCCCTTGTACTTTATAAGGCTTGTTGTAAGGAGCGGTAAGATTAGGCGCTTGATCACCACGTATTTCTGTCGACCGCTGCGAAGTGCCGGAAAACATGGAAGCACAACCGCTTATCAAACCGGCAGTCAGCAACATTACACTCATACGTTTGCGATAGACTGATTGTTGCATAGCGCGTCTTTAATACAAAAGTTTAGATATGCAGATGATTATAACTACATCCTGTTGCAAATACCCATCAGACAGGTCTTTGTCCTGGTAACAAAATTTTGAATCTGCTCTAGGAGTCTGCCGGACTTAAGGTCAATCACATTATGAAAATGGATTGTCTCAGGCGCGCGGTGCAAATCGGCATGGCACGGATACCGTGATTGCAGAGGTTGAACGCATTGTCGACGGGTTTTATCCACTGCGCAGGCACAGCGATCATTCGTAGTTTTGCTGGGATCAATCTGATCAACATGGCTATCGTTGAAGTTGCTCCCGCCTACGATCACAGCCAGATCAAGGCACTGGCCGCCGCGCATATCGCTGCGGCCTGATCTGCCTTTACGCAAAACGCAAAACTTAGCGGCTTCGATCCGCCCGGTCACTGAAAAAAGGAAAACGAATGTCAACCGGTGTTCCATTAATTAATTGTGTTTTTACCGGATTGATAAATTCCATGTGTACCAATATGGCTGACCGCGGGTATTCGAGTAAATTAATGCCGTCTACCGGTGATTTTTGTGTTACACCTGGAATAGAGGAAATTCGTGCTTTGGCAGTCTCCCCATTGGGAAGAGTCACCGTAACGATCTGATCAACCACCACATAATCCTGATATTTCGGCGGAATAAACGCGCTGATATGTGCTTTTTCAGGAAAGATGATGTCTAAAAATGGTTGGCCTTTCCCTAGATATTCTCCGGGCTGCACAAATAACTCTGTGATTAATCCATCTGCGGGCGACTTAATAAACAACTGTTTCTTCTGATCTTTAATTTGCTCCAGCTCTAAACTTAATTGACTGATCCGACTCGCCATCTGAAGAGTATCTGTAGGAAATCCTTGGTCTCGTCGTTGTGATCGTTCATTCAGCACCAAATTCTCAAGCGCACCATGATATTGGTTACGCGCTGATGCAACCTCAGCTTGTGTGGCCGCACCCTGCTTGAATAATGATTCATATTGATGCAAACGATTCTGATAGAATTTTTCCTGTTCCTGGGCAAACTTCAACAGGGACATAGACTGCGATGTCGTATTGCCTGATTGGCGTTGTCGCTTATTTTTTTCCTCATTCAGAAAATTAATTTCAGTGATTAACCGCTGGAAACTGTCTTCCAATGGCAAATTCTCCAATATAGCCAGCTCTTCACCCCCTGCCACCGTGTGCAGTGATTTGACAAACACCTGCTTTACATAGCCATCAATTGATGCGCGCACGATGATATGCGGTACCGTAATGCGCCCGCCCGCTTTGACAATTAGCATTTCTTGTAATACCAATCCAATCAAATACAGCAAGGGAAGGCTGGAAACGATTAATATCAGATACCAACGCCATGGTCTTATGGGGCGCCTTGCCTCCCCATACTGAATACGTATGCCCCGGTCGTCATTCGGTATTCTTTGCTCTGGTTGATTAAAGCGGATTTTCATGAATATATGTTTCCCAATCTTTCAATGATTGAATGACGAGTCCATTAAAATTTGAAGCGCGCAAATGATTATAAAGCTTTTGCATTGTGTCCCTAAAAAATGCTTGCGGCTTGTGTGCATAGCTGTTTTCTACACTTAATTCAGACTCTAGGCTCTGAGCAAGGCTAAACATGAGCTCTGGATACTGTTTCATTATGGATTTCACTGTCACTGCAATACTATTTAGATTCATAGAGTAATACATTACAGTAATTTCTTTCACCCCGATCTCTTTAAGTTGGCAGGGTATGCATAAGCCAAAGGATGTTTCTTTCGCCAGATAGCGGGGATGAATACTAATTGCAACCGGCCAAGGAGAAAGACGGGTAGCTTGGCGAATTGTTTCTATAAATTCCTCCAGCATATCTTCTCCAACTAACTCTCCGTCAAGCTGATCGGGTTCAATATCAAGATGTAATCCATCAAAACTAATAGACTTTAGTCGCTTGATGATTTCCAGCAAACGCACACGCTCTTTCGGAAGAATCCAACCCGGATCACCCAGTAATAACTCAACTTTTACGCCCTGATGTTTTGCTTCCCGCAAGAATTTATTTAATGCGGTGGGATGAGAAGCAATTGAAGCAATTTGTGGCCCACTCAACGACAGCAATATCCGTTTTATCTGCATTGATTGGCTTTTTTCCCAAAAACCAGACTGACTCACAATGTCGTCATAATTCCAGGCATAAACCGAGAAACTTATCGATGTTGAATTCGATCGGCTTACTATCAATTGATCGTTCGAATTGGCCAATTTTATTGGCTTCATTTCTTTTGCACTACGCTTTTCAAAAAACTGATCAGCCTTCCTCAGTGGCTCAAGCATTCCAACCAGGTCCGTTTCTGAACGAGCGCTTGCGCCCGTGCTGCTCGGTGTAGAAACAAATTGACGCAAACGAACATGCAGTTTCCACTGTTCCGCCTCCGCTTCGACGTATTCAATGGCAGCCCGATAATACGTATTAATAGATTGAATATATTTTTCGAGAGCATCTCCATCCAATGCGTGTAGGCGCAAGTACCGCTCGCGCACAGATTCCCGGGTTGCATCAAGCCGGGTTTGCTGAAATTTGATTTGTTGCATGAGCTGTTGATAACGGCCTAGCATAGATCTGAATTCCAGATTTAATTCCTGATCCCGCCGCGTATACTCAGCTTGAAAGCTAATGAGTTGACTGTTTAAACGCGATTGTTCATTTTTTCGATAGCTAACGATTTCAAGTGGCATCCTAAAATTGAACCCCACCGTCCCCCCATATCCCCATTGCATTGAATCAGGAGAAGGATGTGGTATCGCGGGTCCGCCAAATACAACGACTGATAAATCGGAATCAATCCCTTGCCAGTTTTGTGTTTCCCTGACCTTGCGTAAATTATCTATTTGAGTTTGCAGAATCTCCAGATCAAGTTGTTTGATATCATAAGTCAAGTTACCTGTTATCTCGTTTAGCCCGGGTTTAATTGCCTCAAAAGGTGTGACGGAGGTACTCGTTAAATGTGCCAATCGCATTAAAGCTTGTTCTTTGTTGTTTATAAACTCTAATCGCATCCGTTCTGCTTGCTCAAAAGTAGATAAAAACTCGAAATAATCTGACATGAGTAGCAATCCCGTTTCATGTCTTTGGTGCAATGTTTTTTCGATGCCTGCATTTCGCAGATGGGTGTAGGCATGATTTAGCGCCAGCATTTTCTCAGCGCTCCAATAAGCTGCGTAATTCTCTTCTATAAATAGTGCAGCTAATTTTTTGCTCCATTCATGCCGGACATTCTCAATTCTGACTTGGGTTTCCGCATCACCAATCGCACGATCTTGTCTTTCTGCACTGCCCAGTAAAGGGTAACGCAAACCAATGCGGGCCATGGGGTCAAAGAAGTTACCGAAGGGCTCTCTTGCAAATGGACTTTTTTGATAACCTCCTGATATACCGCCAAATACCTCCCAACCCTTCTGTGCTTCGTTAGCCCGCAAATGAAACTGCTGTGCTTCAAGATCTGCTTGTGTCTTCAGAACAGAAGCTGCCTGATCCAAATGCAAATAAAAATCCGCAAGTGTCCTAACTTCGGCTTCAGCACTGACTGGTAGCAAAATGAACAATACCTGTAACAGGTACCAATGAATCTTCATTATTTACCCTTTTTCAGAACCCACCAGGGCGCCATGGCAGAATCTAAGTGCCCCTTGTTGAACATTTGATTAAGAAGAGCAACCGCACTCCAGAGACGCGCTATGAACAGAAATAATGGATAAATTGGCAACACCAATAAGGCGCTACAGTCTTCCCATTTTCTATCCGAAAGGACCGATAGGTATAAAACAAATTGAACCAGTATCAGACAAAAATAGAAAAGATAGACTAATACCATGCTGGCTAAAAAGAACGGCAAAGGTTGAGTAATCGCCATATAGATCGTGTAAAACACAATGGTAAAAGGCATAACGATCTGAAACAGGATACCGTACCAAAGGATAAATAGGAAATTACCCCAACCCATGATGGATGCAGAAATCCCGTGCCTATGTTTATGCGCGTAGATATACCAGAGATCTCCATCCCATCTTAGTCGTTGTCTTAGAAAATCACTGAATGTTTCAGGCGCATCAGTATGCGATACGGCACCTGGCTCATATTCAAACCGAAGTTGTGGATGTCGTCCTTGATATTGCTTGATACGCAGCGTTAAATCGAGATCTTCAGCAGTACCCGTATTCCACCCCCCAATTTGTTGGAGAAAAGATTTTCTGAAGATGCCAAAAGCACCGGGTATGTTATTAATCACGTTCATATTCGTCAAACCCAGCTTACCGACTTGTAAACTTAACATATACTCTAAGCTTTGCAGCCGGGTTGCTAAAGATTTCTTGGCATTACGCACACGCATGGGTCCCGTAACAGCGACAACATTGTCATTTTGAAAATGCAAAACAGACCGATAAACCATTTGATTATCAAATGAGGTATCGCCATCCAACGCCAGAAACACTTCACCACTTGCACGACTCAATCCTGCGTTAAGAGATGAGACTCGACCACCCCGTTGAATCTTTGGAATAATAATAAATGACCGTCCGGGATAGGATGAAATTTGCGGGATGAGATCTTTCAAGGCTTGATAGGTCGCTTGATTTTTTTGGACTCCGTCAACCATTGCAATGATTTCGACGTGCCCTGGATAGTCTGTTCCAATAGCGAGATAACCGTATTCTGCACGGCCTTTCCTTCTGAATAACAAGTAATGGCACAGGTAACGCGGGGGATAGCAGGTGAGATAAAAGGTATCTCATAGGTATCTTGAGTAAGATAACGAAAAATTCCAAACCAGGTCATAAAGTACAATGGTAATTCAAGGAATAACACAAACGGGACAAATATAAGCAAATAGGAAACTGTGCCTTGATCTTGTAGCAGAAAGACCAGAAGAATCTGTCCGGTTTGTGTCAAAGTTTGCATGACTTAAATTAACTCACCATATAATCGAGCAAGCAATAATTCCGCGGTTTCCGACTTTAATATTTGAGAAGAGGCAACGCTTATGAAGCGGCAGTCCAATTTCATATCAGCCTCTGCTTGCAATAATTGCATGCTATTCTCGATACGTTTTTGAAAACTGCTGAGACCTTGTGCATCGGTATGCGGCAATAGTAGCCACAGCATATTTTCAGCCGTACGTGTCGATAAATCTGGTGTACGAAGCATACTGCGCAGTCGCTGCGCAAAGGATTCAAGCATTTGCATTAGCTGTGAATGCCCAATGAGATCTATCAGTTCTGTCAAGTTTATAAAATAAATACCAACCAGGCTGAATGTTATATCCGGGTAGCGCCTGGATGAAATTAATAACCAATCCAGATCATGAATGAATAAATCTTTAGGAATAAAATTTAATTGATCAAAGCTCGTTACAATGTCAAAGACTTCACCACGCACAGCAATAATCCTTCCCCTATCGCTTAGTTTCCAGCTTCGAATCCGGTTTGAAACGAGATCATTCGGCATCATTTCTTTTTCACACACGGTACAACGCGCTAATACATTTGGCTCTACAAATGTCTGATGGCAGGCATGGCAACTGTGGTTCTCAATCGGGCGGTCGTAATCACTCCCAATGTGCCGTAATTGGGTATTGCATTTTGGACAGATGAGCGCACCACTATTGATAAACTTTTCCTGTACATCAACACATCCACAGGTAAAGCAATGTAAAGATGCCTGCAGATCAATATCAATCGCATGACAGCTCGGGCAAATATCGATAAAGCTTAAATGAGAGGAATGACAAAAGGTACACTCCCTTTGCCGATCTATCAGCGCGACGGGCTCCAGTAACTTAGAAGCAGAAAGACTCTGTAACCATTCAAAGGAATCGGATTTATCCTGACTGAGCGTTTCTAATAAAGGATAACGATACAATCGTACATGCTGCCACTCCTGGTAGGGAAGGAGAATGAAATTCGGCCGTAACCACAGGTATTTAATTAACCGCCCTAAATGCGAAATCTGCATTTCACTGTTCTTGTAAGCGCTAAAAAGATCTATGAATTGATTAATGATCTGTTTTAATTGCAGCGGTTGTGGTAATTGCCCATCCACAAGATTACTATAGGACGCAGGAATTAATTCCGTTACAAAACATAAAGATGCGAATAGTTCCTCGTCTCTCCGTATTTTTTCCAGAATGGAAACAATGTAATGTTGATCTCCCCCTGTGATTATTATTGCTGGCGAGAGAATTTTCTCCTTCTTCCACTCGGCGTAGTCGTGATAAACATGCGTTTTAAAAGAATCACTATATTGATCTAACAAATTGGTTCTTTCATGTGAGAAGAATATCAGCGCATCACTCATTCGGACGATCCTAACTTTGATGATCTATTTATCATTTATTCCCGCAGAAATATTTGTCAGAATTATAGCATCACAAGCTATTAAATTACCTCAAAATAACAACCCAAATGTCTGGTATCTATAAATTAATGTCTTATTTCAGATGATTATTCGGAAGAGAATTTTTAAACAAAGATGCTCAAACTGAACCGCACTTATCACTTGGGATCTGATTTGCCTCTGCATGTCTAAAGCGAAAAGAAGCATTGTTAATATCCAATTGACGAATGCATGGATATAACCGGCTGTTGGGGTCAGCTAATATTCAGAGTGCGGACAGATATCCGAATATTGACAGCACTAAAAAATGTAACGTAGGTTAAGGCCACCGCCCCAATCAGGGCTTCGCTCTGAAAAACCTCGCAAACCATAGATATTGAGCCGGAATCTATCACTGACCCGGTGTGATAGATAGAGTGTGAGATCCCTGCTGTCCTGCAGTCTCACCGTTGATTGTCCTATACTCAAGCTTGCGCCAATTGTTGAGTCTGGTGACAATCGATAAGCCATTCCCGCTGCACCGTACAAGACGTTATGAAAAGTAATACCAGATGGATTACCCAGTATTCGATAGCCAAAAGTTGCATTAAATATAAATTTGGAAATCGTTTTAAACAAATCTCCCTGAACAGCGTAATCGACCTGACCACTTCCCAGATTCTGGCCAGCATTGGCTGTCGGGATTTTTAAACGCGCCGTGATATCAAAGACAATGCCAGTGGGTACATGATCAATTAAATTGTAGCTAAATGCAGTGATGATATCACCGAGACCGGATTGCGTTGATTTCGCGAGGGATGAACCACCTAAAGGAATACCGCCCGTAAGACCTAATGCGCTGATATTATTTTGCCTGGTTTCTTTAATTGCATCATCGCGACTACTACCTCGGTCACTTTCACTATCGCCCTCCCCACTACTTTTACTGCTTTCGCTAATACTACTATCCCCACCACTGCCACTCCCGCCAGAGGCTGAATCGTTTCCGACCTGTTGCCTGGAAGTATTACCCTGCTGTCTAGGGGCGTTGTTTGTACAGTCATCATTCTTTTCATCACAAACAATAACACCACCACCTACTAAACCACCACCTATCAAAATTCCTCTGCCATCAACGCCGCCAATCCCTGGCCCAAGCACATTACCAGGGCCTGTAACATGGAGGTAAGGAATAATCACTCTGAAAGATGCTCGATCCTTATCGTAACGGGCTATGAAGGGGACATACCATATGTCAGTCGATGAAGCGCCCCCGTAATTTCCCGTTGTAAAATCTGTAGCAGTGCTAAAACTAAATCCATTTGCCAGTGCTACAGAGCAGTTGCAAGCAAGAAATAAAAGAAAAATCTTTACCTGCCTGAATGAGAATGAATGTATCGCAATCTTACGGCTATTCATTAACTCAATTGGATTGAATCGGAAATTTATCGATCAATGAACCTGTCATGGTGCTCGCCGATATGATCACGTACCCTATCAGGGATATCAAGATCTCTCAGGCTGTCTCTATGCTCGATAAGCCGATCGGAAGAACCGGATTCCATGGGTCTTTCAGGTTTGTCGACGGATTGATAATCAGCGGAATTGGGTTCACGTGAGTTTTGCGTATTTTGTGGTTTTCCCGTTTGTTCGTTCCCAGAAGAATGATCCTTATTCGACTGAATATCCGTTTTATTTTTTAAATCACTCTTACTGTCATGGCTTTGATTACGTTCATCTCCTAGAATAGATTGAGCACGCATTCTTTGCTCATCTTTAGTTGAAACCGGCGCGTCTTTCGAATAAGAACCGTCGCCAGAAGTACGATCCTTATCCAAGTGAATATCACTCTCTTTTTTTAAACTCCCATTTCTGTCGTTACTATGCCCGCTGTCATGGTTTTGATTACTTCCATTTCCTGAAGTAGATTGCGCATCCGATTCATTATCTGAGCTGTTTGATTTATCTTTGTTACCGCCATTAACATGGCTTCGGTCAATCCTGTCCTGAATTTGTATTGGTGACTCCTTCGTCAGCTCAATGCGTTCAGCATTAATGCGCTGATTCGTATCGAGTCGGCCACTGAGTTGAATACGTTGATCCAGTCTGAGATCCCCCCTTGCATCGCCAGCTACCTGTATATTTGGATCTAATGTAACAATCCGGTTATTCAAATTTAATTCCTTATCACTGAGGGCATGAACATATCCTTCAATCACTACATGCTCCACATTTCCAATACTTTGGCGAGTAGGTTCTGTCTGGATATGTTGCGCCATCAGATTAGTGCCATCCCATTGACCCGTCACCTGTACTTCCATACCTTGCGAGATGCCTACTGCATATAATTTAGCGTCATAGTTGACGCGCGTACCATTGATTTCAAAACTCTGCGCATCGATTTGGGTCACATAACCGTTTAGTCTGGCTTCTGCATGCAGTGGAGTTGTTTCAATACGTGATGCGACAATCGCACCATTGGAAAGTCTGTGACCGCTGACTTGTACCCAATCACCGGTTTTCAGGTTTGAGAAATCACCGTAATATCTGGATTGATCAACTTGGACGGTCTGACCTAAAATGCGCATTTCTCCCGTCTCAGGATTAAGACTGCTGATCGGCCCGACAGCAGCATGGATAACTGTAATATTATGCGCTGCAAGCTCTTGACCTGTACCAAATGTACGTGCAGCAATTACCTGACCTACCGCAAGATCGCGCACGGTGGATGGCCGACCATCCATCGCGACATGTGTATTGTTGTCATAATGAATTTCGACACCATTGACACAGATACTCGCGAACCCAGTAATGACACCGACAATTCCTGTACCACCGATGCCACTGTCGTTTGCGACATTTCCTGTACTGCCTATTCCACTCTCTGGATTACCAGTGCCTCCAGTTCCGCCATCTTGAAGACCCGTGCCGCCAATGCCAGATTGGGTCGTACCTGTACCACCGATGCCGCCTTCGTTTGCAATGATTCCGGTGCCACCTATTCCACTCTCCGGATTACCGATACCCCCGACTCCACCAGCGTAAAGACCTGTGCCGCCAATGCCAGAGTGAGTCGTCGTGCCCGTACCACCAATTCCAGAATGCGCAAGGTTTGCAGGATTAATAAGTGAAGCGTTGGTATCACAATTACCTTTCGCGAATGCGCTTACCGAATATAGGAATGCCAGTACGAAAATGCTTGATATATACAAACTGTTACGATATGTCGCTATTAATGAAATTTTTCTCATTACGCGCACCATCTTCTTTTATTTCTGCAGACACTTCTGGTTGAACCTGCTCACTATAATAATAAATACCAAATGTCATGCGGTGACGCGAGCTGCTTTTCAGAGCATCGCTTTTTTCCAGCTCCATAGCCGTTTTATTGATAGCAAGTAAGGATTTCATTCCCAGGCGTTCAGATTGCTCGGCGAGTATTTTGACGGAATCCACGCTTAAACCGTCGTAATAAGCACTACGCTCCAAAAATGGTTGATTTTCACCCAGCAGATTATTGGTGGCTGCTGCCGCATGATCATGCAAGTTATGGCCAAAGTAATAGACTTTTTCATCAAAACCATGGGCAGGAATAAATGCGGACGTGTTTAGACATACATGATTATTGTCATTAAAATGAGCAACGCCGAGTCTTAACCATTCATCAAGCACAACGCGCGAGCGAATATCACAGCTCACACTGGCTACCAATCCTTCAAAAGAAATATCCCCACCCTCTCTCACAAACCTTGGTAATGGTTTAGGTTGATTGTTCTCGTCCAGATACCGCGCATCGCTTGTCCAAAGACTAACGAGCCGGGCTCCCAGTGAAATGGTTTGCGGAATAGTTTCCGTTTCGGAGTGATCGCCATGACGTAATCGCTTGATATCTTTACGATGAATACCGGTGATTAAGCTCAAATGACTATCGGTCAAAGGTCTCTTATCCATCTTAAATTCATTTTCTGCTACTTCTACAAACAAATCTTTAAGCACTTCCGACAAAAACGGATAGGTAATCCCTTTTGCCAGCATTAGCTTAATTAATGGGCGTAGTACCCAGCGTAGTGCAGTAATAAGCGTGGGCGGGAAGATTGAATTAATTGGACGGACAGCATGCATAAAAATTATTCACTGGTTAATTTACAGCATAAATATTAATTTCAAAATTCTAACACAATGCGGGAAAACATCACACCATCAATTGACGCGAGAAATTTTCCCACGTAATATCTATTAACGAGGGAATATTTCCCATGTTTAATCACAGAAATCTATTAATACTGCCTTAGGCCAAATTAATAGCATAACTAAGCTAGGAAAGGCATTTAAATGTAAGAAACCCATTTCTTACATTAATCAGCATCACATCTTTCTCAGCAAAATTGAATAGTCACATTTTCAATTTAAGTTGAATCAGCAGCAAATAAGGAGAAAATTATGAAAACTTTCATAAAGAATACACGCACCTTTTTTCTACAAATTCTTGGGATATCTTTTGCGCTTTGCATTGGAATCCAATCCCAAAATGTAATGGCGCTAGATGATGATGACGACGACGAACCAACCGAAGATATAGTTCTACGAGGCGATCGGACGTGCACGGGTTGTCATGATGAAGGTGCTGAATCGGTACTTGCTATCGGCAAGACAAAGCATGGGACTGTTGCGGACGAACGGGCGCCAACTTGTACAAGTTGCCATGGTAAGAGTATCCGTCACATGGATAAGCCCGAAAGAGTACCGATGCCATCGCGCACGTTTGGCAAGAATTCAAAGAATCCCGTTGAAGATAGAAATCAAACCTGCTTAAACTGTCATCAGGGTGGCAAACAAATGCACTGGGCTGGCAGTACGCATGCTAATCGTGATGTGGCTTGTACCGCCTGTCACCAGATACACAGCGCACAAGACAAAGTACGCGACCGAATTACTCAATCGGAAGTCTGTTTTTCCTGTCATAAAGAACAACGCGCACAAATCAACCGACCCTCCCGCCACCCTATTCGGGAAGGAAAAGTTATTTGCTCCGATTGTCATAACTCTCATGGCTCGGCTGGGCCTAGCATGATGATTCGGGACAGCATCAACGACACTTGCTATACCTGTCATATGGAAAAGCGCGGCCCTTTCGTTCGGAACCACCCGCCGGTTCAGGAAAATTGCGCGCTTTGCCACAATCCGCACGGTACGACAGCACCCAATTTGCTGAAAGTTCGTTCACCATTTCTTTGTCAAGAGTGCCATGAGCCCAATACGCATCAGGGCAGCCCGGGAACAATCGATGGTGCTTATCGAAGAAATCTCCTGGCCAGGGGTTGTGTCAATTGCCATACCCAGATTCACGGCAGCAATAACCCTGAGAATGTTCGCCTTGAAGATCTTCTGCAGCGTTGATGGGGGATGAAAAATGAACAAATCAACCAAGAAGTTTATTCAGATCATGTCTGCTTGTACTCTCTTGCTTATCGCTGAAGCAGCCCTGTCAATCGAAGATGAAAATCTCAAACGATTAACTAAACCGCAGAGCACAATTAATTTTGGTGCAGGGTATCTCGCGAATGATAATGCGCGTTTTGGCCAATACAGTGGCCTAAGAAATGAAGGGCCTTATGGTATTTTTAATGTCGATATCACAAAACGCGATGAAAATACCGGTACCTGGCTTAAATTACTGGGGCGCAATCTTGGATTACAGAATCGCGATATCCGCTTCGAGCATACTAAGCAAGGCCATTGGAGTTACTTTATTGACTTCAGTCAAACCCCCAGATATGAGCCATTTACAGCCGTTACCGCTGTCACAGGAATTGGTAGTGCACATCTGGATGTTCCAACATCACCGACAACCGGTGAATCGGCGCAACTGAAAACGGAACGTCAGGCATTATCATTCGGGATGAACCGAGTTCTACCCGGCAATTTTGAATTGCAGTTCCATTTCCGTAATGAAGAAAAAGATGGGTCAAGAATTTTCGGGCGTGGTAATCGTTTGGGGCCACCGATATCAGGCGTTGTCGGCGGTTATGAGTTTTTACCCGAGCCCATTAATTACTCAACCCGGCAGTTCGGCGGCACCCTCAACTACAACGGTAAGGATTTACAGTTATCCGGCGGGTATTATGGAACGATGTTTATTAATAAGAATACCGCCTTATATACCACGGGCGGTAGTAGTGCAGGCGGAATCTATGCGCCGAATTTATTTTCTCCGATTGCGCTGCCTCCGGATAATCAATCGCATCAGTTATTTTTATCCGGCGGTTATAGTTTTAATCCAACCACGCGCGGCACGTTCAAGGCTGCTTATACCCGAGCAACGCAGACGGATAGTTTCTTTCCTACGCAATTTCTGGCTCCCGGTGTCGGGAGTAATCTGGATGGGCGCATTGATACAGCGTTAGTACAAGCCAGCGTTACCAGTCGTCCGTTGCCAAAATTATCTGTGGTGGCGAATGTTCGATTTGAGGATCGCGATGATAATACGCCCGTGCTTTTATACAATCCATTGGCAGGACAGTTAGATTTCAACGGAAATCGCTGGAGTGGACTCAATCATCCGCGTTCGTTTAGTACGTTAACGAGCAAAGTAGAAGCTAATTACACGTTGCCGATGAATTTTCGTTTGATCGGCGGTATTGAATATGAGCATTGGGATCGCCGCTGGCAACCGACTTTTGTCGGTCATCGCGCCAAAACGGATGAAATTTCCTATCGGGCGGAGCTACGGCGTACTTTGTCCGATACCTTGACAGGATCGATTGCATACATCCACAGCAATCGATTTGGATCGCCTTTTATCTCGACCATGACCGCAACGGGTGATCCTTACTTCAACACGATTGCACCCATCAATCTTTCTGATCGCAATCGGGACAAGGTGCGCTTATCGCTGAACTGGGAACCCATTGAACCCTTATCACTGCAAGTGATGGTCGACGAATCATTCGATAATTATGGGCATCGTAGCGGCTCAAACCTTGGATTACAGAATGGCTCTGCAAGAAACTATTCATTGGATGCAGCCTATACAGTCTCGGAGAACCTGCAAGCGGTGGCGTGGTTTTCACGCAATGAAACTTTTATTGATCAGGCTTCGAGAAATTGGAACCCTGCGGATGGTTCTCGTGAAATCTGGTCCGCCAATCTCCAAAACATAGGCACTTCATTTGGGGTCGATATCAATGGAAAACCAACTGAGAAATTAGAAGTCGGAGCGAGTTTGTCTCAATCTTTTATTGCTGATAAGTTTAAGCAAAAAACCAGCGATCCCGCAACTTATTCAGTACCCAATATCTCAACTGAATTAAGCAATTTGAGATTATTCGCAAGGTACACCTTGCGGAAAAACCTCAGTCTGCATCTGGATTATATCCTTAACCGCTTCAAAACCAATGAGTGGACATGGAATCATTGGACCTATACTGATGGTTCTCGATTAACACAGGATACGAATCAAATCATTAATTTCATCGGCCTCTCTGCACATTACACTTGGCAATAATAGCGCGTAATAGATGCTATGAAAGAACATCGTTAAACGCCGCATACGTCTGGCGAAATTCCCAGCGACAAACGACATCCGCATTATGTTCCAAATAAATGTAAGCAAATGAAAAGTGCAGCTCCGCTTTTTTTTCTTTGAAGCGAAAGTTACTAACGCGCGAATCAAAAAGTTCCAATAACCTGCCCATAATTGTCCCTCCAATCATCAATGAAGAATTTAAAAAAGCATACCCAGCCAAAGTATCTTACCCAACTAACGACATCATATTACTTAACGAGGCAATCATCCTCAGTATGAATTATTAGGAAAACTAATTAACTTTCCTAGGTCAAAATCAGGTGAATCTGCCTATATACTTATATAATGGATAATCTTAGTATGGACTACAAAATAGTTACGCTAAAAAATTTGTCTATGTAACCACATTCTCCCTAGCTAGATCTGCAACTATTTGACATAAATAATCAATCGATGAAACAGGAAACAGCTACCAGCACTCCACCTGCCGTCACCATGCAAGGTACCAATCACCTTTATGAGTGGTTAGACAGCGAACAGATCAGCCTTGCTTTCACCACCTATCAAACCAATCGCCTGTTTTTAGTAGGTTGTAAAGAAAATGGGCATTTAGCTGTTAATGAACGCTTGTTTGATAAGCCGATGGGTTTGTATGCAAGCGGTGACAGACTCTACATGTCAACACGCTATCAGATCTGGCAACTGGAAAATCGTTTAGCAAAAGACAAGCAACATCATGGCGGTGACCGTCTATATGTGCCGAGTCAATCTCACACCACCGGTGATTTGAATGTGCATGATGTGGTGGTTACTGACGAGAAAAAGGTATTGTTTGTTAACACTGACTTTAGTTGTGTCGCCACTTTACAAGCAGGCTACAGTTTCGCTCCCGTCTGGAAACCGCCCTTTATCACAAAACTCGCGGCTGAAGATCGTTGTCATTTAAATGGCTTGGCTATGCAAGACGGTGAGCCCACATATGCCACCGCGTGTAGCACGACTGACGAAGCGGCAGGCTGGCGCAATCACCGTTCGGATGGTGGCGTGGTGATACACATTCCCAGCAATGAAATTATCGCCACGGGTTTATCCATGCCACATTCCCCGCGATGGTATCAAGGTAAATTATGGTTGCTCAATTCTGGCACAGGCGAGTTCGGCTATTTGGATAGGGATAAGTTTGTGCCGGTCACATTCTGTCCAGGCTTTGTGCGTGGCTTGGCGTTCTGGAAAAACTATGCCTTAGTCGGTTTATCAAAAATACGTTCAAAAGCTTTTTCAGGCTTGTCAGTAGAAAATCGTCTCGCAGATAAGAACATGACCGCCCAATGTGGCTTGGGCGTTATCGATTTAAATACGGGCAACGAATTACATGCGCTACACATTGGGGGTGTAGTCGAAGAACTATTTGATGTGGTGGTGTTACCGAATGTTCGTCAACCAAGAGCGGTGGGGTTTCAGGATGATGATATAGAACGTTTGATTTCATTTCCCGGTTCGGGTGGAATGATTACCACCAAACCCACAGTCAAGCGACTTGGTTTGAGTCAACCGTTACAGGTAGCTGGCTTGCCACGTGCTTCACAATTGGCAAACTTAGAGGATCATGAAGTCAAATATCAACGGGTTTACCATCTGACACCCGAGAATCTTTTGCAGTATGAAGCGATGACCAATCCGAGCTTGCAGCAACGCTGGCAAACCCATCCCCAGCGCGGTGAATTGTTCGGAGTATCTGCATCAGTTCAAGGCGAGATGATTGGTTTTGCCGTAGCCGAAAGCTGGCAGGAAGGCGGACAAGCTCAGGTTGAATTATTATCATCGTATGTATTACCTGCCTATTCTCATCAACCAATTGAAAAACGGTTGCATCAACATTTACAACGAGCAATGAATGATGGGGGGCAGCGTGTTAAATCTTAATATTTATTTGGAGTAATTGTATGGCTGATTCTGTTTTTATCTTAACTACTCCTAACCCGTTGGGCTTGAGTGATGTGGAGAGTCGTGCCAACTCAACCTTTGTTGATATTGACGGTGATTCCGATTTGGATGGCTTCGTGAATAATGTATTTTTTGAAAATAAGGGGATAGCCAGTAACCCAATTTTTGCTGCCGGTGTTACTAACCCGTTCGGCTTAAGACTGGGAGATAAACCTGCTTTTGTTGATATAGACGGTGATGGAGATTTAGATGCATTTGGGAGTGATTATACTAATTCTACACTATTATTATTTAAGAACACAGGCACAGCCATTAATCCAATATTTGCCTCCGAAGTTGCCAATCCATATGGTCTGAATGGGTTAGGCTCCAATACCAGCCTTGTTTTTGTTGATATAGACGGTGATGGGGATTTCGATGGATTCGCCGGCGAGTACCATGGAAGCACACTATTTTTTAGAAATACGGGAACAGCGAGTAGTGCGGTGTTTGCCGCTCCAGTATCCGCACTGCAGTATGGCGCTGCTTAACATGCACTTGTTTGTCAGCTTCCAAAATAGCATCAATGATGCCAGTGAAAGGAGCAAGCT
>NZ_JAYUWI010000053.1:0-17096 GCF_043753625.1 Nitrosomonas sp.
CTCAGTCTTGGCCTTCTTTAACCGTTCCATTGCCACCACAAGTTGCTCCGCCCCACTTGCCTTCCGTGCCATGATGGCCTCTACCAAAGGTAAAGGCTATATTATTAATGCTTCTATCTGTAATTGGAATTACATCAATGAGTTAATACAATTTAAACTGACATCATATTGATTTAAAAACTACTTTGCTACTCAGGAAACGAAAGCGGGAGCCTAAGCCCCCGTTCTTGATCAAATCAAAATCTAAATTTGAACTGCCGATTCTTTTCTGCAACGTGCCATGAAACCCAGTTATTGATTAACACCTGCTACGACTCCATTGCCCTTATCATCGGTTCCCCAGACACAGTAACTATAACGACTTGTCCATGCAGTAGATAGCGGCATATCAGTGCACGGACCTGTTTCCAAGTGATCACTGATCCAGCTACCAACTCCTCCTGGTTGGTTACAGATTAGAATATCGATCGATCGTACAGTATCCATGGAACGATCCACACTCGTAACGAGTGATGCTTTTGACATAAACCCCGGTTTTTATACCAAACTGCGATATATTACTGTGGCACTGACCATACATACCATAGGGATCACCTGGATCTTGCGCCTTTACCACACCAATTGTGATCGCGTTACCAAACCCATCATTGGCGGTACTGAGGCAAAAGTCATAAGGGGTAGGTCCATCAGGGCAAGCTATTCGTTCAGGTTTTGTTTTCGATGCTGCTGTGCTGCTGTCACAAGCTAAGGTTACGATACCTTTGATTAAGCGCCGATCCCCTCCTATTAAGGATAGCTTTGTTTTAAGTTGCGCGCCGCTAGGGCAGCTTGTATAAAGACCATTAGGGTCAGTTTTAGCATCAAACTTCAAAACACCCAATGATACATCTTGTCCAATCCCATCATTGCCAGTATTTATACAATATGCATATAGGCTATCTGCGGGGCAGGATACTTTTTCAGGAGCCCCCCCCTCCTCCGGAAGGGCCACAATCTAATACCGTGATAGCTAAAACATCGGCGAGTGTTTCACCTAAAAAAGCCAGATGAAGAATTTTTGTTTGTAGTGAACTACCTCCTGGCGAACATAAGCCATACAATGCATTAGGATCCGCTGACTTATTATATGCTCTGTTGTACCATTTCCCGTTGCAAACGATGGTGCGTTATATAGCATAACCACACATACAAAGGACCCTATCCATTTAGATTGAAATGATGATTAACCCCCATAAATTTATTCAAGTACTCTTAAGCTTTCCGCACTCTTCAAGAGCAGTTTCAATATATGAGATATTTAAATGTGATTAATTGATATATATCAATCTGGAGTGATATTCATTTGCTACATTTACAAAAACGCTACTCCAGTGTACAGGAGTAGCCCGGTAGCTAATGATGCCGTTGTGCGCGTGCCTCGATGCGTTCGATATGTATCATGGGGACGAACAGCCAGATTGCGGCTGTTGCGAATGATGAGATGATAACTAACCAGATGTATGCGAATGAACCTTCACCGAGTTCGGTATACAAATGTGCGCCAACATATTGCGAAGCCAGTGTGCCAAGATTAAAGATCGACATGAGCAGTGCAAAGAAAGTGGCTTCTGCCCGCCTGGGGCATGCGCGTGCTGCGAGATCCAGGAATGCGAGAGTGGTGATCATGCCAGTGATGCCCCAGATCACGTGGATCAGCAGCGCAGAAAATTCTCCCCTATAACCCAGGTAAGTCAGCAATGTGATGACCGATAGACCGATGGCGAAATTAATGAGCCGCCGCAGTGGTGTTGAGCGCGCAAGCGGTGCGTAGATCAGCGCGCCCAAAATGCTGGCCGCCGAATCGACTGCATTCAGAAAGCCAATGTATTGTTGGTTGAAATCGAGTACGTCGATCTGGTAGTAGAGGAATGCCGGTCCAAACGAGGGACTGAAATTGAACAGAAAGATAAAAGCACCAACCAGCCACACTGAACGTTCCCCAAATCCGGACCGTAATGCCGTCCAGATCGCTCTGAATTCTCTCTTCTGGAGGTTAATACGCTTCTCGCGTACGAAAAACCCAGACATCAGTAATACAACCAGAGGAAACATGGCGGCAACTATAAAAGCAGTTTGCAACTGCCGGTACTCGGCAAAATACCCACCCAGCAACCCGACAATGATTGATGCAGCGGTGATCGCAATCCATTGTACCGACTGGAAGGCGCCGGTCAGTCCACTTAATTTGCCTTTTTCCACCATCAATGCATCAGTTAATACGTCATTGTAGGCGAGGCCGAATCCCATGATCGAATAGAGGACGGCAAGTTCCCAATAGGAGTAGTTTGCTGAAAGCCCGGCAACCAATCCTGCAATGCATGCCAAGGCAGAAGTCACGATCAGATAGCTTTTGCGTCGTTGGCCGAACAGTGGCACGAAATCTGAGATTAATCCATACAGCGGTTTGATAAACCAGGGAATCGATGCCAGCAGGAAGAAAGTGGCGACAGCATCAGCTTCAAGACCATGATCCTTAAAGTTAATTGCAATCACCTGGTTGGGTAGTGCGGACATGCCTTGGGCAAAGTAGACGATTGCAAACAAAATGGCAAGACGCCGAGCCTCGGCAGTCTTGAACGGATGCAAATGCTGCAACCAGTTTTTCATGGGTGCAGCCGCCGGATCAAAATGATGCCGCCTGTAGTAGTAAGAAGAATTTCACATTGATTCTAATTGATGGTTTTTAATCAATTGCGGAAATCGTCGATTCTACGCTGTGTGTATCAGTAACGCTAATTTTAACCATACTGGCAGGGATAAATCTAGTCAACACTAGATTGGGAGACAGAAGCTTGGTAGCGCTTACCTGTTTCTTCTTGTTGCTGTAACTCCCACATATGCGCATAAGTGCCGTTGGCTGTCAGTAGTTGTGTGTGGGAGCCGCGTTCGATGATGCGTCCGTGATCCATCACCAGAATTTGATCGGCATCAGCGATGGTGGAAAGCCGATGGGCAATGGTTAATGTGGTGCGGTTTTTTGCGATGCGCTTTAATTCGGCTTGTATGCGTTTTTCGGATTTTGAATCCAGTGCCGATGTCGCTTCATCAAAAATCAGTATTTCCGGATTTTTCAGAATAGTGCGAGCGATAGCTACACGTTGTTTTTCACCCCCAGATAGTTTCAAACCACGTTCGCCGACAAGCGTTGCATATTTTTCCGGTAGGCTTTCAATAAAATCATGAATATGTGCTGATCGGGCTGCCGCGTAGATCTCTTCCTGTGTTGCATCCGGTCGCCCATAAGCGATGTTGTAAAAAATGCTGTCGTTAAATAACACGGTATCTTGCGGAACGATACCCATGGATGCCCGCAGGCTTTGCTGGGTGACATCCCGGATATCCTGATTATTGATAAAGATGCAGCCCGATTGCACGTCATAAAAACGGAACAGCAAGCGTGCGAGCGTGGATTTTCCTGAACCGCTTTGGCCTACCACCGCAATGTTTTGACCAGCTGGAATATCAAAGCTGACGTCAAACAGTATCTGACGATTGGATTCATAACTAAAATTGACCTGGCTAAAGCGGATGGCTGGATTCTGCGCATTGAGTGTTTGGGCATCCGGTTTATCCTGGATTTCTTTATTCTCATCTAATAGCGTGAACATGCGCTCCATATCAGCCAGAGAATGCTTGATTTCACGATAAACAAAACCCAGAAAATGCAATGGCATGTAAAGTTGCAACATAAAGGCATTGATCAGCACCAGATCACCGATGGTCATGCTGCCCTCGACGACTTTATCGGCGGCCAGTAACATTAAAAATGTGACGCCTACAGCGATGATAGCGCTTTGCCCGGCATTCAGCGTTGCCAGTGAAGTCTGGTTACGGACAGCGGCCTTTTCCCAGGATTGCAGATGCTCATCGTAACGGCGTGCTTCCCAGGCTTCGTTGCCAAAATATTTTACCGTCTCGTAATTCAGCAAGCTGTCTATTGCTTGAGTATTGGCCTTTGAATCCATGTTGTTCATGGTACGGCGAAAAATCATGCGCCATTCGGTAACGATCAGCGTTAAGGTAATATAGGCCAACAGGGTCAAGAAAATGATGATGGAAAACCAGATGTCGTACTTGCTGATTAATATGGCGAGCACCAGGCTGATTTCCAGCAAGGTAGGCAGGATATTAAACAGCATAAAATTCAACAGGAATGAAATGCCGCGAGTACCACGCTCAATATCGCGCGAAACGCCGCCAGTTTGACGTTCCAGGTGGAAGCGCAAAGATAATGTATGCAAATGCATAAATACTTTGTTCGCAACCCGGCGGATCGCGCGTTGCGTTACTTTGGCGAAGATTGCGTCGCGCAATTCCCCGAATAAGGTGCTACACAGGCGTAAGAGGCCATAGCTAACCAATAAAAAAACCGGTAGTACCAACATAGCACGCGGCTGATCTAAGGCATCGACAATTTCCTTTAGGACCAGGGGCACCGAAACATTGGCGAGTTTAGCTAATACCAATAGGCTGAGTGCCAGGACAACCCTGCCTTTAAATTCCCATAAATAGGGCAACAGGGCGGCAATCGTTTTCAAATTGCTACGTGTGGCTGCAGGTTTCTCAAGACGAGTGGGGCGCATCGGGATCGATTAAAAGACGTAAATTAAAGTAATAAATAACTGATCGAGCACCCCAACAAAGCAGCCACTCCCAACCAACACCAGAGCAACATGAGTTTTCCGGGGCGATGCTCGTCTGGTACACTTTTATTAAACATCGCCTGCATGTTCAGTATTGCCAGAATTGGCGCCGCTACAAAAGCAATCACGGTGGCAATTTTTACCATCTCCCGCATGGATGTCATATAAAAGAACAGTATTAATAGTGTTCCGGTAATGATGATGAGTAACCAGACTAAATAAGTCTTATCGTTATTGCGATGTTGGATGCGTTGTGGAAACAACAGCTCCAGTGCGATGCCAATCGTGCGCGGGAAGCCATCCAGTACCGTGAGTGTGGTGCTAAACATGGTTGCCAGTGCCGCAATGGCAACAATCGGATAGGCCCAGCCACCCAAGGCGCGTTCGTACATATTCATCAATTGACCAGCGAATGCTGCGCCCCCGGCTGCAAAAGTTTCACCGCTGCCGTACATGACGAGTGCACCGAGTAACAGAAAGCAAACTGCTAAAAACGCAGTGCCAATGTACCCCACTCTGAAATCGAACAACGCTTCCTTCATGCTGGTTTTCTTACCGTCACTCTCATTCTTGCTTTCCGACCAGATGGAGTGCCACACGGAAAGATCCAACGGTGCGGGCATCCAGCCGAGAAATGTCGCTAAGAATACTAAATGTGCTGTATCAGAAAATGAAAAATGTACGATCGCAGATTCATGATGACCTGGATTATCGAATAGCAGCATGATGACCGCCGCGACAGAAGTGATCGTGAGAACCAGGATAATCACTTTCATCAATTTATCCAGCAATACGTAGTGACCGCCCACCAATAATGTGAAAGAAATTAGCAGTAGCGCACTGCTGATGATGAATGCAACCATTTGTGGATCGTGTCCGCCAAGACCTTCCAGTCCAAAAATATTAGTGACCAGACCGGCAGTGACTACGGTAATAGCCGCCTGAATGATGAACATGGTGGCTATGGACATGAGCAGATAAACCCATACCGCCCATTTTCCCAATCGCTTGTAGCCGTGCAATATGTTATGTCCGGTTGCTGCGGTATAGCGCGGCCCAAATTCAAAGAACGGGTATTTGATCAAATGAATAATGATGATGGCAATAATCAGATCAAATCCAAACATTCCACCCGCCTGCGTGGATTGCACCAAATGCGACACACCGACAGCGGCACCTGCATACAATAATCCAGGACCCAAACGTGAGATAAAATGATTAAAAAGTTTGTAGAGTGGCATAGTTCTTATTTCTTAGGGATATCCTATTATTAAACCGGTTTTTTATTTTTCCAACAAAACCACGGTAATTGTTTTCTTGCCTTCTTGAGTTCCTGCGGCAACGGCGGTAAGGTAACACAAGTATTGATATCCTTTGTGCTGATTTGTTGGAAGTAAGCAGAATGGTCACCACACCGGAATTTTAGAATGCGCTACGAGATCAATTATGGAAATTACCTGCTATCGAGATCCTGAAATCAGCCGGGAAGCGCGTCATTTGTCGGCGAGTACTTATAATCTGGCAATTACCTTATTAGCACGCTGCCCTACTGAACATTTATTTGTTCCCATTCGCAGCATGCAGTATATGGCGATTATTGATCGTGAAGAGTTCGTGTTTATCGATGGAGAGCGTAAATGCTGGATTGAAATTGCGTGGCGGAATTTTAAGCCGCAAGCCCGAGATGCACTGACTCAGCCGGTTGCTTACGAAGCCGTTTATTACCGTGCGAACCAGTCAGCCATCATGTCACGGTTGCAAAGGGAGTTTCCGGCCGCCTTACAGGCGTTGGTTAACAAAACAAAGCTGGATGGTCCGGCCCGGATTATCCATTTCCCAGAAAAAAATTAATCATCATCCTTCAACTCGTTATCCCAACCCTTTTCCTTCGCACTCGCAATAGCTTGTGCGTATAACCGGCTATGCCGGACACGTAGCTCATCCGGCAGGCGACTGGGCAAGTGCGCATAAGGCTCCCAAGCGTTGTGAACTTTTTCATACAAAGATTGCATTTGTGCGCCACTCCATCCTACGCAAGTTTCTGTTTCGGGAAGAATGCCAAACACCCAAGCATCGCGTACGATGCGACCCAGGTGAGTTAATCCTTCATTCTGATCCTGATCGATGCCCACATAAAATTGTTCTGTCATTGCGTTGATCTCATAAAAATTTGCATACTATTGATAAGTGGTTCTAGTCTTGAGAGTCAGACTGGTTCTTTTTGTGGGTAGATTTCGATTTTGCATTGAAGCGATCCAATATGTGGTGGGTCATGCTCTTGGCGAGTTCTTCCTCGCCAAAGAATACAGTACCTATCTTGTCTTTGCGTAATAATTTTGTTTCATCTTCGCTTCGAGTACGTAATACAATTTCAATGGATGGATTCAATGTGCGTGCGGTATCAATCATCTGACGAACATTTAACGGATCGGATGTTGCGACGATCAGCATGGCGGCGTCTGTGATATGCGCTTGTATTAATACTGAAGGTTCCGTGGCATCACCGGATACTGCGTTTTTGCCTTGTTTGCGAAGATCTTGCACCAGTTCACGATTTTGTTCTGCGATGATATAAGGGATATCCTTTTCACTCAGAGCGTTGGCAATGCGCTGACCGACGTGGCCATAACCCACGATAACAACCTGCCCCTCAAGAAATTTACGTTCTGTGCTCATGTGTAGCTCAGCGAATGGATCATCGCGATTTTCATATTTGCGTGCAGATGCAGAGTACTTCAATATCTGGTTTCTAATAGGTCCGATTGCAGCAAAGGCAATAGGATTAAAAGCAATTGAGATTAAAGCGCCAGCAAGCACCAAACTCATTCCTTCACTAGACATCAATCCAAGCGATAGCCCTAATCCTGCGAGAATAAAAGAAAATTCCCCAATCTGTCCTAAACTTGCCGCCACTGTCAGGGCTGTATTGAGCGGATAGCGAAGCATTAGTACCAGCAGCATGGCCGCCATAGATTTGCCAACAATAATAATGGCTACAACAGCTAAAACATGCATGGGTTCATTGATTAGGATGGTGGGATCAAACAGCATACCAACAGAAACAAAAAACAACACTGCAAAAGCATCACGTAATGGCAGTGATTCTTCGGCGGCACGGTGACTAAATTCGGATTCGCGCATGACCATGCCCGCGAAGAAAGCACCGAGTGCAAACGACACATTAAATAGCGCTGCAGCGCCATAAGCAATACAGATCGCGAAAGCAACAACAGAAAGAGTAAATAATTCACGCGAGCCGGTGCGAGCAACTTGCCACAACAACCAAGGTAATACACGATGACCGACCACCAGCATCAAGGCAATAAAAGCTGCAACCAGTAACAAGGTATGTCCGACGGTGAGCCATAGAGAGCCTGTTGTACTCTCGGTTACGTTGGATCCTCCCAACATAGTGGCAAATGAAGGTAAAAGCACAAGAATCAATACGGTGACAAGGTCTTCAACAATCAGCCAGCCAACGGCAATCTGGCCATTCATAGTTTCCAGAAGACCCCGTGATTCAAGCGCTTTAAGCAAAACAACCGTGCTGGCACAAGATAATGACAAACCCAGAACTAAACCCGCACCTAAACTCCAGCCCCAGGAGTCAGCCAGAACCATGCCTAAAATGGTCGCAACGGCCATTTGAACAATTGCGCCAGGCAAAGCGATACGTTTTACTGCAAGCAGATCATTGAGTGAAAAATGTAATCCAACACCAAACATCAATAACATGATACCAATTTCTGATAATTGAGAAGCAATGCCAATATCTGCGACAAATCCAGGTGTAGCAGGGCCAATAGCAATTCCAGCGAGCAGATAACCTACCAATGCCGGTGTTTTAAGCCGCTCCGCAATAAAGCCAAAGATTAAAGCCAGACCAAATCCGGCTGCAATCGTCGTAATCAGTTCAATGTTATGTTCCATTCGAATTCCAGTATTTTTGCCTCATAGGCCTATTGGCCGGTTTGCTTGGTTCGTTTTATTAAGATTACTGGATATTTTTATGCGCGTTTGCTTCAATATCGTTACCGGAAAAGCTATCAGATACAGCAGGTGTGTTTAAAAATTTCTCGAACTCAACGCGCTCTTCTTCAATGGCATCCAGAATCTGGCGTTTAAACTCATCGCGTGAGAATGCTTCCTCGAGCATCAGAAGAAGCTTCTCAACGGTCAATCCAATAGTGATTCCACCAATAATACCACCGATGGCTGCGCCGATGGCCGTACCAATGCCGGGAATGAATGAACCCAGCGCCGCCCCCGTAGCGGCACCGGCCGCAGCCCCGCCTAAAGCACTGACTGCTTTGCCAGCAGTCACCTTAATTAAGGCTTGGGCACCGAGCTTGATGATCCCCTTTCCTGCCACCTTGGCAGTGATCTTACCGGCGATTGCACCAGTGATGGCACCCGCGGTACCAATGCCGCCTGAGATCAGCATACGGTTTTCAAGATTGATGATAACACTGTTTGCTGGCGGTTCTTTGAGCGCACTCAGTGAAGCGTGCCGAACTACCTCCAGTTGTGAGTTATCAATGGGTTCGACACGATTCTCAGCCAAAATTTGTTCAACTTTCTGTAAATGCTCTGCGCGTAATTGCTGATTATTTTGCAGCACCTCTTCAATGGACTGCTGTACTGGGCCAAACACATTGCCTTTCATCAGGTAATTTTGCAGTTTCTCAGCCATCCAATTTTCCAAAACTCCGGTGGCCAATGCCACAATTCGCTCATATTCCCCCGGCAGACTGTAATACCAGTCCAGATAAGCATCCACATTGTCGGCCATTTGCTGAAAACCGGTACCGGTGGTTTCGCGCAATTTGCCCAGCGATGTTTCCAGCTTGCTGAGACTGTCGAGATAAGCCTGCTCAATTTGCGCGGCTGTTCCTGGTTTGTAGTAATCCTCACCAATCATTTCCACCGTTTGAATCACAGTTTGTTTTGATGCCTGTATTTCTTTGATCGTTTCCGGATTGGAACGCAGCCAGGCATCCACATAAACCGTCGAAGGCACGTAAATAAAAAATATAAAGAAGGTAGCAAATGCTGAGGTGAGCGCCCAGGCCCATGGCGAAACTGCGGGTGGCTGATCGGTATCCTGTATGGGCGCAAATACGCGACGGTGTTCGGATAATGGAACCATAAAACTGGAAATCCCGAGCGCCACATTATAAAAAAACAGCAAGCTACCTAGAAAAACACATCCCAGATAAAGCACATCACTGGATGAATGCAGGCTACCTAGTGCATAACGCTTCATACCTTCAATAAAACCCAACAATCGGTTGGTTTCAAGAATCAAGATACTGTTGGTTGTCCCATCCAATTTCTGGCTTTCCATCGCGACAGCCTCGGCCAATGAAGCATATTGACGGCTTGCATCGGTGTGGTTTACAAACACAACAAAAAACACAGCCATCGCCAGCGCAGTCACCCAACGCGACCAGGCTAAGGATTTATGCACGGCGATATAAGGCTTGTATTCACGGACAGCAATCGGGAAGAAAATGGCATAAATGACGGCAAATACCGGGATAGCCGCAAAGAAGATCATCCACTCCGGTTTTTCTGCCGAGCCGAGATAAAATAACAGCAAAAATGCAAACACAATCGACCACAGCAACCACCCAATATACGCCAGAATCCGGCGGGTAAAGAGCCAATGCAGAATGCCCAGTTTCTTGAACTGACTGGAAAGATAAATTCTTTCAATTGTCACTGCATAAATCGCAGCGAAGTAAATGGGTAATCCAAACAGGAATGTTACCAATAAGGCAAACCATAGTTGTTTATCCGGAATCAACCGCCCAAAATAGTAAGCAAACCCCAACCAACTCGCAGAAAATGCTAAATAGCCGAGCGTTCTTACGAAACTAAAGTTTTTAAGCGCTGAAAACACAACAATGATTCCTTCTGATCAACAACCGGGGATAAAAACGAGCGACAGCAGGACGGAAAAATAAACTAAAGTCGCTGGCTGATAGTAGACTTGGTCTGGTTAGGGGCTGTCAAGATATTGATGAGCTGATGACAGTTTTCGGAGTTTATGATAAATGCGACTGCAAGTTTAATTTTAAATGATCGAGTTATTAATTGCTAACTCTGTTGTTTTGCCAGTAAATTTCTAATAATACATAATAAATTATTCTTAATTCATGAGGTTACAAGATAATCTATGCTACCTGTTAATTTAGATGTTGATAAATCCCTTGACGATGACCAAAAGCTTTGGCGCTATATGGCTTTATCTAAATTCATATTTATGGCTGAGAAAAATGTTTTGTGGCTTGCGAGGGCAGATACATTTAAAGATAAGCATGAAGGTCGATTTCCAGATGAAATGAAGAAGATAATTGAGCAAGCATATAAAGAGTTTGATGATAATGATGAATCTCCTGTAAAAAATGCGGATGATTTTCAAGACTACCTTCTTAAAAATTCATTTATAAGTTGTTGGCATAAGAATTTTGATGAGAATATGGTGATGTGGGAAATCTATGGCAGAGATAACAACGCAATTGCAATTCAAACTACAGTTAAGAATATCAAAGAAAGTATTGATTCTTCTTGTTTAACTGGGCACTCACTTAAGCTAAAAAGTGTTATTTATGAACAAGCAAATGAAATTCGTGGAATATTGCCATATGAAGACTGTTTCTTTATAAAAAGGCCACATTTTTCTTTTGAAAAAGAAGTAAGGATTAGTTTAGATACCTATTCACGTGATCCATCGAAGAAAACACCATATGGATACGAGCTTTCAGTTGATATCAATAGACTTATAGAAAAAATACTAATCCATCCAGATAGTCCTGACTGGTTTATGGATGTTATTAGCTCCATAGTTAAAAAATATGAAATTAAGGTACCTGTGTTACGTGGATTATATGGCACAAAATAATTGTTTTCTTAGCGACTGATCTGATAATTTCTTATTGCGTACACAATGAATCACTGGACCGACATCAAACTACCGATCCCAGAATGGCTGAATACTTGGGCTATCGGAATTCCAGAAACCCTTCCCGATGTGAATCAAAGAATGTCTCTAGTCATTGATTTGGCTCTTATAAGCATAAAAAATGGAGGAGGGCCATTCGGCGCGGCTGTTTTTAATCAACATAGCGGCGAGCTTATTGCGCCGGGAGTCAATTGGGTTGTTCCGGGTAAATCCTTATTATGGCATGCCGAAGTGATGGCGCTGGCTTTAGCGGAACAAAAGCTGGGTAGCTACGAACTCGCAAGTCATGGTTCGTTTGAGCTGGTAACCAGTGTGGAGCCGTGTTGCCAGTGTCTGGGTGTGTTGATGTGGGCAGGTGTGGCTTCGGTTGTTTGTGGTGCACGTTCGGAGGACGCACAGGCGATCGGGTTTAATGAAGGCCCCCGTTCGCCGCACTGGGAACAGGAGTTGAAGCAAAGAGGAATCAGCGTAACACGGGAAGTGATGCGCTCGCAGGCTGTGGAAGTTTTGCAAAGCTATACCGGAGAAATTTATAACAGTCAGCTACAAGCTACAAGCTTCAAACTTAAAACTTCAAACCGATCTAGATAATTTGAGATATTTTTGCTCTAATTCGCTTACGATAGTTACCAATGTCAGAGAGTTGGTCGAGTGGTTCAGGAAAATTGAGGGCTCATATGAGACAAAAAATATTAGTGTAGTGTCTTTCAAATGTTTATACATGCAAACAATGCTGAGATTGCATCATGGCGTTACGGGCACGCTGAATTTTCCGCAAAATTTCTTCGCCCTTGGCATTCCAGACATAACGTTTGGGATTTTTATTGCGGTCAGCCAAATAGGTAAAAATTCAATCTGCCAGTTCTTTAACTGAAGCAAGGCTGCCACTGACGATCTGATCAGTCAGATCGCGGAAGAAACGGAGCGTATAACAACATAAAGATGAACTCCGCACTCAAGACGCATTTCTTCTGGAATGCTGCCATTGATAGTGAAACAGGGCGGATGAGTTTGCGTCATCCGCCAAAAAAGTTAACTGTTCATTTTAAATGAAACCAAATCCAATCAGCATAAATAAATTCAGCGACTAACTGGTTTAGCTGCTGGAATACTTTGTACTGCTGAAGGGGGTGTATTGGGTGCTAACTCTGGAGATTTTGTTGTCGGCTGAGATCCATCTTTTGTGGCCTGTTTTTGGTCACTAGGGGCAACATCCGGTTGGGGAGCGGCAACTGCCGCTTCTGCTTCAGGTTTAACCTCGCTTTCAGTGGCTGGTTCTTTTTTGTTGGATGAAAATTGATTCCGTAATTCTTCAACTGTACCTTGGTGCAGGTAGCCGGTATGCCAAAGATAAGCGATGCTGCCTAGCAGTAACAAAATGAATAAATAAGATTTCCATGGACTTTTCTTTTCTGCATAAGGATCGGTGAGTGAACGTTGAGCACCGGGTGGTAAGGTGGCTATTTGTGTCAATGATGCTCCAAATGGAATATTAATAATTGCGCGTGTGTTAACCGCCCAGCCATTACCATCTAACAAGGGTGCCAAGTTACGCTTACGTAGCTTGAGAAAAGCCAGCAGAACGGACGGGCCAGAGATCAGTAAGATCAATCCAACGATAGCTAATGGCATTTGCCACCAGACTAAGCTGATAAAACCGGTAACAACGGATGCAATCGCGGTACCGATGGCGCCAATTGCCAGACCAATGGCGGCAAAAATCCCTGCAAACTTGCCGACATCAAATGGAGCAGGAGGCGTTTTGCCCGTGTCATTTGTTTGTGTAGTATTTGCGATACCTGATGCCGCCTGATCTTGTACTGCCTTTTCGCGAGCGCTAGCCATTTTCTCGATCTGCTCACCAATCATTTTGCCGATTCGCTTGTATGGATACCAAAAGGCTTGGCGTACACTGATGGGATGCTCGATGATTTTTACGATGGTCGCATTCCAATCCCGGCCCGTGCGGTCATAAAATATACCATTACGGCCTACCATTAAATTATCAGCATCACCATTCGTAAAAGCCGCAACTATAATCATCTTTTCATTGCCACCGCCTTCACGCTGACACTCACAATAAGCGAGGTAAGTGCCACTTAAATTGGCCATGATGCTGTGCTTGTTAATGTCTGTTACCCGCAAACAGAAATCGCAGCTACGACCGTCTAGATATAAGAATCCTGCTTGAAAAATGGCCTTTCTTTGGGCTGTATAAAAATCACGGAATGATACAAAATTATTCAAAAGCTGAAATAAATCGCGATGGTAGCGGATCAGTTTTTCTACAGAATTAATGGCATCTGATGCACCGGCAAGGGATTTGTCTTCATGGATCAGCGACAAGATTTTCTCTTGATAGTCACTCGCCAAAATGGAACGAATGCGCCTGATTTCTAAGGCTTCAACGGCAGCTCCACGTTTAACATCGAGCCACGCTTGATGCGCTGAGAAATGATTGCACAATTGTTGCCATTCTTCGTTACTCAGATTTTCTTTATCACCCAGTAGTGGGCTGATCACTTTATTTCTAAATTCGGTGACTGCAAAAATCCAAGCAGGGTTAATTCCTGCCCCAAGTGGAAGTGGCTTGTTCGCTTCAATTTTTGCCATGGGCAGGGAGGCAATCTGTTCGGAGTCAGTAGATAAATTTTTACTGGCAAGTGCTTCGTATTCTGTGAGTGCGGGATTGAGCGGTTCGCTTGCACGTTGATCGAATTCGGCAAGTCGGCAACGCGTAAAATAATCATTAATTTTAATTCTTATACGATCAAACGCTGCCTTGGCAGCTTCGGTTTCTTCGCCCAAGAGTAGAATATTGGCTGCATCGCGTTCTGCGTTCTGCTTCCTGCCACCATTCCGAATAAGCTTTGGCTTCCAAAAAGAACTGAGAAATTTTTTCTTCCGAAACACCGGGTAAACCGGATCGGTCTTCTTCCGCTCCGACACAAGTCATAATATCTTCAATGACTGATTGAGTATCGGTGTCAGTGGCTGTACTCGAAGGGATGATGCCATCACCATTAAATTTTGTATCCGCAAAAATCTTATTCAAGTCTGCAGTATCTTCAATTGAGATGGTCAGCTCGTTTTTCTTACCGATATTCAGCAAAATTTGTTTTGCTGAAGCCAATAACGCGGCTCCTTCCGGTGTGCTATCGTTAATAGAATTTAGCGGCAGAGTATCCGATCCCTTGGTAAGATCCTCTGGCTGCTTAAGTAGTGACGTTGCCCAGTTAGCAGCAGCAATAATTTCGGGTACACGTATATGTCCGTCTTTATCGGTATCAATGAACTCAAGCGTTTTACTGTCGAACTCAAGGTTACTGGTTGGACAACTTAGTGCTGCCCAGAGCTTTGGGTCAAGTTCACCGAGAGATTTTAGATCGATTCCTTCTTCTAAGCGGACTTGATCAAAACCACCGGAACGAAAAAATCGCCATTTATGTAGGCTATTCATAATTTCCTTTTTTCGTGATTAATTGATTTTTATACATTTCTTGAGCATTGCCTTTAGATAAGAATTCTGATTTAAAATGTGTTGATATAGGGGTGTTTAGCTTGGTATGGTTAGGCGAATTCAATTGCTTGCATTGAAGTGACACTTGCACGCCATTTTGGTTGATCAAGCTTTATTCACTTCGCGACAAATAGGCGGTGACATGATTGTGATAGAAATTTTCTGTTAGCCCTAGGATATCTGCCTCATTTTGGCAGATACTCAATCTCGAATGACTTCTGATACCGCTCTCTTCAAGCCGAACTGGTAGTGCTTGAGCTCTGACGCTTGGTAGTGCGCCATTGTTGGGTGGAATTGATTCTACATCAAGCTGTACAGGCATGGTGCCTGCAGAACCAAAACCCAGCTGAATTGTGGCTTGTTTTGATAAGTTAATATTCGATCTCCGCTACCACCCCAGCGATCATTGATACGCACTATGATCTGTTGCTTGGTTTTAAGGTTAGTCACCCGAACGTTACTACCGATGGGAAGAGTTCGATGTGCTGCTGTCAATTGCTCTGGGTCATAGGCTTCGCCGCTTGCAGTGTTCCGTCCTTCCATAGCTAGGGCATAGTAGGTTGCGATGCCCGTTTCGGAAGGCCATAGAGGTTCTTGTGTAGAATTATTTATTTTATTTTGACTAGTTGATGAAACCAGAACCTCTGTTTGTTTAGCGGTATGGTCACTTGCGCTGGGTGCTCTATCAATGTTCTGAGTGTACATAGATTGTGTAGGATGCGAAGTATCATTTATTACTGGTGCTGCGATGCATCCACATAATAATAAAATAAGAGGGCTGCAAATATAACTATCTTTCATGGTGTTTTTTTTTCACTATTTTAAGGATGAAGGAGTTCTGTCACTGAAATAGGACTTATCCTACATGATATCAAGTCCTATTATTCAATTATTTGAATATGAATTATTGCTCCCAGATACCGGAATAATGCTTTGTGTGGTGCCGTACGAATGGCGGATTCAATCAGAGATGCCCACTGATTGAATTTGAACCACGCATAAGCTCAATAGGAATATGTGCAGTACTTTTTGAAGCGGAAATTATTTAACAGCTAAGTGCGGCAGCGCACAGACACTAAGCTTAGTGATTACCAATATATAACCATATTTCATTTCGAAATTTTTCAGAATTTCGCATGAGATATGGTTCAGCAACATGGATCGGCAATATCCATATAAAAATAGGCACAATATATGTCAAAAGTTGATAAGAGTCTCAGTGCGATTAAAAATCGTATCATGTTTGCATCAAGAGAAAACAAGATAAATCAATTCTATAACCTTTGTTCTGGAACGGAAAAGATACTAGATGTTGGTGTCTCGTCTGAACGCAAGGCTGCAGTTGCAGCAAGCAATTATTTTTTAAGAACTTTTCGCTTAGCACCTGAACAGTATACTGGCCTGGCCATCCAAAACATGGATGGCATGGATAGGTTATTTCCAGGAAAACAATTTGTGCAATATGACGGAGAAAAATTTCCATTCGATGATAAATCTTATAACATGGTCTTTAGCAATGCCGTAATTGAGCATGTTGGTGATGAAGCGAGGCAGCTACTTTTCCTGAAAGAAATACTAAGAGTAGGGAATATTATTTTTTTCACAACTCCAAATAAATTTTTCCCGATTGAAACTCACACATCGGTTCCATTTTTGCATTGGAATAACACATTATTTTATGCTTGGTGCAAAAAATTCAGACCATTCTTTAACCAAGATACCTTGTATCTTTTTTCGTATGATCGTCTAGAGAAAATTCTTATGTTATCTGGATGCGCCTTTTACAAAATTATACCAAATAGATTTTTTGGAATCCCGATGACCTATTCAGTTTAAAGTGGACCCCGCAGTCAAGACAATAATAGATTGAATTTAAGAGGGCACCCTATTCATGCAGCGGAACGGCGCTGCCCCGATTTTTTGTTTT
>NZ_JAYUWI010000054.1:0-16600 GCF_043753625.1 Nitrosomonas sp.
CGCTACCAATAACATGGTGAGCATTCCTATCTTGTAGTACTTAGAATCGTACCACAGCGACATGTCATAGTTAGCGCTCGAACTCGCGCTCGTCGTGCCGTATGTTGTTGCCATCATATCCTCCATTTGTTTCGTTAATGAAAACAGCGTACAAATTTATCAAAGTATCAATTCCTGAAATAATAGGATTGACTTCATAAACCCTTTTTTACGCAGTTAAGAATACCGTATTGCTATTCTTTTACAATGAGTGGATCCACTCATTTTATGGATGTAACGCAATTTCTTCGGTAAGAAAAATGATTGCAGTCAGTCAATGTAAGAAAGGTGTGTGGATTCCAAATTCTTATTAAATAAAGATAAAATTAATTTGAAGAGGATTAATTTGATGCGGTTGATGTCAAGCTAACTGAAGAGTGATTGTTTAAATGTTGTGCTCTTAAACGCAGCGCAAAACTAATCAGGCTATTGGGGCCGCTCAGATTGAGTTTCCGGGAAATATTGACCCGATGATTTTCTATTGTTTTTTTGCTCACAAACAACTTTTTGGCAATTTGCGGGGTAGTGTATCCTTCGGATATCGCATTGAGTATTTTACGTTCTGTTTTAGTGAGGCTGGTCATTTTTTCAAGTGTCGCCTCGATTAGTTCATCCTTTTCCAGTTGATGCTTACTTTTTTTGGATAATTTCTCAAGCCGCGCCCTGATGCTATTGATCAATTCTTCTTTCGTAAACGGCTTGGTGAGATAGTCATCGGCTCCCATGTTCATCCCAATACGGGTATCTGAACGGGTCGATTTCGCGGTCAGAAAAATAAACGCTGTCGGTGGTAATTGCGGAATCTGCTTTACTCTGGCGAACACTTCGAAGCCATCTATTCCGGGGAGCATGATATCGCAAATGATGATATCCGGAGCATACTTCAATGCTATTGTGATCCCTTCTTCACCGGTAGGTGTGCTGATTACGCGAAAACCATAATGCGCAATAATCTCGGATATGTTTTCGCATAGCGTTTTTTCATCTTCTATCACAAGAATCAGCGTATTGTTCATTGTTTCTGTTTATAAACGCAATTGAATCGTTACCGTGCACCCGTTTCCGGATTTACTTGCAAAACTGATATCGCCGCCGTGTATTAGGATTAGTTTTTTGGCAATCATAAGTCCCAGTCCGCTCCCGGGAAAAGCTTTGGCATTGGATGCCCGGAAAAATGACTGGAACAAGAATGGCTGATCTTTTTCCGGAATACCGATTCCATAGTCTTTTATCGTTATTAAATAAGTATTGTCACGAGAAATTACAGTAAGTTCAGGTGCTTGCTTACTTTCAGAGTATTTAAACGCATTCGACACAATATTGCGTAAAACATTCCGTAGCAGAATTTCATCTATGCTGATAATGCGGTCTGGTGCATCAAAATGGTAGTTCAGCATTCTTTGCTGTCCATTGGGTTCAATATTCGATTGAACAAATGCATCCATAAACTGCTGGAATGGGCGATTCTTCTTGGATAACTCTATTTTCCCTTCATCAATCCGGCCGATGTCCAGAATGTTTTCCATCAGTTCCGTCATGCGCGTTGTTTCCTCTGCCATAATTGCTTTGTGCTTCTGAAAGAGTTCGATAAAAGAAGCGCTGAGGTTGGTTGATTCCGTTTTCAGATCCAGTAGATCAATGCTAGAACGAATGGTGGCAAGGGGAGTACGGAACTGATGTGAAGCCAGATTGACGAATTGGGTTTTAAAGCGATTGAGTTCGCGTTCTTTTTCCATAGCTTTTTGAAGCCGTTGTTCCGCCATTTTTATTAGCGTAATATCATTCTCAACAGCCACATAATTGATCAATTTTCCTGCATCGTCATAAACCGCAGCGATATTAAGATAGAGCCAAATCTTGTCACCGCTTTTTGTATAATTCAGAATTTCACCGGAGAATGTACCTGTATCCCGGAGTGAGTGGGTGATTTCACGGATTGTTTCGATAGAAGTTTCTGGCCCTTGGAGAAAAATTCCCGGATCAATTCCAATCACCTCTTCAGACTTATACCCCAAGATTTTTTCAAAACTATTATTGATCCATATCACGTGTTTTTCTGGATCGGTAATCATCACGATACCATTGGTTTTCTCAGCAACAATGGCCATTCGCTGTAACTCCAATTCGCTCTTCTTTCTTGCTGTGATATTTTGCAAAATACCATACAAACCGATTAGATCTCCCTGCTCATCAAGCATCGGGTAAATGGTTGTGGTGTGCCATTTGGGTCTACCATCATCCATCACAATCATGAATTCTGCGGTTCGCTCGGTCTTTTCTGCGGTGATATGCGCAATCAATGCGAGCATTTTTTCTTTCTCAGATTCCCGATAAAAATGTGTGCTTGCAAGTAGGGCTGAGCAATTATAGCTTTTATCTAATTCATAAAAATCATAAAGATACTCAGACCAGATCGTAATATCAGTCTTGAAAGTATGAGACCAATCGCCAATTTCGGCTGCTTTACTGAGAAGGCAGAGCCGTTTTTTCTGGGATTCCAGTGAATCGAAAGCTGGCAGGGTAAAATTAGATCCAGGAATCATGAGAAGTTATAGTATGAATTCGAGTCAGATTGATAATCGTTATGCTTCAAAGATTAAATTGCAAGTAAATTTCTAATATTCTCATGGCATACTTAATCCTGAGTCTGACATGAATTCTATCTTATATTGCAATAATGACAATGGCGAGGAGGGCTTTAAGGAAGTATGTAAAAAATAAAGCACCTACCGCAAGTAGTGGAGTATTACCTAAGCTCTTCAATCTTCTGGTTTTCAACCAGTTTTCGTTCTAAGGGGAGGGGAACTGAACCCTAGAGATTAAATGGCTATCTCGTAATCTTACGAAAGAATGATGGAAATTGTATTGCCAAAAAAACAGCGCTATTTAAGTAGCGCTGTAATGGCCGGAAAAATATACGACTAAGCGGTGGTGTTGATATTTTTTCCAATATGCGCTGGTAAATTCTGTGTGGAATTAATATCTGGAAGCGCTTCAATCAAAGCGAGCGCACCCGCAGCATTTATATCAATTGCTTTTTTAAGAACTGCAATACCGACTGCCTGATTGGTGCTGGCATCAGCCATTGCCGTGGCTAAATTTGCTATACCTGCAACATCCATGAAATTTCTCCTTAACTTTTATATTGTATATAGCGGCAAGCAATGTAAGAATTTGAGAGAAATATGTTTTGAATCCAGAACTGTACTTTGATACGTTCTCTATTCATTTGGCATATTATTGAGATAAGTTATCTTGAGGAATACGTGGGATTGTTAGTGGTTTTTTAAGAAGGTTGAGAAATTCTTTCTGAGATGATCCGTCCAATTTAAGCCAACTTGCAGTGGGATTTTTACCTGAAGATCTGTGCCTTCGGTACTCTTGCCGTTTAAATACAGAATGTACTGACCTGGCTCACGCAACTTAAATGCCAGTGTGATCACTCCTGATCGATGCTGCTGTGTGGGAATAGATAGTATCTCGTGTTCTTTCTGATTCTCTTTTTCATCTATTTCTACTTGTACCAAACGCAGCCCCAGCATAAAATCACGGGCCGATTCCGGGTACAACAGGTCGATCGAAATATTCAGTGTGGCCGGCTCAGGCACTTTGCCGCATTGAACGGGTACATACGGAGATCGGATTGTATCTGTAGATGATTCATAGTCTTTGGGGAGATAATAGCCAGAATAACCGATAGTCAGCGCATCTGTTTCTATGGTGCAAGCACCACCGCGAAAACCCTTCGGATAGGTTTCGGATAAGTCGCCTTGCGAGCTTGTGCGATACAACGTTCCGAATGCTATGAAAACAGCGATGACACCAATCCAAATCGCAATAGGAAATTTACGGACTGACAATTTTGGCCTAGAAAGCATAACAATCCTTTTTCAATTCAATACAGAAGTAAATATTCTATTTATCAGCGATTCGGATTCGCCTTTTTTATTGGTGTAACCGGATCAGCTAGAGATTATCAAAGTGCCGTAAACAAACTGATGATAGCTTTCTTAACAAGTGATTCAGCTAAATGTCTAACCGTATCCATACAACTCTGGGTAATAATATATGGATAAAGATGTTTGGATAAGGCACATGGAGATTGAGCGTGTATTAGGAATAAAATTGGATTGTACTGACAGAAATCAAAGTGAAGCAATTGTTTTATTATTGATAAGCTTCATTTCTGTATCAAAGAGATACTACTGTATCGTGATTAATGGTTCTTTAATTCGATGCACAAAGAAAAAATAAATCAATGCACTCGCAATGGCTGCAAAGAAACACCAAACTGAAGCAAAGGTTTCCAGAAAAATGAGATAAGCAAGGAAGAAACCGATTGTTATGGTGATGCCCGCAATAGACAAGTGCCGATAACTGGAGAAAATAAATGGCATGCAGGTGGCTAGTAGATACAAAACAATGACGAGCTGGTAATTAGCGACATCATGTTTGTAATTGATACTGTGATTGATAATTTCTGCGACAATTGGTTGTTTAATGAGACCGATGACGGTATATATGGCAAGCCCAACACCTGTTATGCCGATTGATGCAATAATTTTCCTGCGTTTACTGTTTGTTTCTGCGCAATAGACTGCGAAGGGTACAAATAGTGGCCAGATAATGCCGATAAAAACCCCGTAAATATTACTTAGCCAAAATGGAATTTGCGATGTGTCGTTGTTGATTAGCGAAACCCATAAGAATCCTTCCACCAATTGCTGGATGGCAAAAATAAATGGAATCATCGCGATTGGAAGCTCCTTTTGGTAGATGGTTTTTCGAGCTGTTGTTACACCGACAACCAGGAGTGCTCCACCGACTATAAAACTTGCTTCTGCTGAGAAACACATCTTGAATATTTATTCCTATCGAACTAATTTTTTATCGATTAAGCGTAGTGCTTTTTGAACACCTTAATCGAACTGATCGGATAAAGTCCAGTAATTGATTGCTATTTATCCGGCAACCTAAATCTGCCTAATGTCTAACAGAAAGAGAACTCTGCACGGACAGAATCAGTTTCAAATGCGATTAATGATATATTATTGCTTCGGAACGAATTATTCATGATTTTGTGTGTTTTCTATATACATACAGAACAAGTGTTTACCTACAAAAATATTCATGGATAAATCGTTCCGGATCTATAATGCTTAGATCATATTATTGAGTGGCGGATTCAACTTTGCAGTGCAACTTTTGTAAGGAAGTTTATAGGCACTCCTCAATCAGAGTGCGTGACACCAAGGTATGCTCAATTGCTTGCAATAGATCTGACAAGATGCTGCGTTGGTGTGGTGTCAGTTGCGTGAGCTCTGAGGTCAAAGCCTGAAAATTTTTGTTCCTTTTAGCATCTCCAGCTTATTGATTGCTGCAATACCCCAATTTTCCAACAATTAACGCTAACATAACCAAATAAAATGGATGAAAATTATGGACACTCATGATGATTTACGAAATAAACGACGAAAATTCATGATGGGAGGGGTTTTTCTGGGTGCAAGTACTGCGAGCATGATGATTTCCAATGCTGCATCTTCTGCTGTATCTGCTGCGAATGATCATTATCTTACCGTTGGGAACGGTGGCATGTTTGCATCTTTGCATGAAGCTGTTGCTGCCGCTGGATTATTACATACTAATAGCTCAAATTGGGTAGTGATTTGCATGCTGCCAGGTGTTTATGATTTATCCTTGGAAGATACTGAATTGGCATTACCGGATTTTTTGCCGAGTTGACTGGTGTGAGTAAGTACGGCTGTATTGTGCTCGGCAATGGGAATAAGAATATACGCATACACGCTCACACTAGAATTTCAAATTGTACGATCAAATATACCGGAGTTGGTTCTCGATCCGCTGCAATTCGACCGCAAGATAGCGTAACCCTAAGCATGTTGGGTTTTCTCGATATAGAAGGAGTCGAATTAGATGTTTATTCCACAAGTAAGTCCGCAGTGTGGCTAACACTGTTGGATCGCTGTTACATTCGTAACAGTTTCATCCAAACAAGTGGAATAGGTATAGAAGTTTTTAATGGTGAAGTTTTTATTTCGGGCACGCATTGTCGTTTAGTAGGAAATGTACCAGGCAATACAGCATCGCATCATGCAATCAGACAGAATCTGTCATGGTCAAGAATCTGGGTGGATGGCGGCACTTGGGCAACAGGCTACGGTTCACCTGAGATTAATGGAGAATCAGACGCTAATATTGTGATGTTCAGTGTTGGCGGAAATGCGAATTCTAGGGTCGAACTCAATAACGTTTGGAGTATTACACGCAATAACTCTGGATCAAATAGCGGAATAACTGCCTGCGTAAATGTGGTCACACCAGGCGCTTGGGTTAGGGTGCGTGGCGGTTATTTTCAGGGAGAGGATGCAAATCGTCATAATTACTATGATTTAATGAATTCTGCAGGGGGTAGACTCGAAATCCAAGGTACACGTTATAAACGCCTTTTTGGTAACAGCTATTCCTCAAATGGAGCCGGTGTTCGTTTAATTACTAATGCAGTCTATACGCCAAAGTATAATGACGATGGGATAAAACTGATTGATTCTTCAGGCAATTCTGGTGGCATGACTGTTATGTTGTCTGATGCTGGTGAGACTCAGATCATAGGAGCGGAACAAGTGATAATCAGAATTGATAATTCTGGTAATGATGTGATCGTTGATGGAAATGGCAAATATATTAATGGGGCTTTAGCACGAAAACTCGGATCTGCACAATATAGTAAAATGGTTTTGCGCTATGCAGGAAATTCGATCGGATGGTTGGTATTGCATGAATAAAAAGGCTCTGTAGCAATTAATTGATGAATTGATAGTCATTTGTATCGGAATATATAAAACAGGTATGCAGCATGAAAACAGCTGAATTCAAAGATTGGATAAAATCGATTGAACGGATGTGCCACGGGCTATGAGACAAGCTTCGAGAAAGATTAGAAGGAAAAGCTGGTATTGATACAATCATAGGTTGATTGAGCAAAGGCGGAATGACGAACGAATTTGTCCTTACCTCAATGCACTGGAAGCTAAAATCGTGCAAGAAGGCATCATTCTAAGTGATGTGCAAATTGCAGCGCTTGGAAACAATTCAGCCGCCTGTTCAATGAGTTGCTGTTTCCGGCTATTGATCTGTGTGGGATGTATCCCATAACGTGTTGCCAGTTGGGGAATAGTTTTATCTCCACGTATCGCCGCCAGCGCTACTTTTGCCTTGAATTCACTGGTATATTGTGTGCGTTTCTTGCTCATGATTATGATCCTCTATAGTGTCCATAACAGAGCTTAACAACTTGCCCAGTTTTGTGGCACCACTTCACAGCATCATGGATTTGAAATGACGGGTGGATAGTATTATGGATATCGGAGTTGGCTTCATCATGAATGATTATTTGATTACCTCAACAAAATTGAATCGCTGGAATATTTAATTCATGAAGTTGAAATTTACCAAAATGCAGGGCTTGGGCAATGATTTTGTCGTTTTGGATGGCATCAATCAATCGATAGACCTTGATCGACAGCAGATTCGTTTGCTCGCCGATCGCCATTTTGGCATAGGCTGTGATCAGTTATTGTTGGTTGAAAAAGCTGATGGTCAGGCTGATTTTCGTTATCGCATCTTCAATGCCGATGGAAGTGAAGTTGAACAATGCGGCAACGGCGCACGCTGTTTCGTCCGTTATGTACACGAGCATGGCTTGACGCAAAAAAATGAGATTCGCATCGAAACGCTTAGCGGCGTAATATCGCCGAAACTGGAAATCAATGGAAATGTTACGGTCAATATGGGGAAACCCATATTCGAACCGGAAGCAATTCCTTTTGTCGCTGAGTATTTTGCATTAACTTATCAGCTTGAAATGCCGGATAAGCCAGTTACAATAAGCGCCTTATCGATGGGTAATCCACATGCTGTACGAGTGGTGCAGGAAATTGAGAGTGTGCCGGTAGAGACGGAAGGCGCCTTGATAGAGGCGCATCCGCGCTTTCCCAAAAGAGTAAATGTTGGCTACATGCAAGTAATTGACCGTAACCATATCAAATTGCGGGTGTTTGAGCGGAGTGCTGGAGAAACTCTAGCGTGTGGCACAGGCGCTTGCGCAGCAGTCGTTGCGGGCATTAATCTGGGTTTGTTGGATAATCAAGTGGCCGTCAGTACACGCGGTGGTGAGTTGACGATAAGCTGGCAGGGGGAGGGCGCCCCCGTTTGGATGACCGGCCCGGCAGTTACGGTATTTGAAGGTGAAATAAATTTGTAATCAACTAAGGAAGAATGATGAAACCGGAAGATGTCGCGCAGTATCTACAGGAGCACCCGCAATTCTTCAATGAATATGCTGATTTACTGGCAGATATTCAAATTTCTTATCCGCAGGATGATAAAGTGATTTCACTGAATGAGCGGCAAGTGATTTCATTAAGAGAAAGGAACCGCGTACTACAGGATAAATTACTTGAACTGATCAGTTTTGGTGAAGAAAATGATGCTATCGGTGAAAAAATGCACCGATTGGCTATTGCGTTGCTTTCCGTTTCCAGTTTGAACGAACTTTTTAATGTATTGTATTTCAGCCTGAAAGAAGATTTCGCAGTTCCGCTTGTGGCAATGCGTGTCTGGAATATTTCCTGCAGCAAAAATCCCTATACCGAATTTACGCCCATCAGTGAAGATATTCATGTCATTGCCACGAGTTTGTCACAACCGTATTGTGGCAATCATATTGCGGATGAAATCAAGCAATGGTTTGGTGAGGGTGCTGAACACCTCAATTCATTTGCCATGATTCCACTGAATACAACACAAACCATTGGTTTGCTTGTTTTGGGCAGCCCTGATGCAGAAAGATTTTATCCCGAAATGGGGATACTACATTTAAAACGATTAGGGGAATTGGTATGCACCACCATTACTTGTTACGATCAAGTAGAAGCTGTAAACCGTGAAGCAGTCCAAGATCACGTAACCAATGAGCAGTAAACCTGAATTACTGGCTGCAGCATATATCCATCATCTGACTTATGAACGGCGCTTGTCACCGCTCACCAGTGAAAATTACGCTCGCGACATTCGTGTTCTGTTTAAACATTTAAATAAAGACGATTTGGAACAGGTTCAATTTCTGAATATTCGTCATGTCATTGCGCAACTCCATAGCAAAGGATTGTCTGGTAGAAGTCTGTCTAGAATGTTATCGGCATGGCGCAGCTTTTACAATTATTTGATCCGCAAACATCACTATCAGCACAATCCCTGTATTGGAATGCGTGTCCCCAAATCACCACAAAAACTGCCCAACGTACTTTCTCCCGATGAAGCTTTACAGCTACTGACTTTCTCGCCCGATGGTATTTTGATGGCACGCGATAGTGCCATGTTTGAATTATTCTATTCTTCCGGTTTAAGGTTGGCAGAATTGACGCAATTGAAACCTGCGGATATCCATTTTGCGGAAGGAACGATAAAAATTCTGGGGAAAGGCGGGAAGGAGCGTATTGTCCCGGTCGGCGCTTTCGCGATTCAAGCTTTAAAAGCCTGGCTTGAACAACGTGTATTGATTATCAAGCCAGAGGTAACCGCGCTTTTTTTATCGCAGCACGGCGGTGCGATCAGCGCTCGCACCATCAGCCATCGTCTGAAAAACAGAGCCAGGCAGCAGGGTATCCATCAAAATGTACATCCGCATATTTTGCGGCATTCTTTCGCTTCCCATCTGTTGCAATCCAGCGGTGATTTGCGTGCCGTTCAGGAGATGCTGGGGCATGCGCATATCACTTCTACGCAAGTCTATACTCATCTGGATTTCCAGCATCTGACAAAAGTTTACGATACTACGCATCCGCGGGCGAAAAAAAGAGATTGAGCAGGCAAAGAATCTTTCAATCTGAGTCGACTGTGTTTTATACGCTATAATGCTATTTTGTAATACGTTCAGTAAATTCCATGACAACAATTGTTTCAGTAAGGCGCGGCCGTCAAGTAGCATTGGGTGGTGATGGTCAGGTAACACTTGGTGCTGTTGTAGCTAAATCCAGTGCTCGCAAAGTTCGCAGACTTTATCATGATAAAATCCTGGCCGGATTCGCCGGTGGTACTGCCGATGCTTTTACGCTGTTCGAACGATTTGAAGGCAAACTGGAAGCGCATCATGGCCATATTATGCGCGCGGCTGTAGAGTTAGCCAAAGACTGGCGCACAGACCGGATTCTGCGCAGATTGGAGGCTATGCTGGTTGTTGCCAACGAAGATGCGACACTGATTATTACCGGTTCTGGCGATGTGATTGAACCGGAATTAGGTCTCGCCGCCATTGGTAGCGGCGGTTCTTATGCATTGGCTGCTGCCCGTGCGCTATTGGAAAATACGGATTTACCGCCAAAGGAGATTGTTAAAAAAGCGCTTTCAATAGCGGGGGACATCTGCATTTATACTAACCAGGATCATGTCATCGAAACCATCGACTGAGTTATTCCTGCCAACGTATCAAGAATGCATTTTTTATTACTATAGAGATCGAGCAACGATTTGTTTGATCTGTAATCCGGAAGCCCTGTTCATATTTTATCTATTGCAGAATTAACATTATGTCTGAAATGACTCCGCAGGAAATTGTCCATGAGCTGGACAAACATATTATCGGTCAGGATTCAGCCAAGCGCGCCGTGGCGATTGCGCTGAGAAATCGTTGGCGCAGACAGCAAATTGCCGATCCGCTACGCCAAGAAATTACGCCCAAAAACATTCTGATGATCGGGCCGACAGGTGTGGGGAAAACTGAAATTGCGCGTCGTCTGGCAAAATTGGCCAATGCCCCCTTCATCAAAATTGAAGCCACTAAGTTTACCGAAGTTGGCTATGTGGGGCGGGATGTCGACTCGATCATTCGTGATCTGGCAGAAACAGCAGTTAAAGAATCGCGTGAGAGAGAAAACAGAAAGAAACAGCCCCTTGCAGAAGACCGTGCGGAAGAGCGCATTCTCGATGCCTTGTTGCCGGCGGCCAGGGATTTTGATTTGAATTCAACGGCTGAAGATCAGAATAGTGCAACACGGCAGAAGTTTCGCAAGAAATTGCGCGAAGGTGAGCTCGATGACAAGGAGATTGAAATCGAAGTGGCCGCACCGCGGGCCAATATGGAAATCTTCGCTCCACCTGGAATGGAAGATCTGACATCGCAGATTCAAGGAATGTTTCAGAATATGACAGGGGATAAAAAGAAAACCCGCAAACTGACGATTCGCGAAGCCAGAAAAATACTGCTAGAAGAAGAAGCCGCGAAAATGATTAATGATGAAGAATTGAAACTGACAACGATACAAAATGTGGAGCAGAACGGTATTGTATTCCTGGATGAGATAGACAAAATCGCTAGTCGTGCAGGAAGTACGGGTGCGGATGTTTCACGCCAGGGTGTGCAACGGGATTTGCTTCCTCTGGTTGAAGGTACAACTGTATCAACCAAATACGGCATGATCAAAACCGATCATATCTTATTTGTTGCCAGTGGCGCATTTCATATGTCTAAACCATCTGACCTGATTCCAGAACTGCAGGGGCGATTTCCCATTCGTGTAGAGCTGACTAGCCTGAGCGTCAGTGACTTTGAACAGATTCTAACCAGTACTGACGCATGTCTGACTCGTCAATATGAAGCGCTTCTAGCCACAGAAGGTATCCAATTGCAATTTGCCAGCGATGCGATTAAACGTTTGGCCGAGATTGCCTATTCCGTGAACAGTAAAACTGAGAATATCGGCGCCAGACGTTTGCATACCGTCATGGAAAAATTACTTGAAGAAATTTCTTTTAATGCAACCAAGCGCAGCGGTGAGACCATTGTCATTGATGCATCATATGTTGATGCACGCCTTAAGGATCTGTCGCAAAGCGAGGATCTGGCTCGGTATGTGCTGTAATTTTATTTCAATATATTTGGTTAAAACCACTGTCTTTAGACGGTAATTTTGAATGTAAATTTTTTGACTCATACGTGTTTGGCGTAGTTATATATCTGAAATGGCATAGATGCATATCAAATAAAGATGGTTAAGGTATAATCACCGGTTTCTCATTATTGGATTGTTAGAAGTCTTTATGCCTATTTATGAATATCTTTGCAATTCATGCGGTGCCGAGAAAGAACATTTGCAGAAAATTAGCGATGCGCCTATTGCGGCTTGCCCTGTTTGCGGCAGTAGTAACTATACAAAACTGATATCCGCTGCAGGATTCCAATTGAAAGGCAGTGGCTGGTATGTCACTGACTTTAAGAATAACAAAGTAAAGCAGACAGATACCAAGCCGGATACAAAAGAAAGTGCACAGCCAACAGCACCCGCCACTCCGGATACAGCCGCAACTACAACTAAGGAAAGTAGCCCGGTTTCTACAACAACTGCTGATTAGTCGATCAGGAAATGTCGCTATAAGTTGCTATGCAACAATTGATGCTAATCTAACCATTTTTTGCCGCAAAAATCCCAGTATCCTGTGACCTAATAACGAAGAATCGTAATCTCACTTTCAGACTAATAAACAGAACTATGCGTACAAATTACTGTGGCGCCATTAACGCCGAATATCTTGATAAAACAGTGACACTTTTTGGTTGGGTCCATCGGCGCAGAGATCATGGTGGTGTGATATTCATCGATTTGCGCGATCGTGAAGGTTTGGTGCAGATCGTTTGCGATCCTGATAATGTGGAAACATTCCAAACAGCAGAAAAAATACGTAATGAGTTTGTGCTGCAAATTACCGGTAAGGTAAGAAGACGCCCTGAAGGAACCATTAATACCTCTTTATTCAGTGGTGAAATTGAGATTCTGGTAACAGAGATTGGAGTACTGAATACTTCGCTGACGCCACCTTTTCTGATGGATGATGACAATATTAGTGAAGTGGTACGATTGGAACATCGTTATCTGGATTTGCGTCGCCCAGTGATGCAGTCCAATCTTCGTTTGCGTCATAAAGTAGCGATGGCGGTGCGCGTTTTTCTTGATCAGCATGGGTTCCTGGACATTGAAACACCGATGTTAACTAAATCCACGCCAGAAGGTGCAAGAGATTATTTGGTGCCGTCACGGGTGAATGCCGGGCATTTTTTTGCGTTGCCGCAATCGCCGCAGTTATTCAAACAGCTTTTGATGGTGTCGGGATTTGATCGCTATTATCAAATAACACGTTGTTTTAGAGATGAAGATTTGCGTGCCGACCGGCAGCCAGAATTTACGCAAATCGATATAGAAACATCTTTCCTGTCAGCCGATGAAATTATGTCGCTGATGGAAGAGATGATACGCGGCTTGTTCAAGACCTTAAATAATGTGGATTTGCCCAATCCATTCCCACGTTTGACTTATGCAGACGCAATGTTTAAATATGGTTCGGATAAGCCGGATTTACGTGTTCCACTGGAATTTACAGAATTAACCGACATCATGAAGGACGTGCCTTTCAAGGTGTTTCGTGAAGCGGCGGAGAAACAGGATGGTCGCGTTGCTGCATTGTGTGTTCCGAGAGGCGGGGAGTTGTCGCGTAAGGAAATTGATGACTATACCAGCTTTGTAGCGATCTACGGTGCGAAAGGCTTGGCTTACATAAAAATCAATAATCTGGCCGATGGTGTGGAAGGATTGCAATCGCCGATTCTGAAATTCCTGCCGGAAGAAACGATTAAAACGATTCTTACTCGCACCAACGCAAAGAATGGCGATTTGATATTCTTCGGCGCGGATAAAACAAAAATCGTCAATGAATCCTTAGGCGCACTGCGTATCAAAATTGGTCATCAGCATGGTCACACTGAATCCGGTTGGAAACCGTTATGGGTGGTTGATTTTCCAATGTTCGAACGCGATGAAGAAGAAAGTCGTTGGCAAGCGCTACATCATCCCTTCACGTCACCCGTCGATGGACACGAGGATTTATTGGAAACCGATCCCGGCAAAGCAATCTCAAAAGCTTATGATATGGTTCTAAATGGCTCTGAAATTGGTGGTGGTTCGGTACGGATTCATCGTCAAGATGTTCAGTCCAAGGTGTTTCGCGCTTTGAATATTTCAGCACAGGAAGCGCAAGAAAAATTCGGCTTCCTGTTAGAGGCATTGCAGTATGGAGCTCCGCCACATGGAGGTATTGCATTCGGTTTGGATCGTATTTTAACCATGATGACCGGTTCAGAATCAATCCGTGATGTGATTGCATTTCCCAAAACACAACGTGCACAATGTTTGTTAACGCACGCGCCGAGTACTGTGGATGAGAAGCAACTAAAAGAATTAAACATTCGCTTGCGTCAAGTTGAAACAAAGCAAGTGAATGGATAGTTAATTGCCTTTATGTGATGTATAAAATTCCGGTTTCTGTTTTGGTTGTTATCTACACGACAGATCTACAGGTTTTGCTATTGGAGCGAACCGATCATCCAGGTTACTGGCAATCGGTTACAGGAAGCCAGAACCCAGGTGAAACACTGTATCAAACCGCATTACGTGAAGTTTCTGAAGAGACTGGCCTAAACGCAACCAATTATTCTTTAACAGATTGGCAGGTTGAAAATCAATATGAAATATACGAAGAATGGCGCTGGCGTTATAGGCCGAGTGTGAGTATCAATACTGAGCATGTATTTGGTTTGTGTTTGCCCGGTATAACGCCGGTAAAGATTGCTGAAAAGGAACACCTGAATCACATTTGGTTGCCTTGGCAACAAGCGGCAATAAAGGTATTCTCAAGCAGTAATTCGGACGCAATCCTTAATTTACCTTTACGTCAACAAATCGATCCGGAATAATCCAGTAGGCGCAAAACTGAATTTTTGAGGAAACCACAAGCTCTGCGCCTTTAACTCAACAGACTAAGTAATCGGTATGATACTTAAAGAACCGTGTCCAAGAACAGATGCAGTAGCCATATTCTGCAATGTAATCGCTTTAGCTATACGTTGCGTATTTTGCTCGCTCCCGGTTGGATTAACATCTTTTGCCGCTGTTTCAAATGCCCATACATCTACTACGAACATATCATATTGCGGTCCGTATTTTGCGCGAATTGCCGAACGATCAATCGTTGTACCAGGTTGAGTATTCAGTGCAATGCCCAGTTCATTATGAACGCCAACTAATTCCTCAAAGATAGAACCATTTTCTTGTGCAGTATGTAAGATAGCTGCTCTATCTTCCGCAAAGAAATCTGACTGATTTAAGCGATTCTTAGCTTGTTGCACGATAGTTTCTTTTTCTGTTTCAGTTAGATTGATACCATATTGGCTGGTCAGTGATGCAATATCGTTGATACGTTCAGAAATGTGTTGATAAATGATTTTTGCTTTTGCGCATGCCCCGCAACCACAACTACTGTGATCGTCTCCGTGCACACCAGTAGCATGGCCCTTGTCTTTAAGAGTATTAATTATTCTAATTGTTAATTGGGTTTCATTGGTATCGCTGGCAATAGAAGCTCCCCCCAGATCACCACCGTAGACAATGCTTAACGTGCCACCGGCAGCACATGGTGCGTTTTTACGTTTGCCATCCTTATCGGTACGACCATCCACACAAATCTCTGGAACAGTACCGTTTGCCGGTATATTAAATGCACCTGCTGCAATCGATTGATACATAGCATTCACTGTGTTTGGGTCGATATCAGTGCGATTAGCGGGACCGATGGAGCCTAGACCTAAATTAAATTTTCCCAACGTATGATATTGAGGGCTATTTGCTTCAACAGCTTGGGGAGTTGGTTCTGATTGCTGACTGCCTACAGCAGTTGTTGTAGATTCTGTTTCTTGACTACCTGTAAAATGTTTTAACAGATTTTTTAAACTTTCAAACATTTTATATATCCTTTGTAGTAATTGGTCATTCGATCATAAATTCTATCGCATACTTGCCATATTCAAGATAACTCAAAGAAAGGGCAAATCTTGTCAAAACCATCTAATCTAATATATTTCTTAGCTTCTAAGTTAAATTAATTAGCTAAGCGCTAGAATTCTAACACTACTTTTCCTCACAATTGTTAGTAATTGTATAATTTTTGTTTCTGGATGCTGCAATACTGAACATCCCCCCAAAAAATAGTCTTCCAAGGGTAACGTACAGGGCAATCGGGCTTAAAGAGGCTTAAAAACAGAAACAAGATGAGGTATTAGCTTTATCATTTTGATTTAAAATGATAGAGAAACCGATAGAAATGATAGAGAAACCGATAGCGTCAATTATCCATCACTTTTCAAGCATTGAAGATCCGGGAGTAGGCAGGCAAAAGAAACACCAGTTACAGGATATATTTTTTATCGCTCTATGCGCTGTTATCTGTGGGGCGAACAATTGGGTGGCTATTGAAGAAACCGAAAGTTGGTTCAACAGCTTCAAGAACGAGCGCGTACATGGACTACGTTATGAAACACGCGCAGCGATGGCTACCATGAGCTTCGAGTACATCGAGGTACTCTACAACCGGAAACGGCAGCACTCAACGGTAGGCTATAAATCGCCAATGCGTTTTCTAAATGACTGGCTAATCACTC
>NZ_JAYUWI010000055.1:0-16119 GCF_043753625.1 Nitrosomonas sp.
TAACAACCTGCCCAGTTTTGCTGGTACCACTTCACAGCTCGCTGTCGATACACACAACAACTATCGATATTGTCTTATTCAATAGACTATAATTCTAAAAGACTATCAATCATATTAGTTGTGTCTGTGAATTATAATCAAGAATTTTTAAACCAGTTATGCATATTCATATACTTGGAATTTGTGGCACTTTTATGGGCGGAATAGCGGCCATCGCACGTGAGTCTGGACATACCGTGACAGGTTGCGATCAAGATGTTTATCCACCAATGAGTACACAGCTCGAATCTCAAGGTATCGAATTAATAGCAGGTTATTCACCAGAACAAATCCAAATCCAGCCAGATATATTTGTAATTGGCAATGTGATTACTCGCGGAAATCCATTGATGGAAGAGATACTCAGCCGGAATCTTCCTTATATTTCAGGCCCACAGTGGTTATCAGAAAATATTCTGAGATGCCGCTGGGTACTTGCCGTTGCCGGCACGCATGGCAAAACGACAACCAGCGCCATGTTAGCTTGGATATTAGATTATGCTGGATTAAATCCTGGATTCTTAATCGGTGGAATTCCTGGAAATTTTGGAATATCCGCAAGGATTGGCAATATTCCATTCCCTGTTCAGGATTCCAGTCCAGATCCTGTTGATATCTCACCTTTCTTTGTCATCGAAGCAGACGAGTACGACACCGCTTTCTTCGATAAACGATCAAAATTTGTCCATTATCATCCCAGAACTGCAATTCTAAATAACCTTGAATTCGACCATGCCGATATATTTCCGGATCTTTCTGCCATTGAGCGTCAATTCCATCATTTTGTTCGCATTATTCCCAATAACGGTTTGATTATTGCAAACGGAAATGATGTAAATTTAAGACGTGTTCTAGAACAGGGCTGCTGGACACCCGTTGAAGCATTTGGCACAGAAACCGGCTGGCATTCAAAGTCACAGAAAAACGATGATATGGATATTCTTCTTAACGAATCCTATCAAGGCTGCTTGCATTGGGATTTGTTAGGTGAACATAATCGCATGAATGCATTAGCTGCTCTGATCGCCGCTCGGCATGTCGGAATCCCCGTCAAGACTGGAATTGCGGCATTAGCGCAATTTAAAAATGTCAAACGCCGCATGGAAAAGCGTGGCACGGTCAACGGCATTACCATTTATGATGATTTTGCACACCATCCTACCGCTATTCAAACAACATTAAATGGTTTACGAAACCATGTCGGCACGCAGAGAATTATTGCAATATTAGAACCGCGCTCAAATACTATGAAAATGGGTGTATGGAAAGATAGTCTCGTCGATAGTTTAATGGAAGCCGATCAGGTTTTTTGCTTCACTCGTGATTCGCAATGGGCAAAAGCTGCCATGAGTCCACTAGGAGGTAAAGTGCATTGTTATGATGATTTGAATCAACTCGTACAAAATATTTCTACAATCACGAGGCCTGGCGATCATATTTTAGTCATGAGTAATGGTGGGTTTGGCGGCATCCACGAGAAAATACTGTCAACCCTTCGCGAGAGTTAATTTAACAGTTATAACTGGATGTAATAGTCTAACCACCTTCAAACTCACATAACGAAAATACCTTACACCCTAAATTCTCCAAACGAACCCGACCGCCCACATCCGGCAAATCAATTACAAAACAGCATTCAACAACTTCTCCATCCATATCTTGTATAAGGCCCACAGCAGCCTCTGCAGTTCCACCCGTTGCAATCAAATCATCGATAAGAAGTATCCGATCTCCAGGCTGTATAGCATCTACGTGGATTTCAATACGGTCACTGCCGTATTCCAATTGGTAATCTCTTCCTATCGTTTCTGCCGGAAGTTTATTCTGCTTACGGATAGGCACAAAGCCCTTATGCAACTGGTACGCCACAGGCGCGCCAATAATAAAGCCACGCGACTCAATCCCTACGATTTTGTCTATTTCCATATTGATGTATCGGTTTGAAATTTCCTGAATGGTTGTACGCAGCCCAATAGGATCTTTCAGTAAAGTCGTAATATCACGAAACATGATTCCATGATGCGGATAATGCGGAATAGTACGAATATGCGATTTAATTGACATAGAATTGTGCTGATCAACAATAAATGGAGAATATAAAGTGCGTATTTATAATTACATAAATAAAAAAAGCCTCAACCCATCGGTTGAGGCTTTTTAGTTACTATTTCAACGATACACTAAATCAAATCTTAGTGATCCATTGCAGCTTTTGCATCAAAGCTCTTTGGTGCTTTAACTTGAGTCATGAGATCATCGTCCCATTTACCTTCAACATTCATATGAGCAGCAGCACCCAGTAATACAGCTTCAATCAGGTTATGACTGAGGTATACATAGAGCCCTGGTTGTTTGAACTCATACGCTGCAGCAACAGCTGAACCGGCTGGCACAAACCAGGTTTCCTGACCGGTTAAAGGAACGTCGCCGAATGAACCACCGACCCAGTACAGATCAGCATGACCGCCAATCAAGTGCGGATAGGAAGGACGGTTAGCTTGTGAGTGGATAAACAGTACTTTCTCGCCCACTTTAGCTTTCAGTGCATTGTCACCTGTCAGTGCACCAACAGCGCCATTCAATACTACGTGCGTTGGAATGAGACCTGTTGCCACTTTCAGCATGTCAGCCATGCCTTCGGCTGGTGAACCATAGGACTTGAAATTGCCCTTGTCGTCTTTTGGCAGATAGAAATCTTGTTCGCCGACATAATATGCACGATCATAGGTGTATTGCTTGCCCTTTGCGTCTTTCAAACCACCTTTTGGCAATACCATGACCGCACCACTCATACCAGAAATAACGTGGAAAGGAATCATCGTTCCACCTGGTGCGCAATGATAAACGAATACGCCTGGTTTAATTGCTTTCCAGCGTAATACGACTTCTTCACCAGGTTGTACTAAGGTTAAACCAGCGCCACCCAATGCACCCGTTGATGCGTGGAAATCCACGTTATGTGCCAGCGTGCTGGTTTTTGGGTTGACTAATGTTAATTCAACATAATCGCCTTCATTCACTACGATGAGCGGACCAGGAATACTACCATTGAAAGTCAAACCCCATACTTTTGCACCAGGGGCAACTTCCACCAATTTCTCTGTAGTTACCATGCGTACTTCAACAATCTTAGGCCCTTTGCTAACCTGATCGTGCACAGGTACATTTGGCGGAACCACCAATTCTTGTTTTACACGCGGTAATTTAGAAATATCTTGTGCCACCGCTACTTGTGTAGCAGCCAAACAAAGCAATCCTAACCCTAATACTGCCTGAACAGCTTTAATCATATACCCTCCATAAATGATGAACTTTGCGCTTTTTTTATGCGCCATTCTTAATTTATTGGTGCAACCTCAAATTACCCCAATACCTCCCCTTTTTCTAAATGTAAAGAGCAAATGGCAGCTAGGAAACTATACACTTTCTTCGGTGTACTGTCCATTTTTCATGGCGTAAACCACTGAAATATTTTTGATTAAGTCACAATACGAACAGGGATTTTATCATTGTATGAATGAGTAATTATGCGATTTCTCCATACAGTAATCTAATTTCTGCAGCAGCCAAATTATCTTGTGTACCTCTCAGTACAATAACATCACCCAGTTCTAATCGTGTTTCATCGGTGGGCATTAACCCGCGAATATTTCGCCTTCTCACAGCGGTGACTTCAACGGTTAAGCTTGCCAAATTGATCTCCCCCAAAGTCTTATTGATCGCAACTGCATCTGGGATAATGGTAATCGTCAGCAAGCGTGGAAGTAAATTTTCACTACCGTCTTCCATCTCATCAGTTACACCGTAATAGAAACCACGCAATAAGCTATACCGTTGTTCACGAATTTCTCGTATGCGCCGCAAAATACGACCTATTGATATATCTACAAACATCATGGCATGCGATGCCAACATTAAGCTTCCTTCCATAATCTCTGCGACCACTTCTGTCGCACCAGCTTCTTTCAACAAATCAATATCCGAATCATCACGCGTCCGGACAACAACAGACAATTCTGGACGCAGTTCCTGAACATGTCTTAGAATTTTTAAAGCAGAAACGGTATCGGCATAACTGATAACCAATACTTTTGCACGCATCAGACCGGCGGCAATTAATACTTCACGCCGCGCTGCATCGCCATAAACAACTGATTCCCCCGCGCTGGCCGCTTCATGTATGCGCTGTGGATCGAGATCCAAAGCGATGAAGGGTATAGACTCCTGCTCCAATATACGCGACATACTCTGACCACTTCGCCCATAGCCGCATATAATGACATGGTTTTGTGCCGCCATAGTCTGCGCGGCAATGGAGGTAATCTGCATAGCTCGGTACATCCATTCTGATCCGTAAAAACGCTGAACCACCGATTCGCTATATTCGATCAGGAAAGGCGCGGCAAACATCGATAAAACCATAGCCGCTAGGACGGGTTGAAGAATTGAGTTTTCGATCAATCCCATTGCGCCCGCTTGTGCCAGTAAAACAAATCCAAATTCCCCAGCTTGCGACAAATTCATTCCTGTTCTAACCGCCACACCAGAATCTGCTCCATACCACCGTGACAATCCGGCAATCACCACCATTTTTAATAGAATGAGTGCCGCCAAAATCACAAATACCCAAAGGAAGTTTTCTATTACCACTTGCATGTCTAGTAACATGCCAATCGTGATAAAAAACAAACCCAATAAAATATCCCGGAAAGGCTTTATATCGTCTTCGACCTGATAACGATATTCCGTTTCAGAGATGAGCATACCTGCAAGAAATGCCCCTAAAGCCAACGACAATCCTGCCAATTCGGTTAACCATGCAAGACCGAGGGTAATCAAAAGCACATTGAGAACAAACAACTCCGACGACTTCTGGCGGGCAACCAAATGAAACCATGGGCGCATTAACTTCTGTCCTAAAAACAGTATAAATGTCAATACAGTGATTATCTTGAATAAAGCAATAGCAAGCATCAAACTAAAATCATTCGTCTCGCCATCGACTTCGGTCGCTAGAAAAGGAATAATAATCAGTAAGGGGATGACTGCCAGATCTTGAAAAAGTAATACACCGATCACCTGTCTGCCATGTGTAGAATTGAGTTCAGCCCGCTCTGCCAGCATTTTGATCACGATGGCAGTAGAAGACATCGCCAAAGCCCCCCCTAATACAAGCCCAATCCGCCAATTCAATCCAAGTATCCATACGATCGCCATCACCAAAATAATGCTGACTATGACCTGCGCTGTACCAAATCCAAACACAATGCGCTTCATAGTCAACAATTTTGGCAGGCTGAATTCCAGACCGATGCTGAACATCAGGAATACCACCCCAAACTCCGCCAAGTGACGAGTCTCATCGGTTTCAGGGATCCAGCCCAAAGCATGCGGTCCTATGATGACACCCGCTAGCAAATAACCCAGCATGGGGGGTAAACGCAGCATACGAAAAACAACCACGGCCAAAACTGCGATGGCTAACAAGATAAGTACGGGTTGAAGAGGGTTAAGCATACTGTAGTAAATAACCTATTTTGGATTTAAAAAACCATAAGATACTTCAGGATCGGGCTCGCCACAATCTACTCAACACATAATGCTATAATGGCATTGGATTAATACTTCATATAGAAATGCCAATACCACATCTCTCTACTGCCCTGCGCGGCCCTATCCTTGATCTTGAGAATCGTATTATTAATGCTATGCCAACCATTGAACATTGGTTAAGAACCAAATGGCGTGAACACACGGTCCCTTTTTATTGTTCGGTTGACTTACGTAACAGTGGTTTTAAATTGGCACCTGTTGATACAAATTTGTTTCCGGGCGGCTTTAATAACCTTAACCCGGAATTCATCCCGCTTTGTGTACAAGCGATGATGAGTGCCATCGAAAAGATATGTCCGAATGCTCATAGCATACTTTTGATACCAGAAAATCACACCCGCAATACCTTCTATTTGCAAAATATCGCAACATTGCAAGGCATTATGCAGCATGCCGGATTAAATGTACGCATTGGTACTTTATTACCCGAAGTTACGGTCGCGACCCAAATTGATCTTCCAGACGGGCAAACCATTACCCTTGAGCCCATCATACGCAAAAACAATCAATTAGGCGTCAGCAACTTTGAGCCTTGCGCTGTGCTCCTTAACAATGACCTATCAACGGGTGTTCCTGAGATACTTCAAAATTTGAATCAAATTGTTATTCCACCTTTACACGCGGGCTGGGCAACACGGCGAAAATCCAATCACTTTGCCGCCTATGACCGAGTCGCGCAAGAATTTGCTGATTTGATCGGAATCGACCCTTGGTTGATCAATCCCCGTTTCTCTTCGTGTGGTGAAATTAACTTTCGCGAAAAACAAGGAGAAGACTGTGTGGCAAGTGCTATCGACCGAATCCTTTCAATCATTAAGAGAAAGTATCAACAGTACGATGTCAAGGAAGATCCCTTCGTCATCGTCAAAGCCGACTCCGGCACTTACGGTATGGGTATTATGACGGTAAAAGATGGATCAGATATCTATAAGCTGAATCGCAAACAACGCAATAAGATGGCTGTGGTTAAAGAAGGATTACAGGTCTCAAATGTCTTGGTCCAGGAAGGTGTTTACACATTTGAGAGCATTAATGAGGCTGTCGCAGAGCCCGTCATTTACATGATCGATCGCTATGTCGTCGGCGGATTTTACCGGGTTCATACCGGGCGTGGTGTCGATGAGAACCTCAATGCTCCCGGCATGTATTTTGTTCCTCTGGCATTTGAAACCACTTGCCTGGTACCCAAAAGTGCAGCACAGCCCAACTCCATTCCAAATCGCTTCTATGCATACGGCGTTGTTGCGCGCCTGGCCTTGCTGGCCGCTGCATTAGAATTAGAACAAGATCATTCCGAAATGGCAGCGGCTCTTCCTGCTTAAAGTCAAAATGAAACTCGCTTTTATTATTGATCAGCTGGATTCCATAAAAACCAGCAAAGATTCAAGTTTTGCAATGATCTGTGAAGCAGTTGCCAGAAACCACCAGATTCATGTGCTCTACCAGCATGAAATCGCATTGATTCAGAATATTGTTACAGGCTTCTCCCGCGTGCTGACTTTGACGGATGATCTTCAAGATAAGCATTGGTTTAAAACAAGTGAAATTTCCGCAACGCCGCTCTATGAATTTGATGCCATAGTAATGCGTAAAGATCCTCCCTTTGATCTGGAATATGTTTACAGCACGTATTTACTCGAATTGGCTGAAACTCAGGGTGCATCGGTAATCAACAGTCCTCGCGGCATTCGTGATCATAATGAAAAACTGGCGATTGCCAAATTTCCACAATTCATTGCGCCTACCCTGGTAACCAGCCAGCCTCATTTAATCAGAGAATTTCTCAGCAACCATCAAGACATCATTTTAAAGCCACTCGATGGCATGGGTGGTGCCAGTGTATTTCGTGTGCACAGTGCAGATCACAATATCAATGTGATTCTCGAAACACTGACCCACTACGGAACACGAACGATCATGGCGCAACGTTATATTCCTGAAATTGCCCAGGGAGACAAACGCATACTCCTCATTGCTGGAAAGGCAGTGCCCTACGCGCTGGCGCGCATTCCGAAACCCGGTGAAACACGCGGCAATTTAGCTGCAGGCGGAACAGGAAGAACACAACCATTATCAGCGCATGATAAGGAAATCGCAGAATGTCTCGGACCTGAATTAGTCAAATCCGGCTTAATGCTGGTCGGGCTGGATGTCATTGGCGATTATTTAACTGAAATAAACGTCACCAGCCCGACAGGTATGCAAGAAATAACAAAACTAACAGGATTTAATGTGGCCGGAATGATGCTAGATGCAATAGAAGACAAAATCCGTTAAATAACTACCGCCTCATTGTGTCATTTAGTTATTTTAGTATCGTTTTCGTCATTGCGCGTTTGGTTACTGCGCAATAATCGCCTGTTTTAGCTTGAGAATCTCCGGTTGGTTGAGTGTTTCCGTTTGCAGTAGCGTTTCAGCAGTCTGATCAAGCAAAGCGCGATTGGCTTGAAGTATATTGATTGCGCGCTCCAGAGCCTGATCAACCAGCACACGCACCGCAATATCAATCTTATTGGCAGTTTCCTCACTGTAATTGCGATTCTGCGGTAGCGGCATATTGGGTTGCAGGAAGGCAGATTGTTCCCGCTCATAAGCCACATTACCTAAAGCCTCACTCATACCGTAACGCAATACCATGGCGCGGGCGATGTCCGTGGCGCGTACCAGATCATCTGCTGCACCAGTAGAAACCTCCTGAAACACCACCTGTTCTGCCGCTCGTCCACCCAGTAATACCGCCATTTTATTGAGGAGCTCCATGCGAGTCATCAGAAATCGGTCTTCAGTAGGACGTTGTATGGTGTAACCCAAAGCACCGACACCACGTGGAATGATGGATACCTTGTGAATTTCATCGGTACCGGGTAATGCCAACGCAACCATCGTATGCCCCAGTTCATGAAACGCTACCACGCGCCGCTCTTCGGGATTCAACAAACGGTTACGTTTCTCCAGACCGGCCACGATTCGCTCGATGGCGTTATTAAAATCATCCATCGTTACCGATGTGGCTGCACGTCGCGTGGCAAGCAAGGTGGCCTCATTGATAAGATTCGCCAAATCTGCTCCGGTAAAACCGGGGGTTAAAGCGGCAATCTGTTCAATTTTGACATCCATATTCAGCTTCACTTTTTTCGCATGTACAGTCAGAATTTGCTCACGCCCGATCTTATCCGGCCGATCCACCAGCACTTGACGGTCAAACCGGCCGGCACGCAGCAATGCCGGATCAAGAATTTCCGGCCGGTTAGTTGCCGCCAGCAGCACAATACCACTGCTGGAATCAAAGCCATCCAGCTCTGCCAGTAATTGGTTCAATGTTTGCTCTTTCTCATCGTGCCCTCCGCCCAATCCGTAAGCACCCCGCGCACGCCCCAATGCATCCAGCTCATCGATAAAAATAATTGCTGGCGCCATTTGACGAGCCTGTTCGAACAAATCACGCACCCTGGCTGCCCCCACACCGACAAACATTTCAACAAACTCCGAGCCAGAAATGGAAAAAAACGGCACACCCGCTTCACCAGCCACAGCGCGTGCTAATAATGTTTTTCCGGTGCCCGGCGGGCCCACCAGCAAAATTCCCTTTGGCACACGCCCACCCAAACGGCCATAATCCACAGGATTTTTCAGGAAATTAATAATTTCCACCAATTCTTCTTTCGCTTCATCCACGCCTGCCACATCATCAAAGGTTACTTTGGTTTCTTTCTCGACAAATACCTTGGCGTGGCTTTTGCCGATCGACATCAGTCCGCTGCCCATGCTACTGCCCATGCGGCGTATGACAAACAACCAGATACCGACAAAAATTGCTGTCGGCACAATCCAAGAAAGTAAATCACGCACCCAAGTGCTTTGTACCACACCGGTATAAACCACATTGTGCTTGTCCAGCACTTCAGCTAAATCAGGCTCCACCCGTGTAGTAACAAAGTCCTTAAATCCATCTGCGTTTTTTTCTTTCAATGTCCCAAAGATTTGGTGCTCAGTAATCGCGATCTCGGCCACACTCCCCTGCTCCAGCAAATGTTGGAAACGGCTGTATGGAATGGGTTCTACTTGTGTGTATTGCGAATACAGATTCTGTATCAACAACAGCCCCAGTATCGCCACGATGGCAAACCAGAAATTAATTTGTGATTTTTTATCCATTTTGGCCTCTAATAAAGGTATTTTGGTAAGTTGTGCCAGAAATCAACCAGGATAGTTATATAACAGATCGATCTGGAATGGGCACTAATGTGTTTCAGGATGCCGCCAATTTATCTGTGAACTCTTGATCCTGAGGAAAAAATCTATCGACCGCACGCCACACAGAAAATACCGATTCTCTATCCTGTTTTGGAGTCCTCACAAAAAGACCTAGATAGTTGGCTCTATTATTCTAATGAAAATAGAGCGCAGCGAGGTAAAATTTTCAATGGAAAAATCCCGATTAACTGCATGATCGGATCTTAGCTGATACAAACTAGAATTTAATTAGATTGGTTAAGGCGATGGAGGTGTTGATGGAAAATAAAGCATTATTAAGTGTGCTGGCTGTTGAAGTCGAGCGAGGAAAATTATTCTTCCCCACTTCAGCGACGGCCACTATCCAAATCAAAAGAATGCTTGAGGACCCGGATTGTGATCTCGATACGGTGACCCGGTTAATACAGGCGGATCCGCTCTTATCGGTGAAGATTGTGGCGGTTGCCAATTCTGTCGTTTTTAATCGTTCTGGGAAAAAAATTACCAGTGTTAGCGCAGCGATTACACTTTTGGGACTTCGTGCCATCCGAAATTTAGCGATGGCGGTGATTACGCAGCAACTTGCGGGAACGCAATCAAAAAGTGAATTGGTTGTCCAGTTATGGAAACATTCAGCCCATGTGGCCGCACTCGCTCAGGTGATCGCTCGTAGAATTACTCATCAAGATCCGGATACGGCAATGTTTGCTGGAATCATTCATGAAATTAGCTGGTTCTATTTGCTATCCCGTGAAAAATCTTATCCGGGTCTGATTGATGGAAATATTGCTAACTCATGGGTGAGCGATGAAGATTTAGATGATGAAGACGAGCTTGCGTGTGAAATAAAAATCAGTACGGCCATCCTCAACGCACTTTCAGTTCCGAAACCTGTTGCTGATGCCATTACGCATCTATGGCAAGGTTCTTTAACTTCTCCACCCACCACGCTGGGAGACACACTGCTGCTCGCTGATCAGCTGGCGCCGGTAAAATCACCTTTTGCTCCGGCTCATGCTCAAGCGGATGATGACTTCTTAACAAAGCTCGATCGATTAACCAGTCAAGAGGTGCTGAGTGCTATCCTTGCAGAATCGGAGGAGGAAGTTAAATCCCTAACCGGTGCGTTGTGTGCTTGAGTTGTTGGGATATGTAGAATATTTGCAAGATTAAGATAATAGCCACGCACATCAGTTCGTTTTAAGGTTTAATGCCAATTCGTTTGCTGATATAGGCGTAACGTCGGTGACTCGATGCGTCATCAAACCGCTATCTTTAAATACGACTTATGCCAATAGATCCAGAGCAGGCATATACACCAGACCCAAATCACGCGCCACCGCCTCATGCGTCAACCGCCCACGATAAACATTCAAGCCGTTACGCAAGTGCGGATCTTCCATCAGTGCTTTGCGATATCCTTTATTGGCCAGTGCCAGAACAAACGGTAAGGTCGCGTTATTCAACGCAAAAGTAGAAGTCCGTGCGACCGCGCCAGGCATGTTGGAAACGCAATAATGCACCACACCATCCACGGTGAAAATAGGATCGGCGAGTGAAGTAGGTCTGGAAGTGGCAAAGCAACCGCCTTGGTCAATCGCGACATCGACCAGCACAGCGCCGCGATTCATACGGCTGACCAGCTCACGGCTGACCAATTTTGGAGCTGCCCCTCCCGGAACCAGTACTGCGCCGATGACCAGATCGGCTGCTGCCACATATTCTTCCACGGCATCCACCGTCGAGAAAACGGTATTAATTCTTGAGCCGTACTGGAAATCCAATTGCTGTAGCCGATGAATGGATTTATCGAGCACGGTGACATGCGCTTCTACGCCCATTGCGACGCGAGCAGCATTGGTGCCGACGACACCGCCACCGATGACCACAACGCGTGCAGCCGGCACACCGGATACACCGCCGAGCAGCATACCGCGGCCCCCTTGATCCAATTCCAGTGCATGGGCGCCCGCCTGAATCGCCATACGGCCGGCCACTTCACTCATTGGCGCCAGTAACGGTAAGCCGCCGAAACTATCAGTAACCGTTTCATAGGCAATAGCGATACAACCGGAATCTATCACTCCTTTGGTTTGTAGCGGATCGGGCGCAAGATGTAAATAAGTGAATAGCACCTGCCCTTCACGCAGCAAAGGAATCTCGGATGGTTGCGGCTCTTTAACTTTGACAATCAAATCGGCTTTGGCGTAAATCTCCTGCGGTGACTCAACAATCTCAGCGCCTGCACTCAGATATTTATCATCGCTTAAATCAATCCGGAATCCAGCATTCTTCTGTACCATCACCTGATGGCCATTCGCACTCAGCTCACGCACCGCTGTCGGCGTCAAACCCACACGGGATTCATGAATTTTAATTTCCTTAGGCACCCCGATACGCATTTGACTCTCCATTCCTATGCATTAATTAATTCCGCCATTGACGCCAATATTCTGTCCCGTGATCCAGCGTGCTTCGTCACTGACCAGAAACAACACAACTTGAGCGATATCATCCGGTTCGCCAAGCCTGTTCAATGCGGCCATCGCCATCATGCGTTCGATATCCGCTGCGGTTTTACCTGTGCGGAATAGTTCCGTATCGACTGGACCCGGCGAAACGGTATTGGCCGTGATGCTTCTTTTTCCCACTTCACGGGCAAAAATCCGCGTCAATTGCTCTACGGCAGCTTTAGTTGCAGCATACGCGCCGTATTTCGGCAGCATCAGGCGTGTCACCGTACTCGAAATTTCACCACACGCCCATAGTCGGCGAGCCTTGTTGCCGCTTCGCGCAGGGTATAAAAGACACTTTTGAAATTCACATCAACGATACGATCGAACTCATCATTCCTGATTTCGGCTATTTCCTTAAACAGCAGTATTCCGGCGTTATTCACGAGGATATCGATTTGCTTAAAATGTTCGGAAGTCGCATCAAATAGTTTTCGTACTTCATCCGAATTACTCACATCGGCTTGCACAGCGATGCATTCACCACCAGCACTTGAAATTGCCGCACAAACCTCGTCGGCAGACAGTTTATTTTGTACGTAATTAATGACAACTCTTGCCCCGGCGTTGGCTAAAGTGAGCGCTATTTCCGCACCGATTCCTCTCGACGAGCCAGTAACAATGGCAACTTTTCCATACAGTGATTTCACGAGCGGCGCACAATAGATCTATAGGATAAAAGTTTTACTTTGATACCCCATGGGTTTTCAGTAATTTTGCGATATCTTGGTGATCTCTTTTTTCGGCCCAGTTCAGCGCATTGTCACCCTGCTCATTTTTGATACCGGGATCTGAGCCATTGTGAAGCAGTAATGCAACTGCGTCCAAATGATTCCCTCTCACCGCCATCATCAGCGCAGTAGTCCCATTATCTGAAGTCGCGTTCATATCGGCTTCCGCATTCAAAAGTAATCGAATCGTATCCACATGCCCACCTGAAGCGGCATATAGCAAAGGATTCCACCCACTGTGATTAATTTCTGCCCCTTTGATATAAAACTGCTTCACCATTTCAGTTTGACCTTGATAGCTGGCCAGCATAATTGCTGTTTCCCCCAGTCTGTTGCGGATATTGAGTTTCGCACCGGCATCGATCAGGAACTGTGCCAACTTTAGATTACCGGTCTTTGCAGCAACCATGAGTGGCGTGTACCCTTCTGCGTTTGGAACATCAGGGTTAGCGCCTTTTTTAATTAATTCGGATACTTGTGACAAATTATCTTTGTCGATAGCCCAGAAAAAATCATCTTGCACACCAGCAATACCGTTTGTGGGTAAGAAAAAAATAATTGTCGCGATTAGAATGGCTAAAAATCGCGAATTAGCAGGCAGGTTATCCATTTCTATTCACTTTAAATAAGTTAAAAAAATTATCAGTGGTTGCAACCGCAATTTCCTCTACTGTCATGGACCGTAATTGTGCTATTTCTTCTGCCACATGGCGCACAAATGCAGGTTGGTTCTGCTTGCCACGAAAAGGAACCGGCGCAAGATAGGGTGAGTCTGTCTCAATTAGCATTCTATCTAATTGGATTTTCTTAGCGACTTCCTTTAATACGACGGCATTTTTAAATGTCACGATACCCGAGAATGAAATATAGAAATTCATTGCAATCGCTTGTTGCGCCACTTCCCAGCTTTCAGTAAAGCAATGCATCACACCGCCTACTTCATTAGCCCCCTCTTCATGCATAATCCGTAGTGTATCCGCAGCGGCTGAGCGCGTATGAATGATCAAGGGTTTATCCGCTTTGCGTGCTGCGCGTATGTGCTGGCGGAAGCGATTTCGCTGCCATTCCAAATCTCCAGTTAAACGAAAGTAATCCAAGCCAGTCTCACCAATGGCAATGACTTTGGGATGGTTGGCGAGCTCGGCTAATTCGTCAGCTTCCGGTTCTATCTGATCTTCATAATCCGGATGCACCCCCACGGAGGCAAATAAGTTTTCGTGTGCTTCTGCTAATGCCAGCACACGAGGGAAATGCGGCAAATTAACACTCACGCACAGTGCGTGAGTCACTTGGTTTTCCTGCATTTTGCGCAGCAATTCATCGAGATTTGCTGCAAGATCAGGAAAATCTAGATGACAATGCGAATCAATGAACATATTTTAAGAGAATTTCAAAAAGTTAATGTGTCCCACGTAGTGCATCAGCCCAACAGTTTGGTGTTTCAAACAATCGCACTTGCTCTAATTGAAGATGATTGCCGTAGCTATCTTGGTAAGCTTCATCTAAAATATCAAATGCAATGAGCGCCAGATTCTCGGCTGTTGGTTGCACATTCAGCACAACCGTTTTATGGCCTTCGATAGATTGTAAAAATTGCAATACCACGGTATCTCCCGAATAAACCAGGAATGCATGATCCCACTGATCAACCAGCACGGATTTGGCAATGCGTTTCACTTCTGAGAAATCCATGACCATGCCTTGCTCAGCAACGCCTTCGTCGGCGATAATGTTACCCGATAGGGTGATTTCGATCATATAGCGGTGGCCATGCAAATGGCGGCACTGGCTGTTGTGTGTCGAAATGCGGTGGCCCGCATCAAATTCCAGCTTGCGTGTGATTAACATACGTACAATTTTAATAGCGCGAAATAAATATGTGGAATTGTAACATTGCAATCCGATTCTAAACGATTGAATACGACTGATCACAGTCGTGATAGCGCTGGACTCACTTATGTTTATCCGGTGATATCACGGCGTGCGGGCGGTGTTTCAATCGGCATCAATCTGAATCCGAATAATGCATGCAACTGGCGCTGTGTTTATTGTCAAGTACCAGACCTTAAACGGGGTTCGGCGCCACGGATCGACTTAAATAAATTAGAAAGTGAATTATGGTCTTTTTTGCATGAATTAGTGCATGGCGATTTCATGCAAAAGCATGTGCCGCCGGAAGCCAGAAAAATTCACGATATTGCCATATCGGGCAATGGTGAGCCTACCAGTGCGAAAGAATTTGAACCAGTCATCGAACTGATCGGCAGCATCCTGAAGGATTTTAATGCGCTAAAAGATTTGAAGCTTGTGTTGATTACAAATGGCAGCTTAATTTATCGGCAATCGGTACAAGCGGGATTAAAACGAATGGCTCAGTTAAATGGAGAAGTTTGGTTTAAGTTTGATCGCGCACTCGCTGAAGAAAGACTGCGCACCAATAATACAAGAATCAGTTTAAAGAAAATTCATCATCACCTGCAAATTGCTACCCCGCTCTGCCCCACCTGGCTACAGACCTGCGTATTTCAAATCAATGGGAAACCGCCTAGTGAAGAAGAAATCAACGCTTATCTTAAATTCATTAAAAGTCTAAAAGATGAAGGATTGCCCCTCAAAGGTGTCTTATTATATGGAATTGCACGTCCATCTTTACAACCTGAAGCACCACAACTATCCCAAGTGTCTGAACCATGGTTAATTGCTTATGGTGAAAAAATTAAAGCAATCGGCCTGACTGTTAAACTGAATCCTTAATCTTTTTAGTCAGATCATCGTTCAGATTCCTCTCAGCTAACCATAAAGATTGCGTTGTCACTATTTTACAACACAGTATGTTTTCTTGATATTGATCAATACCGATCATTTATATAACTGATATTTATTACATTTGGCTATAACTCATTAAAGAGTTAGATTTTTATCAGACTAAATACTGACAAAGATAGTAAATATGAGGCTTAAGCTAAATTGTTATCGCTTATAATGCTGGC
>NZ_JAYUWI010000056.1:0-44308 GCF_043753625.1 Nitrosomonas sp.
TTTCAGCGTGTACGGCAAACTGGCACCCAGCAGCAAAGCAGATATGGCGTTTGTGCAGCACATGGTTTATCAACTGGCTGATGATGGGACGATGGCAGTATTATTACCGCACGGCATGCTGTTTCGTGGTGCAGCGGAAGGCCATATCCGCCAGTATCTGATTGAGCAAATGAATTGCCTGGATGCGGTGATTGGTTTGCCTGCCAATATCTTTTATGGCACCAGCATTCCCACTTGCGTGTTGGTGTTCAAAAAATGCCGCCGCAATCCCAACGATATTTTATTCATCGACGCCAGCCAGCACTTTGATAAAGTCAAAACGCAAAACATCATTCGCCCGTTACATATCCAGAAGATTGTTGATGCGTATCTGGCACGCACCCATGAAGATAAATATAGTGCTGTAGCAAGCTTGGAAGCAATCAAAGCCAACGACTACAACCTGAATATTCCAAGGTATGTCGATACGTTTGAAGCTGAGGATGCGATTGATCTCGATGCGATTGCAGAACAACTCAAAGCACTGGATCAACAAAGCCAACAGACGGATGCGACCATGGAGGCATTCTGCCATGAATTGGGGATTGTGCCGCCGTTTGCAGTGGCTGAGAAGTAAGCATGAATGTGCCTAAGCTGCGGTTTGATGGGTTCTCAGAAAACTGGATTAAAAATACAATTCAATACTTCATTGATAATAAATCAATAATTAGTCATTTGGATGGAAATCATGGTGCTTTATATCCAAAAAGTAATGAATTTGCTAAAGCTGGAATTCCCTATATTACAGCGAATGATTTTATAACTGGAAGAATTGATTTTAATAGATGCAAATACCTTCCAGAGGCAAAAGCAAAACTATTTAAAAAAGGGATTGCAAGAAATGGTGATGTTTTGTTTGCGCATAATGCAACAGTGGGGCCTTGCGCTATTTTACGAACGAGTTTTAATTATGTAATACTCAGCACGACAGCAACATACTACAGATGTGATTTGAATAAAATTAACAACATATTTTTGTTATATTTTTTTCAGTCTGATTTTTTTGTTTCCCAGTACAGCAGCATAATGTCTCAATCAACAAGAAATCAGGTACCGATAACTACCCAAAGAAAATTATCGTTAGCATTACCAACCCTTTCAGAACAAACAAAAATCGCCAATTTCCTCACGGCGATTGATGAAAGAATCACCCAACTCACGCAAAAATACGACTTATTAAAACAATACAAAAAAGGCGTCATGCAGCAGATTTTTAGCCAGAAGCTGCGGTTTAAAGATGAGGATGGGCGGGAGTTTCCGAGATGGAAATTTAAAAGCCTGCAAGAGGTTTGTAGAAGAATAATGGATGGAACACATTTCTCGCCAAAATCAAAAAATGGTTCAAAGAGATATTTAACATCAAAAAATATCCGAAATTCTGGTATTGACCTTTCAAACTGCAATTACATTTCAGATGAAGAGCATCAAGAGATTTTTATGAAATGTCCTGTGAAGATTGGCGATATTTTATTAACCAAAGATGGCGCAAATACGGGAAATTGCTGTATCAATAGCTTACAGGAAGAATTTAGTCTTTTATCTAGCGTTGCAGTTTTAGACGGTAAAGCAGATTTAGTTAATAATATTTTCTTGTTACAGGTTCTTCAAAGTCAATGGGGTGTTAATGAGATTAACAATGCCATGGCTGGGCAAGCTATAAGTAGAATTACTCTTGAAAAGATAAACAAATTTAGCTTTAACTTCCCAGTATTGCTAGAACAAACCAAAATCGCCAACTTCCTCACCGCCATCGACGACAAGATTGCCCACACCAAAACCCAGCTTGATGCTGTCAAACAATACAAGAAAGGCTTACTACAGCAATTATTTGTTTGATCATTTGATTGCTGCTTCAGTTATGTTTATACTTGCGTATATACATATCAATGTTGGAGTACCATGATGGCCGAAGTAATTCTGGATATCAAACAATGGGGCAATAATCTTGGGGTACGTTTACCCGCTGCCATTGCACGGGAAGCCCATGTACATGCTGATCAACAGGTGAAACTGACGGTATCCAATGGCCAGATTATCATCACACCGGTACAAGATAAACCATTGACGCTGGAGCAACGACTAGCACAATTTGATCCTGCCCGGCATGGCGGTGAAGCGATGCCATCAGCACAAAGCGTAGGTGCAGAAAAATGGTAATCGCATAATGCCCAAAGCAGCCAGCGCCGGTGTGTGGATACCCGAGCGCCAGGACATTATCTGGATTGACTGTAACCCGCAGGCCGGACAGGAAATGCGGGATATTCACCCTTTCCTGGTGCTGTCTCCGCGTATCTTTAATGACAGGACTTCTCTGGTGATCGGTTTACCGATGACCACCGCAGACTATAATGCAGACAATCCTTTTGCTGTTGCCATCGGCAAAACAACCAAACGCAAGATTGAACAAACCAGTTACGTGCTGTGCCATCAGCCCAAGTCATTTGACTGGCGGGTACGGGGTGCCAAACCTCACCCATTGGAAAAGCTTGGCGATAGCCTGTTTGTGCAGGTTTGTGAACGACTCAATCAAATCATCCAACTTTAATGACGATCCAATCCACTACACAATCCGAATACGCCCTGGAACAAGGCTTGATCGAACAGCTTCAACGCATGGAATATGCGCGGGTGCGCATTGATCATGAAGCTGCGATGCTGGCGAACCTCAAACGCCAACTGGAAATCCACAACGACAATATCCAACTTACCCAGCCCAAATTTGACCGGGTGCTGAATCATCTCAACACCGGCACCATTGTGGAACGTGCCCGGATATTGCGTGACAAGTTTGCGCTCAAACGTGAAGCCGCCAACGGGCAACCGGCTGAAACGCTTTATATCAGTTTCCTGAATTGTGATGACTGGTGCATGAATGAGTTTCAGGTCACGAATCAAGTCAGCATGGAAAATAAGCGCAAAAACCGCTATGACGTGACCATCCTGATCAATGGGCTGCCCTTGGTGCAGATCGAACTCAAGCGCCGGGGTGCTGAGCTGAAAGTGGCGTTTAACCAAGTTAACCGCTATCAGCATGAATCGTATGATGCCGGGGCGGGATTGTTTCAGTATGTGCAGTTATTCATCATCAGTAATGGCGTGAATACCAAGTATTTTTCCAACAACAAAACGCAATCGGTTCTGCAAACCTTTTTCTGGACAGATAAAGAGAACAATCGCTTATCCGATTTGTGTGAATTTGCTAAAGAGTTTTTAAAGCCTTGCCATATTGCCAAGATGATCACGCATTACACCGTGATTACTGAGGAAGGCGTATTAAAAATATTACGCCCGTATCAGTTTTATGCCACGGAAGCGCTGGTGGATCGGGTCAAGAACAGCAACGACAATGCGTATATCTGGCACACCACCGGATCAGGCAAGACGCTGACTTCATTTAAAGCCAGCCAGATCATCATGCGACTGCCCAAAGTGCATAAGGTGCTGTTTGTGGTCGACCGTAAAGATCTGGATTATCAAACCACACGTGAATTTAATGCGTTTGCCAAAGGCAGTGTGGATGCCACCACCGACACGCACAATCTGGTGAAGCAACTCACCGATGACAGCACCAAGCTGATTGTCACGACCATCCAGAAACTCAATAACGCACTGATCAAACCCTATTACTTCGAAAAGATTGCACACCTGCAAGATCACAAGTTTGTGTTTATTTTTGATGAATGCCACCGCAGCCAGTTTGGCGAAACGCACCAGAACATCAAGCGCTTTTTCAGCAATGCACAAATGTTCGGCTTTACCGGCACCCCGATTTTTGCGGATAACGCCAATAATGGATTCGGACAAATCAAGACCACCAAGGATTTGTTTGGTGAGTGTCTGCATAAATATGTGATTGTCGATGCCATCAAGGATGAAAACGTGCTGCGCTTCGCGGTGGAATATGTCGGTAAATACCAATACAAGGACAGCGCCAATCAACTGGATATTGAAGTCGAGGCCATCAACAAACAAGAATTACTCGACAGCCCGTTGCGATTGGAAAAGATCACCGAGTATATTCTGGCTCATCACGCGCAGAAAACCAAAGCGCCCAGCTTTACCGCCATGTTTTGCGTCAGCAGTATCGACAACCTGATCCAGTATTACGCGCTATTCAAACAAAAACAGGCTGGAATAGCACGACCGCTTAAAATCGCCACGATATTCAGCTACGCCGCGAATGAACCAAGTCCCTTGGCCAATGGCATGATCCCGGAAGAAGCGCCCGATGTGCCCAGTGATGCACGGGTGAACCAAAGCAGCCGGGATAAACTGGATGAGTTTATTGACGATTACAATGCGATGTTCGGCACCAAATACAGCACCAATGATAATCAATCGTTCTATAACTATTATCAGGATATTGCCAAGCGGGTGCGCAGCGGTGAGATTGATATCCTGTTGGTAGTGAATATGTTTCTGACTGGCTTTGACAGCCCGCGCTTAAATACCTTGTATGTGGATAAGAATCTCAAGTTTCATGGATTGGTGCAGGCATTCTCACGCACTAACCGCATCCTGAATGAAAAGAAATCACAAGGTAATATCGTTTGTTTCAGAAACCTGAAAGCCGCCACCGATGAAGCCATTGCCTTATTTTCCAACAAGGATGCGAGAGAGACGGTATTGCTGGAACCGTATGAAGATTATGTGGAGAAATTTAATAAGGCCACTGAAGAACTGCTAGCCATAGCCCCGACAGTTGCCAGTGTGGATGTTCTGCCCGATGAAAAAGCAGAACTGGCTTTTGTCACCAAGTTTAGAGAATTGCTGCGCATTAAGAACATCCTCACCACCTTTGCCGATTTTGATGATGCAAACTTAAACCTGGAACCGCAGCAGTTTGAAGACTACAAAAGCAAATACCTGGATATACACGATAAGGTTAAAAAACAGACTGATCCCGAGAAAGTTTCTATCCTGGAAGATGTGGATTTTGAACTAAGCCTGATTCATCGGGATGAAATCAATGTCGCTTATATCCTCAATTTGTTAGTAAGCCTGAATAAACTTAATCCTGAGGAAGCGAAGAAACGCCAAAAGGAAATTATTGATCTGGTAGCCGGTGAAATTCAACTGCGCAGCAAACGCGCACTGATTGAAGCATTCATTGAAGAAAACCTGCCTAAACTCAAACCGAATGAAAACGTGATTCAGGCATTTGAGAAATATTGGACAGCCAGCAAAAAAGAAGCGCTCATGAAACTATGCGCAGAAGAAAACCTATCACCGCAAGAACTGGAAAAAATACTGAACCACTACACCTTCGCCAATCGTTTGCCGCGCGATCAGGAAATTGTCGACACACTCAACTTTAAACCCAAGATATTGGAGCGTAAACCAATCATTGAGCGGGTGGCTGATAAGATTAAATCGTTTATTGATACGTTTGTTGAAGGGATGGGCGGGAGTGTTTAAGAGTGTGAATATTCGCTTGTTTATCGGTTATGTCGGTTATGTCGGTTTTAATCCGTGAGTTTTTGAAATTTGGCAGACAAAAAATATCATGTATTTGATCTTGTTAGAAATCAACGGGGCCTTCCTGTGGTTTTGAATATGCGGGTAATGAACACCTCAATTAAATTCTAGCGAACCAGCAATTAAATTTGGTTTCAGGTTTCAGGTTTCTAAACAACCTTTAATAAGGCAACATTTAAATGAAAACAATTGATCTGGCCGCAGCCTTAGATATATCGACACAAATGACTAACAGATTGATTAAACAAGGAATGCCGAGAGACCTGGACCAAGCTATTGCATGGCGCAAATCTAATTTAGAACCTTTCCGAACTAAATCTACAAGGATTGGTGGGAACAGCGGAAAACCATATCAATCAGCACAGATTAACAAAACTGCAATTGCATCGAATGAAGTTTACAGCGCTGAAGAAGTTTCTGGCGTTACAAAAGCTTTAAGGAAGATTGTCCCAGACTTGTGGTTTTTACAAATCGGCTGGTTAGGTACGGCTTTGAGAGAGCAAGGCGTAAAAGTCACCCCTGAGCAATTGATTGGTGCCCAAAGCATACTGTTTTTGATTTACATGGGTACGGCTGATGATCTTCTTAAATCGGAGGGACGTTACACAATTCCAGCAAGTTTAATGGCGAAACCAGGAGACGAAATTTACCCCTCATTGATCGCGTCATTGAATCGGATTTTGAACGAAGATAACGCCGCATAATCAACTACAGACGATTATTTTAAACATATAAGGGGTGCTTATCTTCAAAACTACTTAGAACCGCAGAAAACAACCACCTAATGACCAATTAACAAAGGAATAAAATGAAAAAGAATTTACCAAAATGGATTCATACTGAAATTGCGTGAATCTTGCGTGCTTGGCATGAAAGGCAAGCTTATTAGTACGCACAAAACTGAAGTTGAAGCCGAACAAAAAGCCAAAGCCTTGGTTGCTCACTGAGCTTTTTCGAAATACTTGACTTGCCCGGAAACCGTACATTGACTGCCCGACCGTAACAGAACGCACTAACCTGCCCCGTTTTAATGGCGGGTCTGTCATTTTTCTTATGTTAGCAACCGCACAGAACTAATAATTAAAAAATACCATTATTACAGCAGGTCAACTGACTCTACCAGCAAGCTTGGCCTCCCAGCCTTCTTCCTCAGACAAAGAAGGCTGGGTTTTTATTACTTTGCTCCTATTCATGCACTTCTACCTGACGATTGTTTATAACTTCTACAAGAATCTGGTAGATTAAATATGCTGAATATTTTTAAACTGCTCAATATTATTCATATATAGCGCGCAACTTTGAACAATAATATTATAAATCTTTCGCAATTCAGGTTAAAAAAACAGCCTGTCCGCTACACTATTGAGTTCACTCACGACGAGAGTGGATTCTATTTCTATATCTACGACACTCCCGACAATAAAGAAAACCGAGCAGCTTTAGCGGCAGATCTGAAAGCTGCGGCAAAAAGCCTTTTGAAGTCAGATTAATTTTCTGAAGTTGTATCTATAACCTGGTTACATTTTTGATCTTGTTTGGTTGTTGGCGGCGTTGATACTACGGTACTCCTGATAATCAGCAAATAAAATTGATACTGGAATCCCATGGGATTATTCTTTAGCTGTCACTGCAAAAGTAGTGATCGGGCGTAGGAACCCGAAACACGAGAGGATAGCGCTCAGAATGTCAGCGCTATTTTTTCGCCTGTTTTTTATGGCGGGTCGATTATGGGAATCTTCGGGTGGCCGTTACTCGTGGCGGTTCCTAACCTGTTTTTGGCCTGCCACCTCACTTAGGAACGAAGTGGCAGACCTCAATCACTTACACGAGGTTATCATGACAACGCCAGCCAAAGCAGCGACTGCAACATCTAAAGCACGTTCACGTAGAGAACCGAAAACCCCAACCATTTATCCATTATCGCGATACGAAATAGAGCGCAGATTGCGTGCGCGAGGGTTAGAGAGCTACATGAATTTATTGAGACACTTACAGAATCAGTAAGGCATGTTGTTCGCCACACAAAACCATTTGGTGATCCGGTAAATGGGCTGAAAGAAATTCGCAGATTGCTTGGCGAATCCATCGCAAAGTGCAAAATAATTCAATTCCCTATTGTGAACAAACAACGTGCTATTTAAAATTAAATAATATGCTATTTTGCTAATCGCTAACCCGTATTTGTGAGGGGTTTTTATCGCCTCATACTTCTCGTAATGTAACCCCAGTGTAACCCTGGCATATAAAGCATAAGGCATTATATCAATTAATTCATTGATTGTATTGTATTGTATAAATACAATATTAATTATCCATTGGATTTCTGATCGGTTGTCAGTGTGTTTGACATTTCATCTGACTTTCAGTACTTTCATCTGCCATGAAGAGTACGTTTATTTTTCTTATACGCCTCCGGGCACATTGACTGCATTGTCGGGAATAACGCCATGAGTGAGGTGCGCCTGCCTGTCCTCAGGCACCTTCAACTAACCTTGACCGGATAAATCACAGGAGATTTGATCATGAGTAATATGCTACGAAGCCCCAGCGTAGGCCCCATCGTAGGTCACACGACAAGCACTTCCACCCGTATCTGGATGCGTGGGTCTGATGAGGCACCTGGACGTACTGTCGGCGTTTCTGCCCTGTATGATGCCAAGGGCACCTACGTCACCAAGTCAGCCTGTTATCTGCGCCTTCACCGGGAATATGATCGCACAGGTGTCGTGGATTTCACCAAGCTCAAGCCCAATACGACCTATAGCGTCAGAGTCGGCTCACTCACAATCGACAGCACCGATGATATGGCGAACGTCGAAGATGAAGAATTGCTGAAGAAGCTCCCCGAAGCGGAAGCTTTATGTGGCGACCTGAAATTGCTTCCCGGGGAAAGCGAAGCCAAGTTCACCACTTACCAGGACAGCGACGAGAAAGGCCTATCCTTCATTTTCGGTTCCTGTCGTTACCCTGGACTCCTCTGGGCTGCAAAGAAAGCGGACCGCATCTTTGGATCCATTTACGAGAAGTTCCAATCCAAGAATGCACCGCAGTTCCTTCTGATGGTCGGCGACCAGATTTACGCGGATAAAATACATCGTCAGATTCCACTCGAGCGAGCCGACACCCCGTCAGAATTTCACGAACGCTACGTGACGGCATTAAGTTCGCCGAATATGCGTGCCCTGCTTCGTTCAGTGCCCACCTATATGATTCTCGACGATCACGAAATCGAGGATAACTGGGTCAAAGGCCGAATGAACAGAGACGCGGACAAACGACTCCTGTTCCAGACCGCGATTTCTGCTTACATGAGCTACCAATGGCTGCACTGCCCAAGAAATTACGGCCCTCGGGGCGAGGTTCAAGACGCCGATGGCGATAAGCTGTTCTACTCATTCGAGTGCAATGGTTACCCATTTTTTGTTATGGATAGCCGCACCCAACGTGTCCGTGATGACAAAGATTATGTTCTCGAAGACAATCATCTCCTAGGTTACCCTACCAAGCCGAGCGCGCCAAATTATCAGGGCCAGATCGACATTCTATGTGCTTGGCTCCTGTCGCAGCAGAAGAAGATGGGCGATCGCCCGAAGTTCATCGTATCTCCGAGTATTTTCGTTCCAAACGGAGTCGAAACAGCCGGTACCGACGAGCGCAGTCGTCGCAAGAAATGCGAAGACGATTCGTGGGCAGCATTTCCTGAGACACGGCGCCAATTGCTTCAAACTATTGTTAGCGGAAATATCCAGAATGTCGTCTTCCTGAGTGGCGACGTGCATTGTTCCAATCTCGCAAAGATTACCTTCACCCACAAAGCCATCGGCCAGCTTCCGCTGCGAGCGTTCAGCATCACTTCCTCCGCGTTCTATTGGCCCTGGGCCTTTGCGGATGGTGACCCTCTGTCCTTCGTGCACGATTCCAAGCTGGAAGGCGACGACTTCGACGTCAATGATGATGTCATCATGAGTTACAAAGCCTACGGTTTTGAGCAGGATGATAATTTCACACGTATCGATATCGTCGGCAAAGAGATTGTTGTGCAGAACTACGATAGAAACGGCAAGGCTCTGGGCGGCAAAACAAAAGTAACATTAGCCTAGGAGCCTGTCGGGCTTAAGGTCAATCTACTGCGCCAATGGGATAGCGGTTCATATTTCCTCAATTTTTCATTGCATAGTCTCGCTATGCGCTTAAAAATTGAGAAAATCTGCACTCACTCCCCCACTCGGCTCGCTACGATTGCTTAAGTCCGACAGGCTCCTGGACGTACCCAAAGCTACCCGATAATTCATTTAAGCGGACCGTCAGGAAGTTAAGTTTTTTGATGGTCCGGCGAACTTAAACTTGACGCGAAGAGTGATCCGCAATGAGTCATTTTACGTACGCGTATCGATCCGATCTCTCTCCGCTTTACACGTTTTTCCAGCGCATCGATTTAGCGGAATCTGGCTGATATGACTGTGGGTGGCGGAGAAAAATGGATTGAGAATCTGAATAAAAATAATGAGCTAAAAGATATTTTGTTTTGGTGTAAAACGCTATTCCGTTAATAATTGAATTAATCAATTCGCCATATTTGACGATATAATGTATATTATCGCTAATAAGTCGACATAAATGGCGAATATGATGGTAAGTAACGAATTGTCTGATGAAATTATACTGACTGAGCTGGGTGGGCGTCTGGCTCAGCGGCGTATCGCGCGCCAGTTATCTCAGGCGGCACTGGCGGCGGAAGCCGGGGTGGCTAAGCGCACAGTGGAGCGGGTTGAGGCCGGCGAATCGGTGCAGTTGCTTACATTGGTGCGTCTGTGTCGTGTATTGGATTTGATGGATGGATTGGATCAATGGTTGCCGGAAACAGGTCCAAGTCCGATGGCGTTATTAAAGGAAAAGAATGCAGGCAAGGGGCGGCAGCGGGCGAGTGGTCAACGTACTGTACCGGTCATGAAATCTGGCGAAAAACCCTGGACTTGGGGTGATTCGTCATCATAAAAAGCTGTCCAACATCATGAGCACAGTTGCGGAAGTGAGATTGTGGGGGCGTACCATCGGTGCTGTGGCATTGGCAGACGGTGGTACTGTGGCGAGCTTTGAATACGACAGTCAGTTTGCCCGTAGCGGCATCGAGATTGCGCCGCTGACGATGCCGTTGGCCAGTACGGTATATCGCTTTCCGGCACTGGGGCAGGATACCTTCCATGGCTTGCCCGGCCTATTGGCCGATTCGCTACCGGATAAGTTCGGCAATGCTTTGATCGACGCTTGGCTCGCCACGCAAGGCCGTCAGACGGATTCCTTCAATGTAGTGGAGCGGCTGTGCTATACCGGCAGCCGTGGCATGGGAGCGCTAGAATTTTCACCGGTAAAAGGCCCGAAGGCGCGCACGTCGCAGAAAATCCAGCTTGAACAGTTGATCAAGCTGGCGTCGGAAGTGCTCACGCATCGTCAACAACTGGCAGAAACGTTTGGTGACGATGTACAGAAAGCTCATGCGCTCAAGCAGATCTTGCAAGTAGGCACCTCAGCCGGTGGCGCGCGTGCCAAGGCGGTGATTGCCTGGAATCCTGTTACGAATGAGGTGCGCTCCGGCCAGGTGAAAGCGCCGGAAGGGTTCGGTTATTGGCTGCTGAAGTTTGACGGCGTCAGCGGCAATAAGGACAAAGAACTAGAAGATCCCAATGGCTATGGCGCGATTGAGTATGCCTATTATCTGATGGCGCGCGATGCCGGAATCCACATGAACGAATGCCGCCTGCTGGAAGAAAAAGGTCGCCAGCACTTCATGACCAAACGTTTCGATCGCCTCGATTATCCCGATAGCGGCGGCAAATTGCACATGCAATCCCTGGGCGCGCTGGCGCATTACGATTTCAATCTGGCGGGCGCCTACAGTTACGAACAAACGGTGCAAGTCATTAAACGGCTGCAGCTACCAATGCGCGACGTGGAGCAACAATTCCGGCGCATGGTGTTCAATGTGGTCGCACGCAACCAGGACGATCATGTCAAAAACATCGCATTCCTGATGGATAAGCAGGGTACCTGGTCATTGGCGCCCGCATTTGATGTCACCTACAGTTATCAATCCGCCGGGCGTTGGACTTCTACGCACCAAATGACGCTGAATGGCAAGCGGGATGGATTCGATTTGGCTGATTTTATCGCGGTTGAAAAAGTGGCCGGTTTGAAACGCGGGCAAGCCAAGGTAATCCTGAACGACGTGCAGCTAGTGGTATCCCGCTGGCGAGATTATGCCGATGCGGCGGGCGTAAGCCAGGATCATCGTGGCAAGATCCAAAATGTCTTACGGCTGGAACCGTTTTTCTGAAATCCGGCAAGGGCAGAGCACAAGGTAAGTTACGAATTGAAAATATAGTTGGATTCTTGATTCTGGGCCTGTTCCCAACTGTGCATTAACGAGTAAATGGAACATAACGGCGGAGGTCATATGGCTCCAGTCACTTAAATACAATTGATCCAATAATGGATACGGCGGTGTGCTTTGAATGTGTTGAAGACTTCTACCTTAAAAAAATCATTGAAGATAGGGGTGAACCTCGCAGATGTTCAGTTTGTGGCGAAGAAAGAAACAATGCATTCACCGTTAATGAGCTTGGAAAATTGATGGAACCCATCATGCGCAAACATTTTTGCCATGGACCGGAAGTCAAAAAGTTCGGAGACAATGACGAGGAATGGTGGGAGCCAGAGGGTGAGCCAATATCGTGGGCAGTTCAAGAAGTACTCGGACAGTATTTCGAATTTGAGGATGAAATCGTTGACGCTGTGATCGAGGCTGAGAATTGTTGGCCACAAGATGGCGATGAGTGCTTCTGGGACAATACAAGTTCTTACATCGAAAGCCGTATTAAGCTTGGGCATTATTTTGCAGAATGGCAGTACACGCTAGACGAATTGAAACACAAAAGACGTTTTTTCAGCCCATCAGCCCGTACCCTCTTCGAAAAACTCTTTGATGATGTAGATGATCTTAAATCATGGGAAGATGACCAGCCTGTGGTTATTAACTTTTGCCTACTAATACGAAGCTATTTAGGGCACGCATCTGCATTTCTCAATCAATGCTGAGTGACATCTTCACAGACCCGTTCAAGTACGTTGGCCCGCCACCAAAAGATTATGCTCGATCGGGTAGGATGAATTCGGAAGGTGTGGTTGTATTTTATGGCGCGATGGAGGAAGACACTTGTCTAGCCGAGATGCGTCCAGCCCTAGGAAATGATATAGCGCTTATCACTCTAGAGACAACTGAGCCGCTACGCCTTCTCGATTTCTCACGGCTAGAACGCGCTCGAGGTGGGAAAGCACTTAGCTACTTTCAGCCTGATTTTACAGAGCAAGTTGAGAAGCGAGCCTTCCTAAGACATATACACAGACTCATATCTCAGCCCATAGTGCCAGGGCGGGAGTTCGATTACTTAATCACGCAAACAATGTCGGAGTATCTGGCGCATGTACACGATAAGCCGTTCGATGGAATTCTATTTGCTTCGGCTCAGCGGGAAAAGGGCACGAATGTGGTGCTGTTTGTTCAATCCGATCTGCTTACTGATTCTCTAGCCGAAGCCTTTAGACTGACTTACGTTCCCGATAGTGTCAGCCTCTACTCCACAACAACAATCAAGTACAATCATATTAAGTTAGATGTTTATCTCGACGAAGACGGGAAGCCAACTATCTATCAAGAATATGGGGACGATATGGACGATGGGTAAATGTCTCGCGTCAATTATCTTGTCTGCTTTGACTACAGAAAGAGTCAGGTTGCTAATCAGGAAAAATGAGTGTGTACTATAGATTATGTCAAGCATGGTAGGTTGGGATAACGATAGGAATCCCAACATCACTCTGTTCATTGGTTCAGCTTATTCAATCCCTTGCGATCTCAAATAATCCTCATAATTACCCTTGAAATCATTAATACCCTCCGGTTTCATTTCAAGAATTCGTGTGGCCAGTGAGGAAACGAATTCCCGATCGTGGGAAATAAAAATCAACGTGCCGGTATATTTCTCCAGTGCGCTATTCAGTGATTCGATAGATTCCATATCCAGATGATTGGTCGGTTCATCCATCAGCAAAACATTCGGTTTCTGCAGAATCAACTTGCCAAAGAGCATGCGGCCTTGTTCTCCGCCAGAAATCACGCGGGTGGATTTCTTGACGTCATCGCCGGAGAACAGCAATCGGCCTAATGTGCCGCGGATCGTTTGATCGTCATCATTGCCTTGCCGCCACTGGTCCATCCATTCGGTCAATGACAGGGTTTCTTCAAAATCAGCCGCATGGTCTTGCGGATAGTAGCCGGGACGTGCCTTATCGGGCCATTTTATCGTACCGGAATCCGGTATTAGCTCGCCTACAAGGCAACGCAGCAGCGTGGTTTTTCCGATTCCGTTAGGGCCAATGATGGCGATTTTTTCGCCGGCTTCTATATCCAAGTTCAAATGATCAAATAAAGGTTTGTCCATTCCAGCGAAACGCTTGCTGATTTCTTTGATGGAAACCGCGAGACGATGCAGCTTATCCCGGTCATCCACTTCAAATTGGATATAAGGATATTGGCGGCTGGATGGTTTGACATCTTCCAGTTTTATTTTCTCAATCTGTCGCGCACGGCTGGTTGCCTGTCTGGCTTTCGACGCATTCGCAGAAAAACGGCTGACAAAAGATTGCAAATCGGCAATCTGCGTTTTCTTCTTGGCATTATTGGTCAACATACGCTCGCGCACCTGGGTCGAGGCGATCATATAGTCATCATAGTTGCCGGGATAGATGCGTAGTTCACCGTAATCCAGATCAGCCATATGCGTACAAACGCTGTTCAAAAAATGCCGGTCATGGGAGATGATAATAATGGTATTTTTGCTGGCGTTGATGATGTCTTCCAGCCAGCGGATGGTATTAATATCGAGATTGTTGGTCGGTTCATCCAGTAATAAGATTTCCGGATCGGAAAATAAGGCCTGTGCCAATAACACGCGTAACTTGAATCCTGGCGCAATCGCGCTCATCAATCCATGATGCTGGGTAGAAGGAATGCCTACCCCAAGCAGCAGTTCTCCGGCGCGCGCTTCGGCAGAATACCCATCCAGTTCGGCAAATTGAGACTCCAGTTCGGCGGCATGCATATATTCTGCTTCCGTGGCATCCGGATTGGCATAAATGGCGTCTCGCTCCTGTTTGACGTGCCATAACTCCGCGTGTCCCATCAGTACCGTATCAATGACTAAACAATCTTCAAAAGCGAATTGATCCTGACGCAGCTTGCCCACCCGTTCACCGCTGTCGACCGTGACATTGCCCGCAGTGGGTTCAAGGTCCCGGCCGAGAATCTTCATGAACGTTGACTTGCCGCAACCATTCGCGCCAATCAAACCGTAGCGATTACCCCCGCCAAATTTTACGGAAACATTTTCAAATAGCGGCTTGGCGCCGAATTGCATGGTGATATTGGCGGTTGTAATCAAAGTCTGTACCTAAGGGTTATTGTTTCAAGAGAAGGGCCGACATTCTAAAGGTTTTTTTAGGGTTACGGTGAGTGTTAATCTCTTTCGATAGGAAATGAAGCTTTTGTGGCTGAAATGTAGAAAAGAATCGAGAAAGCAGAAGGTGGATTTAATGTACTCAAGCAGCGAAAGCGATCAATTGCAAAGCATTCTTATGTGATTATGGCACGCACAAAGATTGAAAACGGCAATTGGGCTTATGCTTTGTAAATGCAGAAACTGTTAGTGACAGGCCTGGCAATTATTTTTGTTAACTCTATTTCATGCTGCTTGATGCGCCTCCTATACTGTGCTGAAAGCAAGTATAGAAGGGATTACACCTGAGTCAGGATGCGGTGTTTTAATTTACTCGATGGTATGCGCCAAATTGTAAGTGCCATTGTTGAGCATATTGGTGCAAGCAGATCCGGCCGGGGAAAGGACGCTGCCTAGGCCGTAACCGATAAAAATTTTAATGCCCACACTTTCACTCAAGTCTGTCGGGGTGGCGATGATCGATATCTTATCGTGGGTTGAGAGCGTCGTGGTGAGGTATGCGGGCGCCTTATCGCAACCCGTGAATGGCACCCAGGCCAGGCTGCTATTCAGAAAATAGGCTCCGCCACCCCGATTGCTGGGCATAATGGCAGCGACGAACACACTGCCTAGCTTGCTCATGTCATTGCTGTCGACAGTCAGCATCCCCATGATGGTTTGTGCTGTGATAGGGCCAGACGTGCTGGCCGACACAGACATTGAGCTGTTCGGGTTAGGGGTCTGTACGGTTGCGGAGGCGCTCTTCTCCGAACAATCGTTCCATATATCGCACGCACTTACAGTATAAGAATAGATTGTTTCAGCAGTTAATTCGGTGTCACTATAGGAAAGAACCGGGCCCAACGAAGCTATCAAGCTGTTATTTCGATAGACCATGTATTTGTGATAGATCGTCCCATTGGAGGACGCTTTCCAAGTCAGGGTTACGCTAGTTGTTGAGTCGACATGGGCTTTTAAATTGGTGGGCGCCACGGGGAGTTCACTCGCCTTGGCCAAACTGCTAAGCATGAGCGTAGCGAAGAAAATCAGGCTTGTAAGTATCATCTGTGCCGATACCGGGTGTGAGTTGCATTTGTTGAGGTTTCTCATCATCTTTTTTCCTAGTAAATAAAAGAAGTAAATGTGTGGACATTCAACCGGTATCCGCTTAAATGTCAGTAAATTCGATTTCTTGAAGCATATCGACCAGGAGTTACAGAGCTTTAACGATCATTAAGCACAGTTGGTTGGGATGACGTTAGGAATACCAACATCACTTGATCAGATCCCAGTTCGGCAGCATGCAGAAAATTGCCTCCGGTGGCTCCGGGTTTGCATCATGTCGCTTTTAGAGACAGCTATTATTCCACGTGTCTCGATTGATCATCGAATTACAAATAATGGAAAATACCGATCAATGAAGCGCCTCCGGTTGCATAGATGAGCGGGCTGTCCCAGGTATGTGGAGAAAAAGCTTCGGCTAAGGTAATCAGGATCGGCATTAGAAGTAGCGCGGCAACTAGCTGAGTGGAATTGAAATATTGGTGAAATGCCAATATCGCAATCACAGTTGTTATGAATACGCATGCGCTGCCAATATAACTACGAACGTATCTTTGCTTGGTAAAAAGCGCATAAGTCGTATATTTTCTTTTGCCGAATCTTATCCCGACGGGTTCTGCAAGACCGTCACCGACACCATTGGCAATGATGATGATCATGATGAGCGGTAGCATGTCGCGGCTTTCGAAGTAAGCCAGCAAGGGGATGAGGACCAAGTAGCTGGCGATAAACTGTGTGTAAAGCCAAGTCAATGTAAATGGTCTATCTTCCGGCCTATCAAACGAGCAGAACATCACGGAAAGCACCCTGACCTTATTGCGCAAGGGCGCTATAAAAAATGTCAGAAAAATAAATGCGCAGACTACATCGATGAAAAATGTTGTTGCGCTATAGGGATACTCAATGACGGATGACAGTAAAGTCGGCAGAAAGAAAAATGCGAAATGATTTATTTTGCGCGTGTAGTTAACTTTGAAATATTGATGAATGACTAATAATCCGCACGCATAATGAATTAAAAATAATAATGCGTAGAAAATTGCATGATGCAACCAATACTCGAAGGGGATGGACATGTGCGGATCGGCTATAGTTCTCTCATGCAATACGAGTCAATTCTCAGCATTTGCATCAAGTGGTTTATATGCATGTCTCGATAAGATCGTATCCAAATATCGCGCTACATTGTGATAGGATGAAAAATCAAATTCACCACCCAATGCTTCGAAAGAATAAGAATTCTTGGTTATGCGGCTGACGCCATTTTGTTCAATTTGCGCTGCCGGGTAACAAGTAATTTTGAAATTGTATCGACGTTGACTGGTTTACTGAACAGATAGCCCTGCACTTTCTCACAACCAAGGCTTCTAAGAATATCAAGTTGTTCTGGTTTCTCAACACCTTCAGCGATTATTCCGTATCCCAGTTTGTGTCCCATTTCTATCATCGAACTAATTAGGGTGAGTGCTTGATTATCGACAAGCATATCGTTAACAAAATATTTGTCTATTTTCAGGCAATCAACCTTAAGGTGTTTAAGGGAAGCAAAAGATGAATAACCTGTTCCGAAATCATCAATTGCCAGTAAAACACCCAGGTTCTTCAAGTCTTGAAAAATGGAAAGATTACGTGGGTCGGTCTGCACAATGCTTTCTGTCACTTCTAATTCCAGCTCAGCTGGGGCTCTATTCCTACTTCTTCAATAATACGTTTAATCAGTGATGCGAACTCTTTATCGAGAAAAAGGCTTGGAGAAATATTTACTGCCATACGAAGCGTGTGAAAACCTTCTTTCTTCCAGGCGACTAATTGGCTGCAGGCTGTTCTTAACACCCATTCGGTAAGCGGCCTAATCATGCCGATTTTTTCAGCTGTGGCGATAAAATCAATTGGCGGGACTTGGCCTAATTCCGGATGATACCATCGTGACAATGCCTCGAAACCAAAGATTTCTCCGGTATTGACTGCAATTTGCGGTTGATAAACAAGTGACAATTGTTGCTTTTCGATTGCTTCCCTTAAGTTTTGCTCGACATGAAAACGATTTTCAGCCTGTTGGGTAAGTTCCGCTTTATAGAAAGCATACTGATTTTTTCCATTTTCCTTTGCTGTGTAAAGCGAGGTATCTCCTGCTTTTAATAATGCTGACAGATCTTTTCCATCATCAGGGTAATATGCGATTCCAATACTACAAGCCGGCGTGAGTTTTCTGGAATACATCTCAATCGGTTGCGCTATCGCATCAAGACAACGTCTCGCAACATTGGCCGCGTAATCATCGTCTACTTCTTCAATAAGAATACAGAATTCATCGCCACCAAGGCGTGCGATGAAATCAATTTCACGGCATGTATTGACCAAACGTTTTGCGATGGTCTTGAGAAGCAAGTCACCGGCGGCATGCCCAAGACTGTCGTTAACAGCCTTGAAGTTGTCTAGGTCAATATATAACAATCCAAAACGACGATTATGCCGTGCCGATGTTTTTGTGATTTCTGCAAGGTGCTGAGAAAAAGCGGCGCGACTGGCAAGTCCGGTTAGTTCATCGGTATAGGCGAGTATTTGGATGCGTTTCTGAGCTTGATCCCGCTCCATGACTATTCCCGCAAGCCGGGCTGCAGAGATAAGGTCGTGTAATTCTGCTTCATTAGGAAGCGCAGGGTGATTGTAGTACATGCCGAATGCACCTAAAACCTTTCCTCTGGAATCTTTGATGGGTTCAGACCAGCAACAACGCATGCCATGGGGTAGGGCGTATTGTTTTATTTTTTCCCATTTAGGATCTGTCTCAATATTCTCAACGAGAACACGCTGCCCTGTATAAGTAGATGTGCCACACGAACCAACGCTGGGTCCGTTTTCCAGACCGTTTACCGCGTCACAATATTCCTTCGGTAGGCTTGGTGCTCCACCGTGTAGAAGTTTATTATTTTCTAATTCGAGCATTGAACATCGCATTCCAGGATGTCGGGCTTCATACATCAAAGCAATTGCATCATAGATGTCTGACGCAGGGCGCCCTATTGCAATCATCTCAAGAATTTCGGCATTCTTGTTATCAAATACTTCGGCTGTTTTACGCTCTGTGATATCAATATGTGTTCCAACTAGACGAACTGGTTTACCATCAGATTCGCGAGTTACAAGAAATGCTCGAGATAGAACATAAACTTCGTGACCGTCCTTATGACGCATACGCATTTCAACTTCAAATGAATCTGCTCGACCAGCCATGTAATTCTGAACTTTTTCTAACACGATGTCCCTATCATCGGGGTGAACTAGGCTTGCCCAGGTGTTTAAGTCATTTTCAAGTTCATTCTCTCCATAACCCAACATACTTTTCCAGCGCGGTGAGTAATAGACTTCATCAGTCTCAAAATTCCAATCCCAGAGCCCATCATTAGCGCCACGCATCGCCAGAGAAAACCGCTCTTCATTGATATAAAGTGCGGTTGTACGTTTTTCTGTCATCAGATTTACGGCGACAAGCTCGATATGTAGCCGTTGTATTTCTTCAAGTAGCTGAGACTTGGATCGATTGGTATAACTCACAGTCATCTCAATAGGATAGAACGTGTTGTTTTATGGAATAGTAACTACTCATTGATACCCGGGAATTATCACGCGGTCACGATCTAAGTGTTGAAAAATGGTTGGCCTGATTTTGTGTCGATCATTACTTCATCAAGGTAATACGAATCAATTCTCGACATTGTTATCAACCGGTTTATGCTTTGTTGCGTGTAGGTCTCGATAAGATAGCATCCAAATATCGTGCTACATTTTGATAGGGAGAAAAATCAAACTCACCACCCAGTGCATAGGACAAAACGCTCGCCATATTAATATCGGCAACGGTAAATTTGTTAGCCACCAGAAAATCTTTACCATTGAAATAGATATTCAATACCTCGAGTGGTTTCATCAGCCTCTTTTCAGCCGACTGGATGATGTCAGAACTTCTATCTTTCTCATCCAGTACCTTTCTGTGAAGAATAAGATCGACACACGATGTTTCCATTTGGGTTACTGCAAAAAAAGTCCATTTATAGATCTGCGCTTCATCTTCCAGCCGGTTAGCCCACAGTTTTTCAGCGCCATATTTTCTCGACAGATAAAAATTAATAGCCATTGCCTCGGTCAGCACAAGATCTCCATCAACTAGGGTGGGTACCTGGGCCAATGGGTTCAGCTTTAAATATTCGGGAGCGTTTTTCTCTTCCTCGAAAGGATTTATCTTAACATGTTGAAAATCAAGACCAAGCTCAATCAACATAAACAATACATAGTTTGCCCGTGACCATTCAATTCCGTACAGGGTGATCATTTTTTTCTCCAAAATAAAATAAACTGTTACGCACAGTGCCCGCTACTCTTATATTAAAAAATCCATATTAATCAATAAGGTGATTGGAGTTAGGTAATCTTAGTTTCGGTCGCCATTTTTAATCGCCACATTTTAACCGGTTTGTTGGTTCTTGACTGGATTTAATCCGATAGCGGCGATGATCATTCCAAGAATTGCCAGTCCTGCAACAATTGGGAATGCACCCAAATAGCTTCCGGTGATATCCTTAATATTTCCGGATAGCAGTGTTCCCAGGATGGCGCCGGCACCATAAGCCGTAAACACCAGACCATAATTCTGTGCATAATGTTTCTTTCCAAAGAATATTCCGGTTGTGGTTGGCGCGATGGCAAGCCATCCACCTAGGCACATCCATAACACGCAGAATACAAAGAAATAAAGCAGTGCGTTTCCTTGTCCTAAAAAGGATATCAGCAAAGATACACCCAGTATCATGGCAAACGAAATCATGGCTGTGTGCTTCGGGCCCAGTTTGTCGGTAATGGCTCCGAATAGTGGTCGTCCCAAGCCGTTAAATACCGCAAACAATGAAACAGCGAGCGCTGCGGTCGTCGTATCCAGCTTGGCTATTTCTGTTCCAACAGGTGATGCTATTCCTATCGCCATTAATCCAGTCAAACACCCGATTGTGTACGTAGCCCACAGCGCATAGAAACTGCGTGTTCTCAGCATTTCTTGTCTGCTAAGGTTTATAGTTGGCGTTGTTGCGGTTGTAGCTGAAGCTGTTTTTACTCCCGCAGGTGCCCACTCAGTTGGCGGGAAACTCAATAGCTGGGCTAAGAGTGTTATGACAACTAAAAAGGCGATCCCTAAGTAAAGAAACGTATTGAGTATTCCAATATCCGGATTATCGATCATCGCTTTCATGAGTGGCGCGATTACCAATGCCGATATGCCAAAACCCATGACCGTTAAGCCAATTGCCAAACCACTTTTTTGCGGGAACCATTTCGCGACAACTGCAATCGGGCAGCCGTAAACGATGCCGACCCCAGCTCCGCCTATTACGCCGTATAAAATGGTAAGAAATGTAATATTCGGAGAGAAACTTGCAATAATCCAACCTGCACCTACCAACAAGCCCCCAAGCATAGTGGTCTTTTTGGGACCCCATCGCGCCACTAAATTTCCTGCTAGTGGCATCGCAATCGCGAATACCGCCAGGAATACCATAAATGGATAACCGCTTTGGCTGGAAGTAAGTCCCCACAATGCCTCCAAAGGTTTTCTGAAAATACTGAATGCATAAATGGATCCAAGGCAAACATTGATTAATAATCCAGTCACAACCAGTATCCATCTGCCTTTTTCCGCTTCCATACCGAATAGTTTCAAATTTTGCTTGGTCATTTCAGTTTTTCTTTATTCTCTTGTTTTCCAAACAGAACTTACGCTTGCAAATTACTGCCAATGATTAAAGGTATTTATACCAGGCAACGACATAGCGGTCATCTGCTTTGCCGCTACGTTGTTTTGGAAGCCGTTAGGAGCCAAGAGACCGAAAAAAACGATGATTACCACCCGCGACATAGTGTATACAGCTAACGAGAATTAGAGTCATTCTGCGCTAAAACGTGAATTTCTTTTTGGCCTGTCACCGGCTATGCTCGCTGAAAACCAAACTCAGTGATTGGGATGCCTACTTAACCTATAAATTATTTCATACTCTGCGCCATCCGCTTCAATAATGATAGACGATTCCCGTTTGTCTTCCCCTTTTGCCAAGGCAGGGATAGTGCCATTGAAAGGTCCATCATCGTCTTCACCGCTATCTAATTCAAAAACAGTGACATTTAGCCGGCTTGCAAAAGCGACATTTTTAGGGAAATAAGAATTGAGCATTCGCCGTTCGTCATCGTCAAAATCTTCATCCGTGAAATCCAAGAAATTAGCCGCCATATCATCAGCAGTCATGGTGAGATGGATTTCGTCAGCACCCAGACCACTTTGGTCATCGATACTGTAAATTTCCAAGTGATTCAGGTAGGAAATACCGTATCGATAACCCGCCAGGAATTCATAATCCGTTGTTTGGCTGCGCTCCAGCAAAATATAAACATCCTTGATATCGGCGGAACGATCATAGTCGATCAATATAAGCCGATCTTCATTGGTTACTTGCTCAGAAGGCGCCAGAGCGGAAATGCCTTCGAAAAGACTTAGCCGGATTTTTCGACTAAAATCATTTTTGATATAAAGCTGTACCGGATAGGGATTGCCACTCAATAATTGTTCCGCAAGTGGTGCTCTGAACCAGCATTCATCCTTTGCGCCATTTTTCTGGCCAATCGGCAATCGCGGATCTTTGGGGATGTCATTAGCCAATAAGCCGATAGCGAGGAAACGGTTTTCACCGGTGTGTTTGATAAAGGAAAAAGCGATATTGCCGGTGAATGGTGCTTCTCTTTCGGTGGCTTTCAGGCGGATGAACATCGGCCGGTGCACGTCGACCTGATCACCCGCCTCGGAAAGCCCGAATTCGTGTTGCAGACTGTTTAACCAGTTGCTGTCGAGTCCCAATTCGACCCATTTGACTTGATTGAACGGGGCGACTTGAGTGGATATATTGTGTTCGTAATAGAACGCGGCTTCCAGATTGGGCGAGTAAGTGAAGGTATAGGTACCCGGCGCATGGATATAAATCCACTGGAATACGCCGGGGGAGGCGATCTTCAAGTCATTGGCGATATTGACTTTGACCAATGAATCCGGTGCCTGAAAATGCACAAAGTCGCCTTGCAGTTTGGCTTGATGGGGGGTGTTGTACGGAAACTGCCAGTGCACTTGCGCCAAAATACCTTTGTGGTCGCTTTGGATTCGTTCAAATGCCATATCCAGAGCAGAGAAATTGGATGGCAGAATCCGCATGTGCTGGGCAACGAAGCGGCGGGGCGCTTCTCCCATGCCATCTGTTCGCTGTTTTGGGAAGCAGATGTAATCCAGCCGCTCTTTCAATCCCGCCGGCAAATGCTTGCCTTCTTTCAGATTGGTGTTGGTCAAGCCCGGGTCTGCTTCCATGAAGGCGCCCGGCGGCACCATCAACGTGCGCCAGCCGTCGATCAATTGTTCGGTGAAAATCAGCTTGTTTTGCTGCGTGGTAATGCCTTGCGAGGCGTTGTTGTACGGACCACCGTTGTTGATGAAGACATTGGTCCATTCGCCATGGCCATCGGTGGAATAGGGCGGTGTGTCGCCGCGGATGTTCAAATCGCCCAGCACGATGACTTTATCCCAGTTGCCGTTATCTTCCGGCGCGCCGATGAGATCGATCAGCGTCGCTTCGATTACTTTCAGTTGCCGCAAGCGGATGGTGTGATGTTCGCCGACTTCTTCGTAGAATGCTTGTAAATGCGTCAAGGCGATGGTAACGATTTCAAAGTGTAGCCCGGTGCTGATTTGCACGATCGCCACGCCTTTTTCCGCCAAACCGTCATCACTTGCGCTCATGGGGAAAAACATACCGGGTATTCCCATACTTCGATAAGGATAAAAACGGCTTCTATTATTGGAAAAATTATGCGCCGAGGGCGGTAATTCCCGGAACTCAAATTTGCTGAATATGGCGAGTCCGCCATCGTTCAAGTCACCACTGCTGCCGTTGAACAACACGATGAAATGGGGATACATGTCCTTGAGGCCGATTTCTAAAATCTCTTTCGCATCTTCATTATCCGCCTCATTGAAGACCACGATATCGGGATGCTCATCAAAAGAAAAATTACCGGATCCAGCGCTTTAACCGCAGCTTTTGCACGCCATTCGGCATCGCTGTGAGGACCTGCTGGCCAAGCTTGTGCTTGAATGTTCATGGTTAGTATTCTAATATTTCTCATGATGGAACAATCCCCCAAGTTGAGTAATTAATGCTGGCTGTTGGTCGGCACTGAAAACGCCGATATTGTTAGACTTTTCCGATTATTCATTGTCAGGTGTTGCCTGGCTGCCGAGAATTTGTTCGCGCCTTTGTTAGGGCGATGCATTTTAACGCTCTTGATAGGTTTTTACAGGGTTTAATCCAATTGCAGCGATCAACATTCCAAGAAACACCAGTCCCGCGACAATGGGAAAAGCAATAAAGTACTCCGCTGCTTGCAGCGAGGCATCTAATTGAAAGCAATGCAGTAAAAGTGACTGATTGCATCAGTATTCTTTGTTTTTCTATTCTGCACCTGATTTGTGCAAATGCTGATTAAAGCATGGGATTTTCCCAAGTATGACCATTATAGTACAGATGTACTGGCTGAAAATGACATGGCAACTATATCGACTGGATCGATATTGTGATCAAATTTGAGTGAGGTATTTAGTTGATTTATCTCAGATATCAGGTCATATGCTTCTAGACGGTCAAGTTTGTACAAAAATATTGTCCTCTGAAAGATTTTTATCTGTAGAAGGGCAATCTAACTACAGATAAGCAGATAAAAATTTTAGACGATGACCATGGTTTGTAGTTGATTGAATTTTAATGTGACACTGATATATCCATAAACAAAATTTGAATAATATAAAGAAAATGATTATGAAATATTCTTTTATTGCTGGTTCAAAAGAGAGGGTAGTACTCGCTTTGGTAATGCTATGCAGCGCTTCTCCAGCACTTGCGCTCGATACCTCGGCGTATCCCGTTACGGATTCGGATGTTTTCGGCTCCGATAGTCCGGTTACCGTGGGTTTTAAATTCACTGCTGAAACTGCAGGTACTCAGTATGTGTTGGCCGCCCATACCTCAGCGGGCGACGGATACCGCTACAACAATGTGCTGCCAACCACGCTAACGGTAAATCCAATGATTTCAGTCGATGATAATGCCGGGCTCTATGCGTATGGCCCAACGCTGGTCTTCCCGACAGCAAGCATTGGTTATGATCTCTATGCGACACCCAATATGCGGCCGTATCCGGTGCCAAAACCAGAAACCTATGCGCTGTTGTTAGTAGGATTGGGATTAATAGGTTTCACATTGAGTAACAGGAAAGCTTAAAAGTAAATCACTTTTATTAAATTTATTCGGTCGAATAAATAAAAACCCGCCTGATCAGGCGGGTTTTTTTGTCTGCTATTTTTCAGTCTAGCAAAGTTTTTCCTGAAAAAATATCCAACCACGATTAGGGGTTGCCTGCGATACGTGAATCAGTGATGGTGCATTTGGGTGGTATTTGATTGAAACTTCGATGGATAATTTAACGCCTCGAGTGCTAATTCCAAGACCGGAACCCGCTTACTGACAAGGCGAACTTCCAATGAATCTGACAGTGCGTTAAGGGGAGCGCCGCCTTGGTAACTGAAACGTATTGAAATATGGTCGCCTTTGGAAACCTGGATTGGCGTGGATAGTGGAACGATAATGTATTGGGTATGCCAATCGACAGTGCTGTGTGTCAACATATTAATGGCTAGAATATTTTTGGTGATGAGTCGTAGTGCATTGAGTTGACCGCTCTCGGCAATGATGATTTCTCCATCCCAATGGCAGGTTTGGCTAAATGGCTCCGCATAAGACAGCAGCTGAAATACTTCAAGATTTCCGAGGTTTTTACTTCTCTGTTGAATTGAACAGGGATCTTGAAATAAAATTGTTGGTGCGTAAAAACCTTCAAAATGGAAGTTCTGTTCTATCGGCTGAATGGCCTGAATACTGGCTTCTGGCACAAAGATAGGCAGGGGGCCGCCAAATTTTTCCCAGTAACGTTTTTTAAAGGAATCGATAACGGGCATTTGTTTTTCACGTAACAAACCCGTATGCAGCATTTCACAGATCACCACGTCGACGGGTTCCGGTGGCAAGTAATGTAGCGCATCTGCCTGAATCACTTCGACCTTGTTTCCGTTGGTGTTTTGTGCAAGAAAGCTACGTGCAGCACCCACCAGTTCCGGGTTGCGCTCAACACAATAAACCTTCTGTGCTTTTTGTGCGGCAAAAAAGGATTGCACGCCAGTACCACCACCCAACTCCAGCACCTTAGCGCCGGGTTTGACCACCAAATTAATCGCCTCTTTAAAGCCTGCCATTCGGATAGTGTCATTCAACATATTGTGATGGTAATGTAGAGGGATGAATTGGCCGAGCTCCAAGCTCTCGAATTTATTTTTCATAGGGATTCCTAAATATTTAGCGCTAAGAATTTATAATGAGTTGCTGTAAATGTTGACAGCAATGATCATGCCAGTCTGCGGCAGAGCATACGCTGACTGCGTTGGCTCTTTTTTACTTGATTTTTTATAGTGGATAGACGGCAAGACCGGCAAAGATTGCCGAAAAAATAATTGGATTCGTGCCTGTAGCTCGGCATACAAAAATCGAGATTCCAACAATGCTGCAATAGCACTGGTCACTTCAATAACCTATAAGCACTGATCAGAAATACAGCGTAATATTTCAAAACATAAAACTCGTTTCTTCGCTAACTTATCGCCGGTATAGACAGGAAAAATATTGTTATGACAGAACCAACGATTGTCTGCCCGAACTGTAAAACGGAAATCAAGCTCACCGAATCATTGGCGGCACCGCTGATTGAATCCACACGCAAGCAGTTTGAGCAACGGCTAGCGCAAAAAGATACTGAAATCATCCAACGCGAACAAGCCATGCGCGACAAGGAAAAGCAGCTTTCGGAAGACAAGCGCAAGCTTGACGATCAGGTAGCCAGTCAAGTGGCTGAACAGTTGAAAATAGAGCGTTCCCGCCTGATTGCGGAGGAATCCAGGAAAGCCAAACTGGCTAGCGCTGCCGAGCTGGAGAACAAGGCGCGTGAATTGGTTGAATTGCAAGAGGTGCTCAAATCCCGCGACGAGAAATTGGCTGAGGCACAAAAGGCGCAAGCTGAACTTATCAAGAAACAGCGCGAACTCGACGATGCCAAGCGGGAACTGGAGCTCACCGTAGCAAAGCGGGTGCAGGATGGATTGACCGAAGTGCGTACACTCGCCAAAAAAGAAGCCGAGGACGAACAGAAACTCAAGGTGATGGAAAAAGAACAGACCATCGCCGCAATGCAGAAACAGATCGAAGACCTCAAGCGCAGGGCCGAGCAGGGTTCTCAACAATTGCAAGGCGAAGTCCAGGAACTTGAACTGGAGAACTTACTGCGTAGCAAATTTCCTTTCGATATCATCGAACCGGTGCCCAAAGGTGAGTTTGGCGGGGATGTACTGCACCGAGTGATCGGTGCAAGCGGTCAGGCTGGCGGCACTATTTTATGGGAATTCAAACGTACTAAGAATTGGAGCGATTCCTGGCTGGTAAAACTTCGCGATGACCAGCGCACGGCGAAAGCAGAAGTCGCTGTGATCGTCAGTCAAGTGTTGCCGAAAGGCGTCGAAACTTTCGAAATGATCGAAGGCATCTGGGTCACACACCCGCGCGCTACCTTGCCGGTAGCGATGATTCTGCGCCAATCACTTCTGGAAATCGCGTTGGCACGTCAATCTTCAGAGGGCCAGCAAACTAAAACGGAAATGGTCTACCAATACCTAACCGGTCCACGTTTCCGCCAACGCGTGGAAGCCATCGTTGAAGCATTTTCCACTATGCAGGAGGATCTTGATAAGGAGCGCAAAGCTATTATGAAACAATGGGCAAAGCGCGAAGAGCAGATTGAGCGGGTGATGGGAGCGACCGTTGGGATGTATGGGGATTTGCAGGGGATTGCAGGGAAATCGTTGCAGGAGATTGATGGACTTGAATTTTCTGCCTTAGAAGATATGGGGCGCGAGAAAATGGATGAATAAGTAGTGATGGATTTTCTTGGAACAATTGATTCTCCCGGAAGGAAGAATCAATTGTTTTGTGGACGGATTATTATTTGCTAATGATTTTCTTTTCTATCTTGGGTACCGTTACTTTGATTGCATCAAGTACGGATTGGGCGGCAATTTTTTGCATCTCCGCTTGCGTTGATCGACCCAAATGTTTGGCTGCTGCTGATGCCAGAGATGCGTTAGCAAGACTGATCATTAGCGGACCCCATGGATCACAACGGGATGAGGTTTGCCGTTGATGATGATTGCTCCGCCGCCATCAACTGCTACACCGCCGATGATGGTTCCATAAATAGCACCGAATGCATCCGGATCTATTTTTGGAATATTGACATTGGAGTTTTCATAAACCGCAATGGCTATTCCAGTTGCACCGGCTGGCACATTGATCACACTGTTGTTTGCTGTTCCGGCACCGTAGGAGATCCATTTGGAAAATGGCTCAGTGGTGGAATTAACCGACGCTGAGGCTTGCAAGGTTTGTGCTTTGGTGGTTAGCACGACACCGACCACATTGGCCTGACTGGTGAGGCTCGGATCACTGGTTACCGTGACAAAAGTATCATCGATGAAATCCCCTTTGATGGCCGAGAATGCATCGTCAATAATGACGGTGGGTCCGGGTCCACCTCCGCCTGTGGGGTAATACCACGCGGTAATCGTTAAAGGATTGCTGCCGACTGATTGAGTTAATGTTCCTGCCGGGTAGGTTTGCCCTTGCGTTCCATCGGTTACGCTCCAGAATAACATATGAGCCATACCGATAGCGCCATTGTATGTGTATTGTATTTCAGGGACGTATAGTGGTGAAATATTTCCCGGTTCATCGACATCAACTTCACTGGATGGATAAGGCTCGAGCTCTCCATTGGCGTTGCGCGGTTGACGATGATGGCCTGCGGGAATAATAACTTTGTAATGTACGCTGACATGAGGCATGATTTTCTCCCTTAAGAAAACAATTTTTTACAAGTTGTTCATAATGGATGATATTTCTTGCAAAGTTCGATTATTGCACACTTGATTCTACGCCCCTAATGGGGAGATTACATGAGAATTGGCGATACCGGAAAAGTAAAGAATTTTTACTACATTCGATAGAGATTCTTATTGATGAACTTGGATTAATCTCACGATGATGTTGAACACTAACTCATGCGATTTACAACATCAGATGTGTCTAGAAAAATGCTTATTATCAAGGATTTTATTATTCTGGATCTTTCGGCAATTCTTGCCAGTTGCTCATGGTTTTACCTGAGTAGGGCTGGGTATTATGCATTCATACGACCAGGTCATGGACTGCCTAGAATAAGCGCCACCGATGGATTCACAAGACTCTTTTTCGTTATTAGAATAAATAAACGATGTTATTAATATCGCAATTAAAAGGAGTGTATACAAAAAAACTTTTGTCTTCTCGCTCATGATTTAACCTCATTGAATGGAGTGAAAGAGAAATCAAAACCCAAATAATCCCAAGGTATATTTATGCAACCACAATCACACTCACCATGATTATCTTTTGCTCTCCACCAAACCGGCTGACCTGTCTGCGCTTGCCGTACTCTCATATCGAATTGAGGAACAGGTTGACAGATTAAGTAATGCGTTACATTCGACATATCCACACAAGAAAGACCGCTTATATTATGAAATGTAATTTCTTTTTCATAAGCATGTTCAATACCGCGCAAGATAAAACCTTCTTTAGCAGTGCGCATTTCATCCAACTGTTCTCTGGATCCGTTCCATTCTTTCCATTCAGCCATTTTTATCCTTCATTAGAACTTTTAAACACTTACCCAGACGCCAAAATTCATAATTACCCCATTGTTTCATCATGAGATAATTTTAGTTAATTGTTTAAATATGACTTGATATAACCACGACCCACCCCATGCAATTACAAGAACCATTAACAAGACTGCTAAACCATAAAATATTTTATTAATCAATTTACCATCTCCTGCAATACTTTCATTTAAGCTGCCCGGGAAGAGTCCGGACAGTTACTCATTTGATGTGTGCAATATTTATTCCGGTATGGGTTTACATGATGGCTTCCTTTTTTTGGTTTGATTAACATAGGGAGATTAGTTTTCTGCCGTGCTGGTTGGCTATGTGCCTCCCTGCGTGCGGTGCGCATAATTTCATCGAGTGCGCGCTTGTTTGCTTGCTGTGGCGTGTTCAGCACCTGCCCGAATTCTGCGGCCAAATGATTTTGTTTGTCAGACTATCGAATTGTAACTTAATTTTTTTAACCTATAGAAATTGACCACAAAAACTACGAAAGGGCGCTGCAATATGTTACGGGTGAGTTTGTTTTCCTAAGAAACTTTAAACAAACTCATATCCAAAGCATTGTATGAGGATGCTGCCCAAACTCTAACTACGTTCGGTATCGTACAGATTAATTTCCATTCTCTCGGATATACTAATAAAGAATGATTCGGAAAAGTCGAAATTTCTTGTGATCATTCCTTAGATTGATTTTTAGTGGAATTAATCAGTATGAAAACTATTACTTTATTTTCAAGTATATTATTTATGGTTATTTTTTCTTTATGCGTAATGGCAGGAGATAATCGATTAATTGATGCAATTCAGCATACACAAAGGGCCGCCACCGCGGTAGATGGCATGGATGTCACCAAACATGCAGAGGTGGCGAAAAATCATGCGAATGCTGCGAAAACTGATAAACATAACAAATACGATAATAAACAGATGGATGATGGCATTAAATGCTTAGATGATGCTATTAAAGAAGGTATGGATGGTAATGCTGAAGCCGCCAGGAAAGCCGCGAATGATGCTTTAAAACATTTTACTCAGGCTACAAATTAATTTTTAATAGCTTCAGTATTATAAAACGGTGTGAAAAAGATTCACCGATTTTAATAGTGCTTTCAGTTCTCTTTTATTCCTGATTTATCCCTTTTATATATCGTAGTCTGTGTGCATACGTACTACTTTTTCATACAAACGTTCTGACAATTTCATCGAAAAGCTGAACTCCTCAGGATTGCGACGTCGACCGGTGCGAAGGGTATAACCTAGAAGGGGCATGCACCCGAGCCCTAACACGAATTATCTTTATCCTAACTGCCCATTTTTGCCAAACGGTTTTTGTGATGCAGTTGTAAGTTGTATACTGTTTTATATCTTTTTACGAAGTGATCAACTATGGAAGATTTTATAAAGCGTCTAAGATATCGAGCTTGGATTCAGAAATCCCTTGCATTTCTCGCGTTAGCTGGCGCTGTGAGTACTGTAATAATTGGCGCTGATTACTTTATATACGAATCTCCCAAGATTGCTGCACAAGACATTGAACAACAAAGAAGAATCTCCTCTTCACATGATGTCATTTCTAGATTATCAGATCTTAATACGAGCATTCGTATCAATATGGAAGAATTAAATAAAGCGGAAAATGAATTGTTAATAATCAGAAATGTGGTGGAGCGCGATGGGAATTATGAACTGAGTGGTAATAAAAAAGATTTTTATTACAATTACATAAATAACGTTGAGGTTTCTACTAATAGTTCTTTTGCTAGTGTTTATGCGGATATGGGCAAAAAAGTATTTTATATAGGTATGATGAAGTTAGAGGAAATAGATGCCCTTATTAGATAATATTAAACAAATAAATGTATTCCTTGAAAGTAAATAAGCAATAAATATTTATATTAATGGTCAAGAATCTCAACAAGATTCAAATAGAAAATTGCTTCAGCAAAAGATACTTGATTCCGACAAACTTAAAAAAGATCTCGCTCATGCACTTGATGCTACCAGGGAATTTGGTGAATCCAACAGCCTTAATTTCTTTAGGGATAAAATTATAAATAATGACAAACAAATTAGAGACCTTAAACAAAGACTCAAAGAGTTTGATGAAGAAATGAGTTCTGGTAGTTTACAAAAGTCTGCAGAAGAAACTGTAAATTATCAGTTGCAAGTTAGAGGCGCCATTGAAAGGCTGAGGTAGAGCGAATCTATTTTTATCCATTAATGCAAAATCTTCGTTGGCTCATCGCCTTCTTTTTGGGGTAGCAGGTGTGCAAATCTGCCCTTAACTTCTGTGAAATAGCGGAACTCTACTACCCCAATTGTTCGTTTCTTCTTGGAAATCCCCTTTGTCTTGATCTGCGGTTGTGCGGACCACACTCCATGCCTTGTTTCCAACATAAGCGAACACGTATCTATCGCATAGGGCGATTTACTTATGCTTCCGTACTTGTCGAGGATCGCATTCATTTGGTGCATTTTGTCTGGCCGAAGCGCCCATGCTTCCATTATCACGAACACAAAATCAGCCTCCAATGCCAATGCTACTGACTGGATTATCTGCGCAGACTTGTCTTTGCCCTCGATGCTTCCCGATTGAATTATCACCGGGATGAATTCCTTGGTGGTCAGATTGCCAACGAACGCCATTGCCTGAAGCTTTTCTCCGGCCTCCAGAAACCCCCGGGCTTTGTCAATCAAAGGACTGATAATGCCCATGTATTCTTGCGGTGGAGTACTAATGGGTGCTTCAGTCATTTTTTCCTCAATATTTACCGCCAGTAGAGCAAAAACGGGGACGGAAAACGTCAGGCCAATTGGCTGTGCAGCGGTACTACTTCCGCACCTGCCTTCAATTTATCCAAATAATCCGCCCATTGTTGCATCATTTTTCGACGTTCCGCGAGGTGCGCGGTGCGATTGTATGCGCGTCCATTCGGATCGCGCACAGCATGGGCAAGCTGGTGTTCGATGAAATCCGGGCGTACCCCCCAACACTTCATCAAGGATCGTTCGTGCCATTGCTCGGAAGCCATGACCGCTCATCTCATCCTTGGCATATCCCATGCGCCGCAAGGCGGCCAGCACAGCGTTATCACTCATCGGCCTGTCATTGGTGCGTGCCCCCGGAAACACATAGCGCCCGCCGCCCGTCATCGCGTGGAGTTCGCGTAGAAGTTCCACCGCTTGTGTGGATAGAGGAACAAGGTGCGGTTTACGCATCTTCATCCGCTCGGCGGGTATGTTCCATTCTGCATTATCCAGATCAATTTCAGTCCATTCCGCCTTGCGCAGTTCGCCGGGACGCACAAAAAACAACGGAGAAAGGCGCAGGGCACATTTGGTAACAAAGTAGCCTTGATAGCCATCTATGGCGCGTAGTAGCTCGGCAGCGGCTTTGGGGTCGGTGATGGCGGCGTGGTGTTCAACTTTCTTGCTTGGCATGTATTCGCATAAACGTGCTGTAGGATCGCCTTGCGAATATCATTTTTTGGCGGCATATCCAAATATACGGCCACAGTTCCAAAGGATGCGCCGGGCAATATCCAGTGCGCCCCTATCTACAATGCGCTGGATGGTTGCATCTATTTCAGGCGTAGTGATTTCATTTATGGGCCGTTTCCCAAGCCAAGGAAAAATATCCTTTTCCATCCAGCCGATAATTTTTTCCGTTTGTTTGTCGGATCGCCTGTCTGTTGGGACAGATGCCCATTCTCGCGCAATATCTTCAAAAGAACCGGCAGCAGGTAATCCTTCACTGATACGCCGTTCGGCTTCCAGGCGTTTTGTCTGTACTTGCTTGGCAGTCTTGCGAATATCGCTAGGATCTGTTCCAGCCGCTACCAATTCGCGCGCATCATTGGCTTTTTTACGCGCTGCACTCAAGGGTGTGTCAGGGTAGACCCCCACAGATAGGGTTTTACGTTTGCCACCGATTGAGTAATCAAATCTCCACCATTTGGCGCCATCCGGCTTAACCAGTAGGTACAGACCGTCGCCATCATTCAAGCGGTACATCGTCGACATAGGTTTTGCGGCCTTGATTGCCGCATCAGCTTTGATTTTATGTCGGGCCATTGCAGTAACTCCCCAAGTGAAAAGCAGTAACTCACAAAAGAAAAAGCAGTAACAGGATGAGTTACTGCAAATGTTACTGCATATTTGGCTGGATTGTAAAGGATGTTACTGCATTTTGCCGGACATAAAAAACACGAAAATCATTTTTTTATGCTGGTTTGGTGGACTTTCTGGGACTGTATAAAACTATCTGGTGGTGCCCGGGGCCGGAATCGAACCGGCATGGGCGGTTTAAGCCCGAGGGATTTTAAGTCCCTTGTGTCTACCTATTTCACCACCCGGGCGATAGAAATATCTGATCGGTGGAGGCGGGGGTCGGAATCGAACCGGCGTAGACGGCTTTGCAGGCCGCTGCATGACCACTCTGCCACCCCGCCATTACTGCATAACTTCTAAATGTGCTGTAAGTCTTACGGAAAGAAGCCTGTAATCGGCTATCCAATTTCCGAAAATAAAATAACATTTCACAAGAGCCATTTTCTTTGAAAAATGGAGCGGGAAACGAGGCTCGAACTCGCGACCCCAACCTTGGCAAGGTTGTGCTCTACCACTGAGCTATTCCCGCAATATGAAGTTGCTGTGCGACTGGTATCACTTCAGAAACGAAGGGTGGATTATAGAGATGCTGTACGTTTTGTCAAGAAAATGCAGATTGAGATTGTTTGGCTTAGATCGAATTTTGGCGGGTAATAGATTTGTCTGGATATTGGTGTATGTATTTCTAGCACTGGAAAGTCAGTGGTATCGTATGATGCATTTTGATATAGCGTGCTTGAATCTTACAATAAGAATCCAAAGGTATTTCTGCAATGATGCAACGCACTGGAATAATTGATTAACACTGGAATGCTACAATTTTAGTTGTAATATGCGGTAAGATTATTTTTCAATAAAGCATGCTGCCACAAGCAGCGGGGTATTTTCTGGGTGCTTCAATCTGCTGGTTTTCAACCAGCTTTCGCCCCAAGGGGCAGGGAACTGAACCCTTAGAGATAAAATGCTTCTATCATAAGCATCTCAGATGATCTCTAACCAGTTTGTCGTAATAGTCGCTTTGGATCAGATTAAAACGTGCAGAAGCTGCAATATTAGCCTGATTTTTTTGTTCCACTTGTTGCAAGATTATCTGTGCGCCAATTAAGTTTTGCAGTTCTGTTAATGCGCTAAGAGTCGAAAGCCAGTTACTGTCTGAATGTTGGCTGGTTTCAGTATTAGGTACGCTATCCGTATTTGATAATAATTTCCTCAAAATAAGCACCATGATCCTGCTTATTACCCAGTATATGATCTTCGATCAGCATCTAGAAAAAGTACGCTGCCTTTATGTGAGCAAATGAGATGGAACAGGCAGTAGTTGTAAAGACATTTTCTCCCCCATGTTTTATGCGTGTTATCAAATGAAGCAAACGTAGAATTTCTCTAAGCTCTCAAAGTTTGATTGTTTAAGCGTAGTTATTTACTTAGGGTAATAATCCAAAACGTTTCATTGTGCTTGTGCCGTATCATTGGCGCTATTTTGATGTTTGGGAAACAAATCAAGGCGGCGTGGTTTGATAAATACTTCATCGCCTTTTATCAGTTGTAACTCACGAAAACGCTCCTTACTGATTTCAACTTGAATCGGGGTTTTGTCTGCGTCGTTGATACGCACTACCTCCAATCGAACGATCGGGCCCACGGAAAGAACGTGAACGACACGTGCCGCCAGTGCCGCTTCACCATTATGCGTGCGTTCAACTTCGATCTCATGGGGGCGAACGTAGGCGACTGCCGTGAGTTCGTCAGCTTCTGCGTGCTCCGGTACATCCACTTCGATGTCACCAATCCAGGCGCGCCCACGATGCAGACGGCTATGAAACAGATTTACATTGCCGAGAAACTCATAGACGAAGGGGCTGGCGGGTTGCTCATAGACCTCATCCGGGGTGCCGATTTGTTCAATCCGACCTTCATTCATGACAACCACCCGATCGGCGACTTCGAGTGCTTCTTCCTGATCATGCGTCACGAACACGCTGGTAATATGCATGTCATCATGCAATCTGCGCAACCAGGAACGCAATTCCTTACGCACCTTGGCATCCAATGCGCCAAAAGGTTCATCCAGCAATAACACTTTGGGTTCTACCGCCAGCGCTCGCGCCAACGCAATACGTTGACGCTGACCGCCTGAGAGCTGATGAGGATAGCGATCTGCCAGCCAATCCAGCTGTACGAGATGTAATAACTTCATAACCCGATCACGGATTTCCGTTTCGGCAGGACGAAATTTCTTGGGGCGCACGCGCAAGCCAAAAGCGACATTTTCGAAGATAGTCATGTTGCGAAATAATGCATAATGCTGGAATACGAAACCAACTTGACGTTCACGGACATGTTGATCGGTGGCATCCTCGCCGTGAAATAGCACCTGACCGCTATCGGCTGTTTCAAGTCCTGCGATCACGCGCAGTAACGTGGTTTTTCCCGAACCGGAAGGTCCCAGCAATGCCAGCAATTCACCGGAATGTACTTGCAAATTGACATCATGCAGCGCAGTGAAAGTGCCAAATTGTTTTGAGAGATTAAGGACTTCAATGCTCATTCGTGACCTCTTGATTTTTGATGTTGTTTGTTGCGAAATTCGATCAGTGTTTTTAATGCCAGCGTTACCAATGCCAGCAGTGCCAGCAATGAAGCCACTGCAAAGGCGGCTGCAAAGTTGTATTCGTTATAGAGAATTTCGACATGTAGCGGCATGGTATTGGTGCTGCCGCGAATATGCCCTGATACCACCGATACCGCGCCGAACTCTCCCATCGCTCGTGCATTACACAAGATCGCGCCGTACAGTAATCCCCATTTGATATTGGGTAACGTAATTTGATAAAAGGTTTGCCAACCGCTTGCTCCCAGCACCACGGCCGCTTCTTCTTCTTCAGTGCCTTGCGCTTGCATCAGTGGAATCAACTCACGCGCGATAAACGGCACCGTCACAAAAACAGTTGCCAGTACAATACCGGGAACAGCAAAAATAATTTTCATGTCATGCTCTGCCAGCCAAGGACCTAGCCATCCTTGCAGGCCAAAGACAAGCACATAAATCAACCCTGAAACCACTGGAGATACGGAGAAAGGCAGATCGATCAGCGTGATCAACAGGTTCTTGCCGCGAAATTCAAACTTGGCGATCGCCCAGGCTGCGGCAACACCGAACACCAGATTCAACGGCACCGCGATCGCCGCTACGGTCAGCGTCAATTTGATGGCGGAAACAGCATCAGGGTCGGTGATTGCGGCAAAATAAACTTCTGCGCCTTTTTTGAACGCCTCATAAAAAACCGAAATCAGTGGAATGAAAAGAAATAGCGTTAGAAACGCTAGCGCCAATCCAATCAATGACCGGCGCACCCAGGCAGGCTCTTGTGTGGCTCGCTGCCTAAAAGTTTTTCCGGATGCGGGGAATGTAATCGTGGACATAGTTGCTCTCAGGTAATAGTACTGCGGCGCCGGCTCCACCACTGCAGCAGATTAATAATCAGTAACAGAATAAAAGAAATCACCAGCATCACCACCGACAATGCCGTGGCACCTGCATAATCATATTGTTCCAGTTTGGTGACAATCAGTAGCGGAGTGATTTCAGAGATCATCGGCATGTTACCGGCAATAAAAATCACCGATCCGTACTCGCCAATCGCACGTGCAAAAGCCAGCGCGAAACCGGTCATCAATGCAGGAAAAATTACCGGAAAAATCACCCGGGTAAACGTTTGCCAGCGATTGGCGCCGAGTGTCGCTGCTGCTTCCTCCAGCTCGGACTCAATATCCTCGAGTACGGGTTGCACGGTACGCACTACGAACGGCAGTCCGATAAAAGTCAGTGCCACAAAAATTCCGATGGGTGTGAAAGCCACCTTGATGCCGAGTGGTTCAAGAAACTGACCGATCCAGCCATTGCCTGCGTACAGCGCGGTCAACGCGATACCGGCCACCGCAGTTGGTAGGGCAAAAGGAAGATCTACTAATGCATCGACTAATTTCTTTCCGGGAAAATGATAACGTACTAACACCCATGCCACTAACAGTCCAAATACCACATTGACGCATGCAGCGGCGAATGACGCGCCAAATGTCAACTGGTACGAAGCGACGACGCGCGGTGTGGTGACAATGGACCAAAATTCCGGCCAGGTTAGCTCGGCGGTACGGATAAACGCTGCCGAAAGCGGAATCAGTACGATTAAGCTCAGATACAGCAGGGTAAATCCAAGCGCCAGATTAAAGCCCGGCAGAATGCTGTGTTGTTTAAAAGTACTCATCGATCAATCCTTATGAATCAGACGGTTTGTCAATCTGGGTCAATCTATTCTTACTTCAAGTAAATCTGATCGAATGTTCCGCCATCGGCAAAGTGGGTTTTGTGTGCATTCTTCCAGCCGCCAAAGGCATCGTCGATTTTGAATAGATCAATCTTTGGAAACTTACCGGCATGTTTTTCAGCAACCTTCGGATTAGTAGGGCGATAGAAATGCTTGGCAACTATCTCCTGGCCTGCTTCGGAATAGAGATATTGGAGATAGGCTTTAGCGACTTGGCGTGTGCCTCGCTTATCAACCACTTTATCGACTATCGCTACGGGCGGTTCTGCAATAATACTCAATGACGGTATTACAATTTCAAATTTATCCGTGCCATATTCTTTGAGTGCCAGAAAAGCTTCGTTCTCCCAAGTGATGAGCACATCACCAACGGCGCGTTCCACAAATGTCGTGGTTGAACCGCGCGCGCCGGAATCGAGAACAGGTACATTTTTGTATATTTTACTGACGAATCCTTGCGCTTCGTTCTCACCATAATGCCGTCTGCCAAATTCCCATGCCGCCAGGAAATTCCACTGCGCGCCCCCGGAAGTTTTCGGATTGGGTGTGATCACAGCTACGCCAGGTCGAGCCAGATCATTCCAATCTTTAATCCCCTTGGGATTGCCTTTGCGCACCAGGAAAATGATTGTCGAGGTATATGGCGTACTATTCAGTGATAATCGTTTTTGCCAATCCTCGGGAAGTAATTTGGATTTCTCTGCGATGGCATTGATATCATTGGCCAATGCGAGCGTGACAACATCTGCTTCCAAGCCGTCAATGACTGATCGCGCTTGCTTTCCAGAACCACCGTGAGATTGCTTGATTGTGACGGTTTCCTTGGTTTTCTCCTGCCAATGCTTGGCAAAAGCAGTATTAAATTCCTTATAAAGCTCGCGCGTTGGATCATAAGAAACATTGAGCAGTGTTTTTTCCGCCAATACGTTATTACTAATTATCAAACTTGCCGTCAAGAGACTCGTTGTTAGCCATGTTTTAATTGTCATGATTTTTTCTCCAATAGAAATTTAAGATTGTTTACAAGAGACTGATTAACACTTCAAAGTACAAGAAATCAGTGTTGCCTGAGCGCTGGTCGACGCAAGGGTGCGAATGGGCAGTCGCGCAGGAGTGTGCTGCGATACGGTTTTGTACGAATTCACCCGATGTAAAATGGGTATAGCCGAGGGTGGTATTAATGCGTGGTGTGGGTTGATAGCGTATGCGCCCTTCGAATGCATGGCCACCGAAATTACCGCTTTGTCCAGTGCGATCTCGATTGAATCCAGGATCCTTGATGGTATTACTGATGTTGCCGTCGAGAATATCGAACATGCGGTCGGTTTTGCTGGCCAGCCAATAGGCGCCATAACCCACCTCAAATCCTAGTTTCTGCGTCGGACTAATTTCAAACCTGAGTTTGGGCGCCTTCAAGTTCTCATAAACCACATAGTGATCGGCTGACCAAGGCCGTGCGAATCCAAAAAAGCGATCAAACCGGTTGTCAACATTGTCATTGGGATCCTTGTCGCCGCTGGCGTAGCCGTAAAAAGCACTGAGTCGGGGTTTCCAAGCATGCTCAAAGCCGCGACCCACCTCGATGGTATATCCGTGCGCATCCACACGATTGGGGCCGGAAAACCCTAACTGGTGGTTGTAGCTGACATCGAAATCAAGAATGCTGCCTGCTTTGCCGTATATGCGGAACCCAGGCATATGAATTTGCCGATCTAATTGATTGGTCGCTGTAAAGCCATTCGGATTAGCTGTTTGCTTTTGGCCCATGTAATACGCTTGAAAGGTGGCGATTTCAGACCACTTGCGCCAAGTGCCGATCCCTCCAAAAAACCATAGATTATCATTGGCCTTATCAAATTGAGTTTGCAGACGCAAAACGGGTTGCAAGCCAAACAGGTCAATCTCCCAATCATTGGCTTCGCGTCCCAGATTCAGGCGAAAGCCTTCAAAAGTATTAGTGGTATTGCGCCATTCATTTCGTGCGATAAAACGCCGGTCCGTTGTTTCATAGGCCATGCGGCCCACACGGAATCGGATTGGACGATCATTGCCTCGGTCATCGGCTCCAAGTGCTTTTTTGAAATGTAATTCACCGTAGGCATTGAGTAGGTCGTACTCATTCCTTTCTTGATCCGTGATGGCATGCTTATTGTTATAGACGCGGGAATCCTGAAACTCGACTGCGAAACGGAATGGATCCAAAATATCCTTGATCCCAATCCATGCGCGATTTCGTAAAAAGAAGGGATTATCCTCTCCACCCTCAATACGGCGTATGTCGTTATTACGCCATTCATAACGCGTACGGTGCTCAAGGCCGACTTCCAGCCAGGTAATATCTTTAAACCGCTCAACACCAATATCGCTTAATTGACGCACATAACGTGGCGGATCAGATTCAGGGTTGGTTGCATAGCTGTTGGAACGCTGGTGAAAACTGGTCGGTTTTTTTGCATCCGATACTTTGGCTGCCGGCACAATGGCAGGTAATGATTTTTCCAGATCAGATGGTTTGGCCTGCCCCGATGATTTATCGGTTAATGGCTTGCCGGTATCAACAGCGATCTGCTGTGCTACTCGGACAACACTCGGTTGCATTGCTTGAGAATCTACAGATGATTTACTATCTGAAGACGCCTTGGTTGGGCTGACCGTGAATGTGCTCAGCGCCACAATGTGTAAAAAAAACCAAATAAACTTCAATTTATTCTCCTAAGTAAACCCTCCGGCAATCCGGTTGAGTTATTGATATTTTTTTGCTCTTTAACTTCCAATTTTGTTGGTCGGTGTTATTGTCATTTGTCAGATCAGTTTGATCTTGATGCTTTAAACCCAAAACTTATTCAATTATGATCTCGATGTTTTACGTCCAGATCCATTTTGGTTCACGCGGATCTTTTCACGGCATTCTATTTGCACAACTTTATTTTCGTGTATAACGACTTCAACCGATCCATATTCGATGCTGGCCACAACGCGTAGAATTTCCTGAGCAACATCAACGGGTATCTTTTTGTCAGTATTCTTAGTTGTCATAATTTCTGGATCCCAACCGAGGTTAATAGTCATTTACACTTCCTAATGAAGTAATGGAGGTTAACGGAAACGTAAGATAACAACTTTGCGATATAAATAGAAATACTATTTATTAATTAGTTTATAACTATAAGTTATATAGAAATTGGATTCTGAATATGTACTAGAACAACGCAATAATGAAATGATTCCAGTAGAATTAACGCGTGAGGTTATGAGGATATTCATAATCATTTTATTTTTTCAGCTACCCGATCAGGATTTACTTCTGAAGTCTTCGGATTAACAATAATGCTCACTTAAACTTATTGACGGAGATGTAGATGAATAACATTAGGATAATTATGATTAATTTAATAAAGTTTATATTATCGGCTGCATTGCTGGTGATATTGACTATGCAAGTTTCCGGATGCTCTGTTTTCATGGCGGCAAAACAACCGGAAAAGAAAGATATCAGCTTATTAAAAGAAGGCGTATCAAGAGCAGTGCTGATCTCTGAGTTTGGTGCCCCAGTTGTCAGTGAATATAAAAATGATAAAAGGTTTGAAATCTTTAAATTTGTGCAAGGGTATAGTACAGGCGCCAAGGCAGGCAGGGCTTTCTTTCATGGCGCAGCAAGTGTTGCTACGTTGGGATTGTGGGAGCTTGTTGGTACGCCGGCTGAAATAACGTTTAATGGCGATGAGATGGCTTTTCAAGTCAGTTATGATGAAAATGATCTGGTTGATGAAGTAAAGTTAATAACAAAAGAATAAATTGCGTATTGCGCTGAATAATTACAAGCCATTTTGCAGTCCTGGTATACCGATCCGCTGTATATGGATAGCATTGTTCCCTTCTTCGTAAGCGAGCAATTTCCCTTCTTTTTGCCAGAGACGGAATGCCAAGGAGTAGGATAATACCCGAATTGGGTAGTCGCGCGGCAGCGTTTGTAGATAGGGCTGAATCGTAGTGAAATTGGTGGCACCGTATTGCTGCATGATGAAGCGCAAACCGCCGTTAGCCGGGCCGATGTTATAGGCTAATAAGCCTAAAAAGAGATCGCCTTTCATTTCGGCTAGGTAGTGTTTGAATGTGGCCGCACCGACGAAGGCGTTGTGCCGGGGATTCTCCAGCGAGATTTTTTCAGTGCCTAGCCGCTTATGCGCCTGAACCAAGACGGTTTTTGGAACTTGGGTGATTTGGAATAAACCGCGTCCGCCGTCACTACTGTCTCTGGGTATGAATGACGATTCTGTTGCTGCAATACCCTGTAATAGATTGATATCGACATCGAACGATCTGGCAGCATCTTCGATAGCTTGTTGATATTCTTGTGATCGGCTAATCATTTTTTGCAGTTGTGTTGAACTGTGCCTGCGATAAGCTGCATAGACTTGATGTGAGATTGTCACCCGGCTTGCTTCTTCCTTGCCGCCCACCAGTGTGCGGAAATTTCCATATGCCAGAGTGAATTGGTCATGGGTAACCAAAAAAGCGATTAGCAAAGCAAATGAAAGGGATAGGATCGGGGTCAATAACTCAGAATGGGATTGTAGCCATTTTCTCAGCTTCCACCAGCCGATGAGTAACACGCAAGCAACCAACACCAGCGCTAATACACCGATAGCGAACGGAAGCAGGCTGCTGAAAAAACTGGTGCCTGAGAACCGGCTTGCGGAATAGCCTAAAAGCACGATGATGGCCGAAACCGCGATAATGCTCAAACCGAGGATCTCTAAGCTGATCAGCAATAAATTCCACTTGAATTCACTGGTTTGTTTTTTTCTCAACCGTTTCTGCGTTTTATCTTTTTCGGCGCGAACTGTTGGGCTACGCCTGCGCTTAGGTTTAGGCCTGATATTATTGGATTCTGGATTGCTGAGTTGGGCCGTCTTATCCATTGGCATAAGAATCGATACGTTTAATAAGTCAATAGAATCGTGACAGATTAACAAACATCTGTAGCGAAGTTCAAAGTATTTTCTGGATATCCTCCCTCTTGGGTGTAAAACGATCTACGTCGCTTCCTAGGATAATACCTGCTAAAGCTAAGATTTTCTCATAATGTGACACGGACTGAAGTGGAAGGACAGCTTAGAGTAATCTCAACCCAAAGCGAGTAACCAGGATAAGGGATATATACACAACTACAAATTTCACATATGCTCATACCAATCAAATTATTGGGTACGACCCTTATTTTTAGCACAGAAATAATCGGTTAAACGACATTGATGGCATCTAAAAAAAGACTTCGCAAAGTATCCAATTTTATTTTATCGTAATAATGAAAGCCTGGTTCAATAGGCTCATACAAGTAGTGATGTCTTTTATCAGACCGATAAAAGAGGAGGTTTTCGCAAGAAAACATGATTTGTGCGGTTAATGAAAACTGATCGATCAGGTTCCTGTGGTATCAACCGAGGAGATAAAAAATGAAAGCTATTGCTTCTTCCATCCGCCAGTTTGATCAAGGCAATGCAGTTTCCAATTTGCAGCAGGCACTCACTTCCTTAGGTTTTCTCATTTCGAATGATGAGCGGATTGCGTCTTTTTTTGGTGATACAACTTCCAACGCACTGAGGCGTTTTCAGGAGTCTTTTCAAATTCCCGCAACAGATAGCGTTGATGAGAACACCGCAAAAACTCTGAATGAGGTCCTGAAGCATAAGCAACTGCTTGATAAAGACTAAAGTGGACCCCGCAGTCAAGACAATAATAGATTGAATTTAAGAGGGCACCCTATTCATGCAGCGGAACGGCGCTGCCCCGATTTTTTGTTTTTA
>NZ_JAYUWI010000057.1:0-43752 GCF_043753625.1 Nitrosomonas sp.
GCCCGAATCGCCGCCATGACGAGCCACGATTCTCGCGAAGCTCGTCCATGGCACAAACTCCATGAGTTGTGCGAACAGCGTTTTTCCAAAGTTCATAGACTATCTCCAGAAGGTTCAACTTCTGGAGATTACTCGAACCTGAATTTGAAAAATATGATTTCAAATCGGCACCAAAATATTTTCTCGGAGAGCCGCTTCAGCACTTGGCTCTATCGTTTCAGTAGCTAATTTAACCGGACACTATTGACTCAAAATAACAACTAACTCTCTAGAGAGAGAAGAAGAGGTATTCATAAAAAACCCCTCAATAGAGGGGTTTTTTATGAATACAACACTACATCACTTACATCGTTATTACTTATGCATAGCTTTTTTAAACATGCGATCAATTTTTGATTCCGTATCCATTGAACGTCTGTTTGCTTCCTCTGCAATACGTACAGCATCATTTGCTTTGGCGTTAGCAGCATCTGCTGCTGCTTTAGCGGCAGCTGCATCGGCTTTAGCTGCAGCTATATCTGCACTAACTTTATTTTGATGTTCTTCTAATTGACCTGTGGTTGCACAGCCCGTTAACCCAATAAAAGCACCTGCTATCACTGCCAGCGTTAACACACGAACTGGATGCTGGATTTTCTCTCTCATTCCGATATCTCCTCAGTAGTTTATCTATTCAAAACGCACAATCATCCGCCACTTTACTAGCCACTGATACCTGAATATCAGCAACGCACAGGGATCTTATCTGATTTTTTCTGCAAAATAAATGGATTGTATGACAAATTTACGTCTCACTCAGTCATAAAAACAACAAAAAATCCGTTAAGTAACTAATAAAATGACGTATTTAGTCTGAAAATTCAATTCAAGTAATTAACAACAAACAGCTCATATCTCAATACAGCTGTTGATTATCTGCGGCTTAGCGAATATTCACCAATATACCGGGCCTGATCCATTTACCCAGCTGATCAATCTGTTCGTTCGTTAGTGCGATACAGCCATTAGTCCAGTTGTATTCATGATGAATCTCCCGATCCCCCCTCCCGATTCCATGTATGCCTATGTGACCTCCTAACGGTGTATTCTGAGGCGGTGTCTTTCCCATACTTTTTGCTTCCAATATCGACAACCAGGTTTCTTCATTGATCCTATTTTCATCCAGCGCACGTTTTGCTGTATCGAGATTTGGATAATTCAGCCCAAAAAAACGATAATAACGGCTTCTTTCATTGACCCAACCCACTCTGAATCTCCCCAGCGGGGTTTTGTCGTCTTTTGTCATTTTGGACCAAGTTGTACCATAGCGTCCAATAGCTACATTCTTAAATACCGTTTGAATGGTATCGCCTTGCATCACCGACAGAGTATGTGCAGACGTATCTACATCAATCCATATTCCATTATCTGCCCAAACAGAATTCGGTATTACCGACAAGCTCAGCAATCCAAATAGTAAGATCACTAAATAAAGAATTAAAGAATTTTGTTTGATCACTTTCTAGACAATTAATAATTACGATAGTTAATTATGTCATAATTTAAGCATCTAGAAACTTACATAAAATGCTTATGTGCCTTGCTATTCCAGCTTGTGTTGAACAATTGGCTAATAAAAATTATGCAATCATCAATCTTGGTGATATACGCAAGGAAATTTCGTTGACATTGGTTAAGGATGCTATCCTTGGGGGTTATGTCATCGTACACGTTGGTTTCGCGCTACAGAAACCGGATCCGACGGAAGCAGAACGCACACTGGCGATGTTTTCAGAAATATCTGCTCTTGACCAAGAAAACATCTAATGACGGCGAGCAAATGATCTGTCATGAAATATATTGATGAATTTCGTACCGGTGCTTTGGCGCAGAAAATCGCTGCCAAAATCGCATCCGAAGTAAATCCGCAACGCGATTATCATTTTATGGAATTTTACGGCGGTCATACTCATGCCATTTCACGTTTCGGCATTATTGATCTGCTTCCTGACAATGTACATATGATTCATGGTCCTGGTTGTCCAGTGTGTGTTTTACCAATTGGCCGTGTAGAAAATGCTATCCGACTAGCACAAACACTTGGACTGATACTCTGCAGTTACGGCGATTACGTATACCTACCGCAAGCGGCATGAGCTTGTTGAAAGCAAAAGTACAAATGCCGATGTATTACTCGTGGTGTATATCAATCACCGCTCCCGTTGCATTCTTGATCATCATTCCGTGTGATGGAGGCTGTTCATTAATTAAGGCAAGTAGATCGTCTAGCCGGTTACGAAACCGGCACAGAGTAGTTTCGTCCGGTATCTCCTCCGACAAGGACAAACCAAAATTGTAGAAGATCAATGCAGCACATGCAGCGTTTGCTTCAATGCGGCGTCCGATAAACTATGCCACTGACCCAACAGGATCGCTTTGAACATCAACAAAGCATCAAACTTTTAACTGCCTCTATTTTAGAGTCTCATTGTGCTGACAAATTTAAGCTGCACAAAAGTCTTAAACGAAATAATGCATTTACCGGGCGATAATGGATAATGCAGTCTGGATTGAACAGAAAGATGCTATCGATTACCTGCACTTTGCTTTTTATTAATGGTGCCTATGGATACCAAACAATGTAAGCATTTGCGGGAAGCATACCTGAAAGCGACTAAGCGCACTATTCGAGCCATCGTGGTAATGGGTGGCTCTGATTTTATGGTGCAATGGTATACACCTATAAACCACATTGAGCAGGCTATCAGTTCCACCGATGAATTCTAGCGCAATATTAACGCTACGAATGATCTGGTAAAGACCCTTATCATTGACACAGTGTCGTTTACCAATCGGTGCTTTGGAGACACGTTATCGGATTAGTGGAGATCACTTTGAGCTCAATAGATTTCAAGAAAAAATAACACACATCTCTGAAACAATCGTAATCAACTCTGATTCTCTCGCACTACTTCAGAGAAAAGTGCAAAAACACGTCAAATAAACGAACAGCAAGAATCCTTGAAAAGTTATCGAGACGAAGAACTCCGTCACATGCAACTTAATCTCCAGGGTTTTGACCCCAATGACCATGCTGCACTACCATTTCGCACATCGCTTCATTACCGCTGCTCTGCCACTGTATCCCGCTTGAATGTTTTTACCAGGTTTGGATCAAATTCAGGAGGTTTCTCGGCTGGTGGAATTACACCCGGGCATTGTTTGATAATTGCCCATTGTTGTATCGCATCATACTCATTTTTTAGTTGCTCATACTCAGCTTCTTGTTCTTTGGTTCCCCCCAATGCAAATAATGCCGCCCATGATAGCGATAAATCCGCACCGAGCACCCATTTGTCTTTGGTCGGATTTTTGTCATCCATTTTGCCTGTTAATTGACTGACTCTGGTTTGAATTCGTTCAATCTCAGCCAATAACTCATTGCAATTATAAGTTTGAAATTGCCCTGGGGAAATGTAAGGCACATGATTATTCTCTGATGATGCCGCGCAACCCGATAGTAAAATTACGGCGGCAAGAAAAACAGTAGCAATTGATCTTTTCATAACACCAACTTCCTTCTTGGGTTTTTACACTGACACGCAACGTTTCCACACACCTATTTTCGTGAATTAATTGTACACCGATATTAGTACTTTCAGTCCCACATCATAAAATTGACTAAAGAAACGAATTCCTGACAATCATGCACTGTGATCTTTGAAGGTATTGGTGGATGCCATACTCAAAGATGGATCGGTGATTTGATGATATTTATACACAGGAAGTCCGCCCCAGTGAAAGCGGCAACTGACCAAGCATATTGGATACAACCTGTTGTCCCGCTGGTTTGTCAGATTGGACGCAGATGATCCGGCATGGGATCACAACACCTTTACCAAGAAAACCACTGGAACCAAACTGCATTCCAGTGGTTTTAATCTGCAAGGTAACTATTTTCGCAGTAACAGTTTGGGTATGAGTATGCTCTGTTATGCGAGATAGTTGGTACTAGGTAGGCTGCTCCTCATAAGTATGAATAGCTTTTGGATCAAGATGATTGATGGTGGCCATAATTTGGTGCGGCTCAGCCAGAGCAGGTGCCATACTCCATCGTTTCAGTGCATCGTTACCTATGCGTACCATGCCAGTGTGATTCTCTTTCACTTTATCAAGATCAATTTCGCGATCAAAAAAACCCAGTCGGAAGCGAAGTAATTCGATATCTTCCGGCGCACCGGTCAGAAACTTCCAGTTAGCTTTGATGCCATAGCGATCGGCATACTGTTTGAGGCCTTTGGGAGTATCCTGTTCCGGCTGCAAGGTGATTGAGTACATAAAGACATCGCGCCCCGCACGTTCTCCCAGCATGTTTTGCACCTGGAGCAGATTGGCCGTCGCCAACGGACAAATGCCAGCACATTGGGCATACATCATATTGATGGCGACCACTTTATCGCGAATCAAGTCGTCGTAAAATCTGACCGTTTCTCCCTCATGCGTATAGAGCGTTACGTTTGGAAACGGCGTGCTGCTCAATGTATCCCGATTGTCCCAATTAGCAGGGGTGCTCGGCATTTTGCCGCTAAGCCCTTGCCAAGCGGCATTCAGACCGATTAGTCCCAATGCGGCGACCCCCATGCCAGCTAAAATTTCTCTGCGTGTATTCATGATAGTTTCCTCTTTGTTCATGGTATGTTCCTATTGTGGCTCGATATCCCAACGTACCATCATGGCATGGTCTTCGTGGATCATATTATGGCAATGCATCACATATTTTCCTGGAAAATCCCGGAAACGCATGAATAGTCTGATGCGTTCGTTTGGCCCTAGCACGTAGACATCCTTACGGCCTCTCTCGTGGGGAGGTACGGCCACTTGAACACCATTCCTGAATCGTTGAAGAATATGCCCTTCTTCGAAGTGGATATGAATCGGATGAGACCAACCGCCGTTTGGATTGCTCAAATCCCATATTTCTGCGCTGCTCGCCTCAATGTGAGCCCCGGCAGATTTGACGTTGACTAACTTACCATTGATAGTCCACAAGCCATTCGTGCGATTAAAACTCCACGCTCTGACCGGTGCCTCAGCGATTTCATCCGCAGTGGGTCTGCGGATCGGGCGTAAGGTATTCGGTACGAGGCTGTTATCTACCGCAGCACGATTGACAACCATCTTGAGCACGCGCTCACCGGGGGCTACAACAGCACCGGGTCCACGTGTGGTCGTTTGTACCAGCCGATTGACAAGATACAGCTCCGTGTTTAGCGGATAGCGGGAGAAATCCACCACGATGTCACCACGCTCAGCTACGCCCAATCTGACTCGGGTTTGATTGCGCAACGGCGCAGGCAAGAGATTGCCGTCATTGGAAATATAATCAAACGTCTGCACGACGCCTGCGGCGTTCACCAGATAAAACTCGTAAAAGCGGGACGGACCCGCATTGAGCAGCCGCAAGCGATACTTACGTCTGGCGACATTCAGTAGCGGTTCGATCTTGCCATTCACCGTAATCTTGTCGCCAAATGTACCTTCCGGATCAATTTGATCGAATATCTGGACACCCGATGCGTCGAAACGCTTGTCCTGAAAAGCAAGCGGATAGTCGTAGGGATAGCTCGGCAACTTTAAAGCCGGACTTGGATCATTTTCGTTGCCTGTATCGAGGGCGTCGAACAACAAGTAGAAACCTGCCAGACCACGACTCGCATTGGCGGCAGTGAAATCCAGGGTATGGTCGTGGTACCACAACGTTCCCAGCGCTTCACGGCTGTCTCCGCCGACAGGGTTGCCGGGGCCTTTAGGAAACTCATCGAAACCGGCATAGATATTGGGGTAGAACTGATCCTTGAATTTTCCCGGTTTGTTAAGAGTAGGGCCGGCCTTGACCGGGCTGAAATAATCACCGGGAAAACCATCGCTCTCAGACGGCGTATGCAAATTGTGCAAATGCATACTGATCTCAGGCGTGCCGAAGCCGACATGATTTTGTGGCAATTCATTATGTAAACGCACAATGACTGGACGCCCGTAGCGCGCCACAAATGTCGGATTATAATAATCCTGACCAATTATATTCTTGCCTACGTAGTTCCAGACCGGCTGCGCAGGATAGTCTGGATGGAATACGTGACTAACCTCTTTGACCTTCAATTCATACAGATCTACTTGGTCGACCGGTCCCGCGTCCGGATCATTGTTCAGAACCGGACCGTAAAAAAATTCATTCCAACGTTGGTGATTATTGCGTCCGCATTCGTCGTAATAGTCATTCGCTTCTCCCTGCGGTATCCGATTCGGATCTGTAAAAAGATCTGCCTTTTGCATGAGATCAAACGCATTCGGTAAAGATTCTGCCCAAGGCGTGGTCGCTGGGCTCGGCCCTATCGGCGGCGGCACGACTTGTGCTTCACTTTTACTGGAAGTTAACATTACCGGTGCCGCAATAACCGCAGCGCCCGCTGTTTTAAAGAATGTGCGTCTCGATCCGCTGGGTGGGCCATCAGATAGGCTATCTTGGCTCACATCGCGCTCATTGTCCTTCATGATATTCTCCTCTATAACTACTTATTTCTAGATGATAATCACTGATAACATGCAGTCATCGCGTGATTGATTCTTATGGATAATCCTTCCAATGCTTACTACTGACCCCTATCACTCACAATCAATTAGATAGAAGTCAGTATTCCTGGTCGTTTTATAAAATAATATCCGTCACGACAAGTGCCGGAGCTGCCGTTAATTGGATCTCAAAGTCAGCTGCAAGAGTCGCATTCACGTTGGCCTGAAATATACCCGTCGCAGAATCGTAACGCACCTGCGCTGAGCCACTGAAAGCGCCATTGCCGATAAAGACAAAATCCTGATTTCCAGCAGCACCAGTGTTAGCATCAATGGCATTCAGATTGATTTTGTCGGTTCCGCTTAAGAAATCGGTAATGGTGTCTCGAACCCCGGAAGTTGATTCGCTGTTAATGTTGTAAGTAAACGTATCGGCGCCGTTGCCTCCCGTTAAATTATCGGGCCCTAATCCACCGATCAATATATCATCCCCATCACCGCCATTTAGTGTGTCCGCAGCGTCCAAACCTGACAGGATATTGTTGTTACTGTTACCCGTCAGTACATTGATTTGCGAATTACCGGTGCCATTAATAGCATCCGCGCCGGTGAGGCTAAGTCTCTCCACGTTGGCAAGTAACGAGAATGTCACTGAACTCTCCACCGTGTCGGTACCTCCGCCCGCAGCAGCTTCGGTAATAATATCGGTAGTAGTATCCACCACATACGTGTCGTTACCCGTGCCCCCGATCAGTGTATCCACACCCCCCAGACCGTTCAGCGTATCGTTACCGGCCAGACCACTGAGCCTGTTGTTGTTACCATTACCAGTGATAATATTGTTGCCAACATTGCCGGTACCATTCAGTGCAGCACCCAGGAGGGTGAGATTCTCCACGTTGTTCGCCAATGTAATTGTGATGGTACTTTCCACCTTGTCGGCGGTACCGCCGCTGGCCAGTTCAGAAATCGTGACAGCATTATTCACCACATAGGTGTCGTTACCGGTGCCTCCCAGCAGGTTATCCGCACCCCCTGCGCCATTCAACGTGTCGTCGCCAGCAAAACCGTAGAGTGTATCGACTGCGGCTGTACCCACTAAACTATCGACACCGGGGGTTCCGAGAAACGCAGACCTGTCCAAAAACTGCAAACGTTCGATGTTACGCAGCGTATCGCTGCCATCGTCGCCCCCCGCACCACCACCAGGATTAGGGTTAACGTGATCGATAAACACCGTACCGCTAGGACCGCCAGCGCTACTGCTCGTAACCATATAATCGACCCAGTTGCCTTGATACAGGGCGACGTCACCCACACTGGCTGTGGTCTTAATTTCACGGACGATACTGAGCTGATCCGGGGAATAGACGCCATTCTGCATCGCAGTCCTCAGCGCGCTGGTCATGTTTTCGTAGAATACCGGTGTGCTGACCCCATTGTCGGCTTTAATCCGAATATCCAGCCAAGCATCGCCGTCCAGAATATCATCGCCAGCCCGACCTTCGAAAGTATCACTGCCGCCACCGCCCAACAAAATATTACCGGAGCTGAATGCGTTAGCGCCACCCAGCAAAGCCTGTAGCCCAGTGATCTGGGCAATTCTGGCGGCGGCACTGTGGCCTACTTGACCAATGCCATTAGCATCATCCAGCGCGTTGTTCTGCCCTGTAATCGGGTCAATCAATTCCAATTCAAGGAAAGTTTTGTCGTCGCCACGAATGATGTCGTTGAAATTCCATCCCGATGCCGCTTCGACAAAATTATAACGATCCACAATCGGTACGAAAGGACCCGGCAAAACAAGCCTTGCCAAATCGATATCGTTAGCAGTGGTACGGCCATCGCTAATGGTCCAATCAAATCCGCTGTCCCCGTCGCTTCTGTTCTGTCCACCCAATCCGCTCATGATGTCATCACCGCCTTCACCGGTGAAATCATCAATATTATTGCCCCCGTAAAAAACATCATTCCCGCGGATGGAGTCATTCCCCAAGGGGTCGGCATTATCACCTGTAGCACCGCCGGCACCATTCTGAATCCAGTCGTTACCGGCGTTCCCCAGCATGGCTAAATTGGCATTATTGCCGAAGATGAAGTCGTTACCTGCACCCGCAAACACTTCTGAGGAATCGTTGCCAGTAGTCACAAAATCACTGCCCGCACCGGCAAGAATCAGGTTGAGACCCGGGCCGCCGTTGATCGTGTCGTGACCGTCACCACCTTTAATGTTGTCATCGCCAAAGGAATCGCTAATGATGTCATTACCAGCACCACCATTCAGCGAATCATTGCCAGCTCCTCCCTCCAGACGATCATTGCCGCCATCACCCCACAGCGTATCGTCACCGGCACCGGCACGCATTCTGTCGACACCTCCGGTGCCACCCATCACAATGTGGTCTTCGCCGTTATAACGCACCGTATTGGCACCGATTGAAGTGTCACGGATGAGCAGCGCTGTTTCATTGTAAGGCGTAGCTGTATCGTCGATGATCGGACCACCCGGATTCTGAGCACTCATCTCAAAAGTATGCGTCGGTGTCGAAAAGCTGTCAAAAGGCAAATGCTTAACATCCGGTAAATTAAGCATGATCAGCTCGGAAAACGAATTCGCTTCCAGTTCGGTAAGGAAATCGAGCCCAGCTGTACGGGATAGATAGTAGAGGCGATCAGCGTCTTGCAAGCTCTCCATCTGTGTTTCGAACACAAAGTTGAAGGTAGAACCTAATAATCCGCCAAACGGCGCTTGATTCTCAGCCAAGCCGCCAATCCAGAAGTCGACATCGTCCAGCCCGGTAATAACCTCTCCCAACAGCGTGTTCGCCCAATCGCCGGTACTGTTCATAAAATCATCGCGATCGGCAGATGCTCCCAACCCACCGTTTACCAGTAATTCTGCTGCTGCGCGCTTATCAGCCAGCGTTGTTGCGGCAAGGATACTAGGATGTGTGCCGTAGGCTGCAACAAAATTGGTCAGCGACTCGGGATGCCTGATGTTCGCCCCAAAGTCGGCCCAGCTCTCATAAGGCTGTAATGCACTGTTTTGCCCGGTATCTTCGTAGAACATGCGGCGCGCATCATTCAATCCAGGGATGCCAGTATCCCGGCCACGGGCGATGTTGATCGCAGCCAGATCCAGTGGCAAGCCCACTAGATTATTGCGCAAGGCTCCCGTGACAAACTCGTCAAGCTCGTTGCCGACTTGTGCCGTCATACCGTTCACCACTGCAGCAGCAGCTTCGGTATTGTTGTTATAGGCATCAATGCCTTCACCTCGGAATGCCACCGGATTCAGAAATGCTTCAATCAAACCGATGTCATTGGCTGAGCCATCCGCATTGGTTCTAGCTACTGTTTCTGTCAGCATTGAATGACCGAAGCGATAAACCACGTGGGCAAACTCGGCCATGATGGCAGGATTGATCGAACTGTCATAGCCGATAAAGGCATCTACATTTGGCTGCACTTTGCGCGCAAACTCTTCGAACACTAAGTGCTGATATTGCATTTCAGTGGCAAAGCGAGCTGCTTGGAATAAGCGTTCACCGTTCCATGAACCATCCGGCAGCTTCCATTGTGTAATCAGTGCAGTATCCCCAGCGGTGATCGCATCGTCAATCATGACTTTGACAAATTCGACAGAGCGATTGTGCTCAGCATGAAACACTGTGTGCACCGTGGTCAGACCGATATTTTCGTTACCACGGCCATCGCCGGTAATGAAGTGTGCATCGAGCAACTCATCATCATAAATATTTGTGGTCAACGTGGAATCTGACAGTCCAATGGCACTGTCATCGTCAGCAAATTTCATGGTTCCATTAGAATTACGAGGCGCTGCTGTGTGGGCGATATCATCCAAGAAGGCATGGCCAGTGCGAACGACATCAATCGGAACATCGATACCCAGTCCGCTGTTCTCTAACGGATTGCCTTCGACCAGACCGCTGGCTGTCACGATTTGTGCAAAACCATTAGCACCTGGAATAAATTTGCCATAAGTGTCGGTCGCGAGCAGCGGCAAATTAGTCAAATCGGTATCGGTCAAGTTGATACCGAGCATGCTATGCGCCTGTGCCTTGATGTCCGCCCAGGTAGCCAGTCCGTCACCCGTAGCACTACCTTCCAGCAACTTGCCGGTTGCAACCGTTTGACCCGTTGTCAGGTTGGTTTCATATTCACGCAGGAAGACCTGGTGAGAAGGATGCGAAGTATAGGTCTGATTCTGATCGACAAAAGGGGTAGTTTGATTGACGTGATTGCGGTCATCATCGGTAGTTCCCATTATCCCATCTAGACCTGGGCCATTGGTCGCCCGTGTCACCGCCATGAACCGTAGATTCGATGGCAAGTCATCGAGACCCTCATTAATAAAGGTAGCGGGATCGTCGCCGAAAAAGGCTTCTGCGCCGGAACTATCATCAAGACTCTCGTCAAAACCGACTGTACCGAGATCATCACCGAAAAAGGCCTCTGCGCCGGGACTATCATCCAGGCTCTCGTCAATAAATGTCAGGGGGTCATCGCCGAGGATGCCGTCTGGCCCGGGAATCAGCGGATCATCAGCCTCCAGTGGTATGAATACCGTACCGCTCTGGCCCTTGTTCACCAGATCCAGCCCGTGATCGAAGAACTGTCCAAACAACGTAAACCATGAATTGTAAGGAGCAGACAGCCCCACATCGGGGGTTGCATTCGGGATGAAGAAGGTGCCCTTCCCATCCACATTAGAAACTGATCCATTGGTTTGAGCTGCAGCGGCTACTGCAGCCGGATTATCGTCGGTCTGATCAACGATCAGGTTACTCACCGTACGAGGCTTTGAGTCGAATACAAAACCGCTTGTCTGCAAGTAAGACGTAGGATCGCCCACAGTTAGGGGGCCCGGTCCATCCAAATCGAATGTAACTGGTCCAGCAGGTAGAAAATTGGGGGTCAATAAACGCGGGAAAAGCTGATCGGCTGCTCCATACAAGCTTTGTCCCGGAAATAAATTATTATACGATCCATTAACGTTACGTAAACCTTCCGGCAGCAAAGGACTACTGACAAGGGTCGGCAATACATCGAGTGTGCCTCCTTGCTGCGCTGCGGAATCGCCCTCGGCGATAAGAATTTGCTGAAATAGAAAATCTAGATCAGTTCTGCTGAAATTTGCCATTTTATTTTCCTCACTTAAATTATATTTCCAGAAGGATATATCGCAGTTCTAATATGCATCCTTTTGAAATAAAAGTATTTTATTTGATCCCAATTTTCAATTCTAAGCTATGCACTTTCTACAGTGCGTAGACTCACTACAATAAATCTATTAGACGACACTCTCTTTAATCACTTACCACTTCCGGGCTTAACTCCTCTCTGCTGGGAACGGCGCACTTTAATACGCTGTGCGGCCTTTACACTTGGGCAACGTTATTACTTCCTATCAACCGGATAAAATGCTACACGGTCAGATAAGCATCACTGATACTCTAGAGACAGGCCTATTAGCCATTGGGAAAAAGGGCAACACAAACAGTTTCAAACGAAAAACTGATGAATCAACCGGAGAAATTCAGAACAACCAAGCCACTTACTACTTGTAACCTAAATAATACAAATTGTTTTTATTCTTAAAGGCCTAGATACCTGTTTCTTATTGTTCTGAAATCCTTAACTACTCTTCTTCTTTTTGGCATTAGTAGATTACTTCAGTAAGCACCTGTTAAGTAAGGGACAAATGGAGTCATTTTACTAGGACACATATCCTAGTAATGTCCTTGTTTACATAAGAATATTCTTATGTACTGAGCGCCAATTCACTTATCTTCTGCCATAAAAACTGGCTATTATACACCGAGTTCTCGCGCAGAATTCCCGCGATTCAACTGTGAGAAAAACTGCTAAAAAGGAGCCTGCACAGAGAATGGCCGCCAAAAATGGACGCTCCAAACAAGGCAAAGAGCGCACCAATCCTCTGATTTATATTGAACAGCGAGGGTTATCCAGTTGGTTCGATAGTCTAAAAATTACACTTTGGTGTAGCGGGACAGAATTCTAATTCTTTCAATATTTGCGGCGGTCTCGGTACGCACTCGTGGCAGCCGAATCGCCATTCCCCTAACCAAGTTGCACAGTGAGCGCGGAACCAATCTGTATAATGTTATGGATTTCGCCTATGATGTACTGCAGATTCACAACATGAATCGGCAACTCGGGTAGATTCCGTTGATTAACATTTGAGGGATAAATTTGGTGGTGTACGTTCCCATGCTAAGGTCATGTGTCATTTGATGCTTGGCATTACGACCTTGACCGCCAACCAGATGCTTACTCAACCAATCATTGAATACAGCTCGGCGGTTCGCCTAAACACATTCACCTTTTGTGCGGCTGAAAGAAAATGAATTTTGTTTGAATTATCGCCATGATAATCTCTGTTATGCAATACTTGGATTACCTTTACCCGCCAACACCTACGACTCTTAGAAATAACAAACAATGGTTAAATTAGAAGAACAAGCGATTGAATTAGCAAGTGAGCACGACACACAGACTGAACCGCTCAGAACTGTCCGAGTAAACAACTGCAACATCACTTTGCTGGGAACCGCGCACGTTTCAAAAGCCAGTGCTGATAAAGTTCAGGAACTGATTGCCACAGGAAAGTATGATGCCGTGGCTGTTGAATTATGCCCGAGCCGCCATAGAGTTATCGTTAACCCCGATGCCATGGCCCAAATGGATTTATTCCAAGTGATCAAGAATGGCCAGGCCAGTATGGTCGCTGCCAGTCTTGCGTTAGGCGCTTTTCAGCAGCGCATGGCAGAACAGTTTAATATCGAGCCCGGCGCCGAAATGCGCGTGGCAATTAAAGATGCGCAAGCCGCCAAATTACCGGTTCTGCTGATAGATCGAGAAATTGGCACGACACTGAAACGGATTTACCGCAATGTTCCCTGGTGGAAGCGTTTTACTTTATTTGCCGGTCTGATAGAAAGTGTGATCAGCAAAGAAAAATTCAGTGCTGAAGAAATCGAAAAACTCAAAGAAGGCGACGTACTCGAAAGTTCTTTTGCACAGTTTGCTGAAAATGAAAAAGACTTATTCCGGCCACTAATCAGTGAGCGCGACGAATACATGTCAGCGCGCCTTATCAAAGAATGCAGTGAAAATGACTACCAGCATATCCTGGCAGTGATTGGTGCCGGACACTTGAATGGCATGGTGCAACAACTTGAGACTCAGAGCATTACCAATCCAGAGGAAAGAATTGCACAACTCGATACCATTCCGGCATCCTCTCAATGGCTCAAATTTATCCCTTGGATAATTGTTACGCTTATTCTGTCAGGCTTCGTCATCGGCTTTACCCGCAGCCCGGAAATAGGTACCGCCATGGTCGTTGACTGGATAGTGATTAACGGCGGGCTTTCCGCATTGGGTGCAGCGATTGCTTTTGCTCATCCACTTTCTATTCTGACCGCTTTTCTGGCTGCCCCGCTGACTTCTTTAAATCCCACTATTGGCGCCGGCATGGTCGTCGCTGCCGTTGAAGCGTATTTACGCAAACCTAAGGTCAGTGATTTTAATCGGCTCAGAACGGATACAACCACTTTGAAAGGTTGGTGGAATAATCAAGTAACACGCATCTTGCTAATCTTTATCCTTTCTACGCTGGGTTCAGCAATTGGTACTTATGTAGCTGGATTTAGAATACTTGAACAACTCAGTAGTAGTTAAATAGATATGTTCGACTACTTCGAACGCCTGATAAACCCTTACCCCCCGGAACATCCGGTTGAACCACCCAAGGGGTTGTATCAATTCTGCCGCCATTATATCCGTGGCATTGAGTTTTATCTGATTTTACTGGCACTATTGACCACCTGCCTGGCGATCAGCGAAGCCATGTTGTATGGCGTGCTTGGACAAATGGTCGATTGGTTGGCGGAAAAAGAAACCACGCATTTTCTGGAAGATGAATGGCCGACTTTATTGGCCATGTCCGTATTTGTTTTAATAGTGATTCCGCTTCTGGTGCTGCTGCATTCATTAGTGATCCACCAGACACTCATGGGTAATTTCCCTATGCGTGTCCGGTGGTTGTCACATCGATATTTACTTAATCAAAGTTACGCATTCTTTCAGCACGAATTCAGTGGCCGGATTGCCACCAAAGTCTTGCAAACCGCGCTGTCAGTGCGGGAAGCAGTCATGAAACTGCTGGATGTCATACTTTTCGTAACCGTTTACCTCACGACAACGTTACTGTTAGTGTTCCATGCAGATCCACGCTTATGTTTGCCGTTACTGGCTTGGTTATTCCTATACATCGGCATTCTGTCGCATATTGTCCCGCAATTAAAACGCATCTCCACCTTGCAAGCCGACGCACGCTCTCTCATGACCGGGCGTATTGTCGACAGTTATTCCAACATCCTGACCCTCAAGCTGTTTTCTCAGAGCCAGCGGGAATCCGCTTATGCCAAAGCGGGCATGGAAGAATTCATGGCCACGGTATACCCGCAAATGCGCCTATCGACGCAACTCAATGCGAGGGTTTGGATTATCAACATGCTGCTGGTATTCGTAACAGGGGGACTGGGTATCCATTTATGGTTACAAGGCGCCATCGGCCCAGGAGCTATTGCAATTGTCATGAGTTTGGCCATCCGGCTGACCGGCATGTCACATTGGGTCATGTGGGAAGTCAACGCACTGTTTGAAAATATCGGTACGGTACAAGACGGCATCAACACACTATCCAAACCCCAACATGTCACCGATGTACCGGATGCAAAGGAACTACAAGTTCATCAAGGCATGATTGATTTTAATCAAGTCTGTTTTTCCTATCACCCCGATCAGCACGATTCTCATCGTATCTTTGATGATCTCAATCTCCACATTGCAGCTGGCGAAAAAGTCGGCATCGTTGGCCGCTCAGGCGCAGGCAAATCGACATTCGTTAACCTGTTATTGCGCTTTTACGATGTGCAACAAGGCAATATCACCATCGACGGACAAGCTATTCACACAGTCACTCAAGATAGTCTGCGTGCCAGCATCGCCATGGTGACACAGGATACTTCGTTATTACATCGCTCGGTGCGTGACAATATTCTGTTCGGAAAACCCGATGCCGACGATGCGCAAATGATCGCAGTGGCCAAACAGGCCCAAGCGCATGAATTTATCCAGACATTGCGGGATATCAAAGGCCGGACCGGCTATGATGCGCATGTAGGCGAGCGCGGCGTCACGCTTTCCGGCGGGCAACGGCAACGCATCGCCATTGCCCGTGTGCTATTAAAGAATGCGCCCATTCTGGTATTGGATGAAGCGACATCGGCACTGGATTCCGAGGTGGAAGCCAGCATTCAACAAAGCCTGTATCAACTGATGGAAGGCAAAACGGTAATCGCCATCGCACATCGCCTATCCACCATCGCGGCGATGGACCGGCTCATCGTATTTGACAAAGGTCATATCGTAGAACAAGGCAGTCACGCCAAACTCATCGCCAGTAATCAGCTCTACGCACAGTTATGGAATCACCAGTCGGGTGGATTTTTAGCCGATTTCTAACTCCGCAACGGCAACACGGACTGCATTTCAACAGCCTGTTACTGACTATCAGTCAAAATCCAAAACTGAATAATATTCTTCTGTTTATTCTGATTTATCAAGGTAGCACACCCAGTTTACAATTCCGGATATTCAATTACCCCCCATATTCCTCGATCAACACTGATGAACGCCATTTCGAGTCGACAAATAGCGCGTCTAATTAGCGCGTTTCTGCGGTTTCTTCTTTTATATATAGTCACAATTTCTGTATTCGCCAACCCGAGTGTGCCGTTAAAGCAGGGTCTCATGGATATGCCGCTGGAAGAGCTAATGCAAACAAAAATATCCACCGTTTCGCGCAAACAGCAAACCATAAATGAGACCGCTGCCGCCGTGTTCGTTATTTCCCAGGAGGATATCCGTCGCTCCAGCGCCAACAGTATTCCTGAATTATTGCGTATGGCGCCCGGCATATTCGTAGCGCGCATTGATGGCAACAAATGGTCAGTCACTTCACGCGGCGATAGTGGACGTTTCGCGGACGATCTCTTGGTAATGGTCGACGGCCGCTCCGTTTTCTCTCCTCTATTTGCAGGCACCTTTTGGGAAACGCTGGATATGCCTTTGGAGGATATTGAACGCATCGAAGTCATCCGCGGCCCCAGTGGAACTATTTGGGGTGCCAACGCGGCCAATGGCGCCATCCATATCATAACCAAGCGCGCCAAAGACACTCAAGGAAGCTTGGCAACCCTCGGTGGCGGGACAGAAGAAAGAGGGTTTGCTACCTTGCGTCATGGTGGCAAAATTGGAGAAAACCTGCATTTCCGTATCTTTAGCAAAAGATTTTCTCGCGACAACAGCTATAACCCAGGCGGAACAAACGATAGCACGCGTATGGGCACAGCCGGTTTTCGTGCTGATTGGGATATTAACGCGAATAATGCTGTGATGTTTCAAGGCCAGTATCACGGTGGCAAAGCGGGTCAAAACACGACTTTTGTCAGTCCTCTGGCACCGGACGTGGCAACTACCCGCATCGAAGATGCCAATATGACCGGCGGCAATGCATTAATTCGCTGGAATCGCACAACCGGCGAGCGATCCGGCAGTGTATTACAAGCCTATTACGATTATACAAAACGCGATGAATTGTCTTTCCGGGAATCCCGCCAGACGGTTGATGTGGATTTTCAACATCGTTTCCCATTAACCATACCTTTTAGCCCGGATATCGTATGGGGAGGGGGATATCGTTGGACGGGCGATCAAACAGGCATCAACTTGCCGATTTCCTTCGATCCCGCACGGCGCGAGATACAAACCGGAAATGTATTTGCCCAGAGTGATCTGCGGTTGATACTGACCTAGATTCAATACATAAAATGCAATAATGTCTCCATAATTTCTTAAAATATATGGAACATTCCATCACTTAAACATTCAACTCATTTAATCAATCGAGGCACTTCAATATGAAACAGCACATAAAACAGTTACTTTTCTCGGCTTGCACATTCTTTCTGCTCTGCAATACACATTCTGCTCTCGCCGATACTGCAAGTGATACCGAGAAATTGCTCAACTGGGCTGAAAAGACTTACCCGGCGATCTTCCCTAGCCACCAGGCTACGCAAAACATCGAGCCTTGGTTATACCGGTACTATCCAGAGTTTGGTATTTATGCCGGTGTCAACAAAAGCGACAATAGTGTTTATGTGCTGGGGGGCCCTTGGGGAAATAATCCGACAGTGATTAATACGCTTGCAAGTTTAATCAATGAAATCGATAATTCTGGCGGGAGTGGCGGCATCGCTGCTTGCGATACCGCAAATATCCTCACCGGAGTTACTTATAGCCAGAGCGGCAATGTCGTAACAGTCACCACAAATGGACACTGTGCCGCTGCCCCTGATCTAACTAAAACCAATCTTTGTCAGGTACCGAAACAAACAACTGCAAGTGGTATTTCCTTGCTTGGCAGCAATACGATTACTTCATCAAGCATAGTAGGCTTATCAACCAGTATTCCAGGATTACCCAATCCGTTTCAAGCTATTGTCGATGCAGCAGCAAACGTTAAACACTGCACGATGAATGCGCCGGCTGGAACTGCCAACTTGGTTGTCAATTCCGATCTTTGTCTCGATATTACAGCAGCCATAACCGACGCAATAGGAGCTTTACCCATTGATGGAATAGTGATAACACCACCGGTGAATTATTTCACAAAAGGCACCTATACAAGTCAGAGCGTGCCCGATTGCTTTGCGACGGACGCCACGACGATTAGTGATGCCTTGACAGGAGAAGTCTGGATCAACCAAGAAGGTAGTTTTGTTAAGGTGGGTGGTTAAAGCTCATTCGCATTGAAAGCTTTTCTTTAGAAGAAAAGCTTTCTGTGTGGCGAGGCTGTTGAAGAGAACCATCTGCGCTGTAAAAAGGTTCAGAATGCTGATTTATCATGCATAAACTGTACTACTTCACCTTTTTTCCTCGCACCGGTACCACGAAACGTTTTGAATAATCTGGCTAGATCATGTTGATGCGGAGAACTGATTCAGTGCAGCCATCAGGCGGATAAAACGCGGTTCACCGGGTGACAATTCGTTTGCAGCGAGAAGACTACTACGCGCTTCTTGAGTCAGCTCTGGCGTTGGTCTTTTTTTTTGAATATACGTAATAATCACGTAGGCTAAGTTGAGTAACACACGCATGTTTGCCGGCATGGCTGCGTAAGCATCCCGCATGGCGTTGACCGCCTCTTCATACTGTCCCTTACTGACGAGCAATACACCACGATTCATAATCAGCATGGCTTCCTGGCGTATCGTCTCAATTAATTTACTGCCTTCTTCGCCCATGCCAGCTTGATCAAATATTTCTGCGACATCTTGAAGCAAGGCAGTATTCTCCGGATTATTCTTAATCTCCCGCTGCAATAATTTGATGGCTTTGTCCTTATCGTCCGTAACCATCAGTAGACGGGCTATTTCCAGTGATCCCTCACTATCTGGATGAATAGCATCCTGATCAATCAACTGGATGATCTCAGTGGCGATCTGTTTAGTCTTCTCGGCATTATCGCTTTGATGATAAATCATTCCTTCCACTGCCAACACTTTTAGGCGCATTTCATCCGTAGCGAAACTCTTATTGAGCTGACCCAGCACTTTAATTGCTTCATCAGGCTTTTTACTGGTGCTGCATGCTTTGGCAAGGCCAAAATAGGCATCTGCTGTTTTTAGTACGGAATCTTCCCCTAACGATATACTCTTGCGGAAAGCCCGTTCAGCATTCTCCAGTTTGCCGATTTTCATCGCCACGACGCCAAGATTTTTCTGTCGCAATACCGAGTTTGGCGATAGCTTTACTGCGCGCTCTAGTACATTGTTCGCTTCTTCGAGATTGCCCATAGCTTGCAACGTTTGCGCGAGCAAATCATGCGCCTCAAGGAATGCGGGATTTGTTTCAGCAGTTTCCTCGAGCAATGTTTTAGCTGCTACAAAATCATTTTTCTTTAGCAGAATTTTAGCTAACGCCGCTTTCGCCCAAGGCAGATCGCGCTCAGTCAAAATTTTTTCCAGTACTTTTTTGGCACGATCATATTCGCCAGTAATCAATAACAAATTGCACTTAGTCCTGAGCAAATCAGCCGCATTAGCCTTATCGGAAGTTAAACGTTGATCGCACAAACTTATGGCTTTAGAATAATCCAGTTGCATCATCGCCTGGTGAATCTCTGCAAATGCTTTCTTTTTTCCCCAAATTTTGGCTAAGCGCAAACGCAGATTCATTTCGGTAACCGGTTTCAGCAAATAGGCATCGGGTTGATATTCTGCGGGCACCTGTCACTGCTTCCGGAGATTTTTCTGCCGAGATCATGACCCACAGACAAGAAGACCCAACAAGCGACAAATGCTTGGCTTCCTCAAGTACTTGTTGTCCATTCTTCCCGGATCCCAAATCGAGATCGCACAGCACGATGTCAAATTGCGTTTTTTTGATTAAAGAAATGGCTTCGCTTCCGCTTGCTGCCATAGATATTTTCTTCACATCAGCACCACAGCTACGCAAGATATCGCGAAAAATGCTGCGCATTTCTTGATAATCATCGATTATCAAGACAGTCATATCTGAGAAATCCATGTCAGCTGTTAAAGAATTAAACTCACTAGTATTCATAATTTCAATAAATAGCCATTAATTACGGAAGACGTAACACAAAACAAGCGCCTCTGAGTGAGCCACCATTCTCCAGCTTTAGTTCGCCTAAACAGCCTTGATTGTGATGCATGCGTGTCACCATCGCCGAAAAATAGAAACCTAACCCTGTGCTACCGCCCTGAAAATCAACACCGCGCGCGCAATTATCACTTTCCTGTAGAATTTGACTCGAATAGCCATTCCCGTTGTCTTCAATCCGCAGCACCAGTTTTCCTTTATTCTCCTCGGCGATTATATGGATACGGTCACGCGTGTAACGCATGGCATTACTTAACGCATTACCAATCACGCCACTGATTAAGTCTTCATCGAAATACCAATATAATTCGGGATTAACACGAACTTCCAGGTTAATCGCACGAAATCTAAGTAACTCCCCATATTGCGCAACCATCACATGCAAAAAATCATCCAGGCAAATGGATTGTAGATCAAAGGGATAAATTTTCTGACCCAGCTTATAGAGTGTCAGCAATTGAATCAGGTTGTTGTTAATACGTTTTGCTTCATGATTCATCTGCATCAATTCAGCATGCGTAGAAAGTTGGGTCGCTTCAGCTGACGCAAGCGCCTTTTCCAGACCACCAATCAACATACTTATTGAATTCTTCATATTATGTGCGGAAGAAACCAGAAAGTTTGTCATGTTGTGCACAGAGGGGATACTGCCGACGCTATTTTCCTTCATGTCAAACGTGTCCGTGTCATTTGATTTTCCGCACAAGATATGCGCCTTCATCATTTACCAATGGCAGTCTAACGGCATAACACCTTGAAGCTGTAACGCTATTTCTTGATCGTCAGGTTCTACTCCCCAAGATCACTTGACGCTGTTTGAGATCGTTCAATATTTCTATACCGCCCTGGATAACGATATTGGGTTGCGGGTGATTCAGTTCTGTGGCCATTTGTTGCAGCAAAACTCGCCCGGATTGGTTGTCATTCTCCAAAATCAGCTGCATTAGCCGCGCCGTCACTGGATTGATCTCGATAAAATGCACATCGAAATTGGCATCGCGATAAACAATCAAGTGCGTTTGCGTCTCACCGGCTTCCTTAGGCCGAAAAGCCGGACCAATTCTATGAACGGGAAAGCGATAACTCAGTGACCAGGCAAGGGGAGAAACAACAGGTATCCCATCCAGTAAATCGCCACGCGTATCTATTTTTGTTTCGTCAATTTTCTCATCTGATAAAGAAAGCACTAACTCAACCCACTCATAGTGAGCAAGTTCCAGTATGAAAGGCGGGTCATCAGAATGCGGGTTGCGCTCCTGTTCCAGATACTTTAGAAACTCGCGCGGCATTTCCGGAAACAAAGGAGTATGCGACAGGTGATTAGCAAAATAATCACGGATCATGGCATGCCAGCATTCATCCGGTGTAATTTGACGTAATACCGGATAAGTATTGGCCATAAAATCTTCCACGTTGTTATAAAACAACTCGCGGTAGATTTTCATGCGCCGTTCTTCGATCGCTTTAGGACAAGGATTTTTTTCCGGATTCCGGATATGTGCCGCAAAAGCATATTGCTGCCGCACAAAATCGGGACGATCAGCCGTGTTGTATGTGACCACTGCTTCGATCCAACCCTTTCGACTGTAATGAACGAATGATTTCCACTTCTCCCAGCAGCTCTGCCAGCGGTGGAAGATTAAAATCTCGCTCCAGCAACGTGGGAATAACACCAAAATGTTGATAGGCTTTTCCGAGTAATTGCCAGACTGGATCAGTTACATCAGCGCCATGCGTATCCACAATCAGATCTTCTGCTTCTTGGTAATGCCCTGCAACATGAATATAACAAATACGCTCGGCTGGGAGTTGCCGGAGGAATGTCTCTGCATCGTATCGATGGTTAATGCTGTTCACATAAATATTATTGACGTCCAACAGCAAATCACAATCCGCTTCCTGCAACACGGCTTTGATAAAATCAATTTCTTCCATTTTCTTGCCAGGTACCGCATAGTAGGAAACATTTTCCATTGCAATGCGTTGTTCCAGGATATCCTGGACACGCCGGATACGATCCGCGACATAATGCACCGCTTCTTCCGTAAAGGGGATTGGAAGCAAGTCGTACAGATGACCGTCGTCACTGCAATAACTCAGGTGTTCACTGTAATACCGGATGTGGTGCACTTTCAGGAAACGCTTCAGCCGTTGTAGAAAAGCTTCGTCCAATGGCGACGGTCCGCCGATTGAAAGTGATAATCCATGACAGATAAAAGGAAATTTCTCAGTCAGCTCACAAAAAATTTTTCCGTGGCGTCCGCCCACGCCAATCCAATTCTCCGGTGCAACTTCCCAGAAATTAACCGGATGCGTGGCTTGATCCGCAACCGAACTCATTAATGAGCGCCGCAGACCAAGACCAGCGCCATGAACAGGATAATGGTTACTGCTCATGGATTGTTCGAATTACTTTTTAGAACCGCATTTCCCTTCACCACATTTACCTTCTTGCTCGGCTTTTTTGCCGCCGCATTTTCCTTCCATATTTTGTTTCATTTCATTTTTACCACCACACTTACCTTCACCGCACTTACCCTCTTTCTCAGTTTTCTTACCATCATTTTTACCTTCTTGGTCTGATTTGTTAGCGCTGCTCGCATCGGCAAGCTGCATGTAACCGCCAGATAATTCATTCATCGAAAAAGGATTTACGCTGGTATCAGCTGAGAGATTAATGGCAGCAAGACCGGTTACAAGTGCAGTGCCTACCGCAAGTGAAATAGGTTTCATTGATTTTTTTGACATTTAGCTTCCTCCATAAAAATTGATCAATTTGGTAACGCATGATAATAATAATAACTCCAAATTCAAATGAAGTCCCTTATTTCTTTATTGTTTCCGGAATCTCCGCACGCTCTGCGCATCGGAGTGGAAAGCTATCGCTTGATATGGATTAATCTGCAGCGTTTTTCCGGATCAGTTTCAATCTATTATCTATCTTGCTTTTTTTGCATGCTTCTCTCTGATAAACTCAGCGCTTCGATGAATACTATAAAAATAGCTTGCAAATTGAGGAATCCCAAATGTTTGACAAACCCAACCAACTCATTTTTTATATCAATGTAACACTCATTATTTTCGGTGTTCTGGTCGCACTGTTGACCGACTACGTTGTGATCGGGCTAATATTTGCTTTCAGTGCATCGTTACTGGTCTATGATCAATACAGACAAAACAAATCCGCATTTACTATCGCAGATCTAAGAAAAATACTGACTGTCCACGACACGAGCGGCAATAAGGCAACACTGACACAAACACAAATGACAACCGCCTGTCATGTTGATAATTCAGAATATTGGTTTAGAAATATTCGTGCGGTAGGCAGCATCAGTCACTTTAGAGTTAATGATAGCGATCCGGCTGAACAGATAAAAGAAAATGGAAGTTATCGGGTATGCATGAAACTTCCACCTAAGTTAAAAGTAGTGAATGGTTCTGATCTGACCCTATCGTATGAATACGAAGATGCTTTCACACAGACAGAAGGTGTTCTTTCCCACGTCGTTGACAATGACACGCGGCAACTGCATCTAACTGTTGAGTTACCGGCGGGACGCACCATTTCTTCAGCCCGGTTTTTCTGTAAACATGATGATTTAGAAGAAGCGCTATTACCCCCTGTTGTCACCGGACAAACCAAAATCGATGTCCATATTAGAAACCCAAAACTTGGTGCCGAATATTGCCTGCAATGGAACTGGTCAGATGCCGGTTTCATAAAGAAAATAAGTCATTTTTTCTAATCTGGAACTGTCCGTTTTAGTTTGATTAGGACTAAAATTTATTCTGAATCACAGCTACCCCGAACCAAACAGCCTTCCATCTTTCCTACTAATCGCGCAAATACTTATATATCGTTTTGAATTTACTCAAAGCCCTCGCTGCTGTCAGCAGCATGACATTTATATCGCGCATTCTCGGTTTCTTGCGTGACGTCATTATTGCGCGGATTTTTGGCGCAGGAATGGTAACCGACGCTTTTTTTGTTGCTTTCCGTATTCCCAATCTGCTACGGCGACTATTTGCCGAAGGCGCATTTTCACAAGCATTTGTTCCCATTCTTTCCGAGTATAAAAACACGCGCACCCCCGAAGAAACGCACGACTTGGTTGATCACATCACCACGCTTCTAGGTATCACACTTTTTTTCGTTAGCGTCATTGGTATCGTAGCAGCACCACTAATTATCTACGCCAGTGCGCCCGGATTTTCTGCCGATCCGGAGAAATTCAACTTAACCGTTGAACTCTTGCAGATTACGTTTCCCTATATATTTTTTATTTCCTTGGTTGCTCTAGCAGGCGGCATACTCAACACCCATGGCAAGTTCAATGTTCCTGCGATTACACCGGCACTATTAAATTTATCATTTATCGGCTGCGCGCTGTGGCTCACACCTTTACTCGATCCGCCGATTCTCGCGCTGGCATGGGCAGTGTTTATCGGTGGTATATTACAACTCGCTTTCCAGATACCCTTCCTGCTACGCCTCAAACTATTGCCTCGCTTCCGTTTCAGAAACCCGGACGCCGGTGCCTGGCGTGTGATCAAATTAATGGGCCCAGCAATCTTTGGTGTATCGGTCGGTCAGATCAGTTTGTTGATCAACACCATCTTTGCCTCACTTCTGGTTACCGGCAGTGTATCCTGGCTTTATTATGCCGATCGATTAATGGAATTCCCTGCCGGTCTGCTGGGTGTGGCATTAGGCACGATTCTGTTGCCATCGCTAGCCCGGCATTACAACAGCAATAGCACCGAAGAATATTCCCGCTTGCTCGACTGGGGCCTGCGAATGACCATTCTACTGACCTTACCGGCAGCCCTGGCATTAGCATTATTAGCAACTCCTTTAATCACAACTCTTTTTCACCACGGCGCATTCACTGACCATGATGTCTGGATGACACGCGAAGCATTAATTGCCTACAGTGTGGGATTACTCGGATTAATTCTGGTTAAAGTACTGGCACCTGGATTTTATGCACGTCAGAACATCAAAACACCGGTCAAAATTGCTGTCATCACGCTGATTGCCACACAACTGATGAATCTTGCCTTTATCATTCCTTTGAAACACGCCGGATTGGCATTGGCAATCGGTCTGGGGGCTTGTCTTAACGCGGGGTTACTGTATTACAAATTACGCAGCCACAAAATTTATCAACCGCAGCCCGGATGGCTTGTTTTCTTTCTAAAAATACTAATCGCTTTGACGATTATGGGCACTGTCTTATGGTTTGCAACAGGCAGTGATGCTTCTTGGTTAATCGACTCAGCTATGGCACGTGCCGGGCGATTAAGCTGGGTAGTCATTCTTGGTGCATTCAGCTATTTCGCCGCTTTATGGTTACTGGGATTCCGTATCACAGACTTTACCAAGCAGCAGGCAATATAAAAACTAACCATTGATTATGCGCTATGTTTCTTGTCATTTTCAATCAATGCATACGCTGAATGATTATGAATAGATTCAAAATTCTCCGACTCGACCACGTAGGCATCAATGCGCTCGTCATGGTTTAGCACTTCCGCAATATCTCTTACGATATCTTCAACGAACTTGGGATTGTCATAGGCCTTCTCAGTTACATACTTCTCATCAGGCCGCTTCAAAAGACCATAGAGCTCACAGGAAGCATTACGCTCTGCAATCCCAATAACATCTTCAATCCATACAAAACTATTCGTGCGTACGGAAATAGTAACGTGGGAGCGTTGGTTATGCGCACCATAATTCGATATCTTCTTAGAACACGGACATAAACTCGTTACTGGCACCACGACTTTCATGGTAAAAAAATATTCGTTATTTTTAATCTCGCCAATGAACGTAACCTCATAATCCAATAGACTTCTTACTTGCGACACCGGTGCGGATTTATTAATGAAATAAGGAAAAGTCATCTCAATATGGCCAGAGTCTGTTTCCAGTTTTTCGATCATTTCTCGCAAGATAGCCTGAAATGACTCGACAGAAATTTCCCGTTCGTGGCTATTGAGTATTTCCACAAAGCGGGACATATGCGTGCCTTTAAAATTATGCGGCAAATTCACATACATGTTAAAGATTGCCACGGTATGCTGCACCCCATCATCCTTGTCGGCCACAACCACGGGATGGCGTATGGCCTTAATCCCCACCCGGTCGATCGCAATACGCCGGGTGTCAGGCGAACTCTGCACATCGGCAATGGGCAAATCTATTTGTTTATTCATATTATTTCCTCCTATTTAATTAGGAGTCTCTGGCAACAATTGAGTTCCACACTCGTAACTCCCAGTCAGAATCAACACTGTTGAAACAACAGTCAGTTAAATATTACTCAGACAGTATTAACCGCACTGATTGGATAATACCATTCTTGTCTAATCCGCAATCTACAAGCATTTGTTCATGATCACCTTGATCGATAAAAACATCCGGCAGCCCGAGTTGTAACACTTTGACACAAATTCTCTGACTGTTCAGTGATTCTGTAACAGCACTACCTGCTCCCCCCATCACAGTATTTTCTTCAACCGTAACCAGCAAGTCATGGCTGGCAGCCAAAGATGCCACCAGATCATCATCTAGCGGCTTGATGAAGCGCATATTGACCACTGTTGCGTTGAGTTCTTCTGCAGCTTCCAGGCACGGCGCCAGCATACTGCCAAAAGCCAGCAACGCAATTCGCTTTCCCTGACGCCGGATTTCACCGCGACCAATGGGTAATGCTTGCATTTCTTTTTGCACCTGCACACCGCTTCCAGCACCTCTGGGATATCGTACCGCTGATGGTGTATCCAGTTGGAAAGCAGTATACATCATCTGCCTACATTCATTTTCATCTGCAGGTGCCATGACAGTCATATTCGGAATACAACGTAAATAAGACAGATCAAAACTACCTGCATGCGTTGGGCCATCTGCCCCCACTAAGCCAGCCCGGTCAATGGCAAATACAACCGGCAGATTCTGAATAGCAACATCATGAATCAATTGATCATATGCCCGCTGTAGAAAAGTTGAATAAATCGCCACGACCGGCTTTAATCCGTCACATGCCGCACCCGCCGCAAATGTAACCGCATGTTGCTCAGCGATACCGACATCAAAATAACGTTCGGGATATTCCTGTGAAAAACGAACCAACCCGGATCCTTCACGCATTGCCGGGGTAATGCCTATTAAACGGGAATCCTGTGCGGCCATATCACACAACCAATCACCAAATATTTGTGTATATGCGGGTTTTCCTGCTGATTTAGCAACAATTCCTTTTTCCGGATCAAACTTACTAACACCGTGGTACAGAATGGGGTCCTCTTCAGCTACTTTGTAACCAGCGCCTTTACGCGTAACCACATGGAGAAACTGCGGACCATCAAGGAGCTTGATATTATTCAGCGTGGTAATTAAAACATCCAGATCATGACCATCAATCGGGCCGATATAATTAAATCCGAATTCTTCAAATAAGGTACCCGGCGTTACCATGCCTTTGACATGCTCTTCAGCGCGTTTGGCCAATTCCAGCATAGGCGGAACGACACCCAGTACTTTCTCGCCAGCACGCCGCGCCGTGGCATAAAATCGCCCCGACATCAACTTCGCCAGATAATTGTTCAGTGCACCAACCGGCCTTGAAATCGACATATCATTGTCATTCAGGATAACCAGTAAATTGGCATCCATCACACCAGCATTATTTAGCGCCTCAAATGCCATCCCTGCACTCATGGCGCCGTCACCAATAATGGCGATTGCGCGCCGGTCCGTCTTGTTTAATTGCGCAGCAACCGCCATACCGAGCGCGGCACTGATGGAGGTACTGGAATGAGCGGTACCAAATGCATCATATTCACTTTCATCGCGACGCGGAAATCCGGCTAACCCACCCTGCATACGCAGTTTATTCATACCACCTCGCCGGCCGGTTAGAATTTTGTGCGCATAGGTTTGATGCCCTACGTCCCAAACAATCTGGTCATTCGGTGTATTAAAAACATAGTGCAGAGCAATGGTTAATTCAACCGTACCCAGATTGGAGGACAAATGCCCACCGGTTTTCGCGACCGATTCAATGAGAAAGCTACGTAATTCCTTAGCAAACTGCGGTAATTTCTTCTGATCCAGTTCACGTAACTGAGAAGGCGAGCTAATGGTATCTAACAGTGGATACATTCAAAACCTGAAAAAAATTAATGGGGAAAAGAACTTAGAATTTACGTTTAATTATAAAATCGGTTACTTGACGCAATCGTAATGCAGCTTCACCAAAACTATCTAAAGCCTGATAAGCGTCATGCTGCAATTTCTCCGCCAGTTCACGCGCTTGGCTAATACCTAGAATACTGACATAAGTGGGCTTATTATTCTCAGCATCTTTACCGGCGGTTTTACCCAATGTGGCTGTTGTTGCCTCGGCGTCCAACAAATCGTCAACCACCTGGAATGCCAGACCAACGCATTTGGCAAAGTGATCCAATTTACCCAACTGATTATTATCTAAACGGTTATTACAACGAGCCCCGAGCATCACAGCAGCACGGATCAGCGCACCGGTTTTATGGATATGCATAAATTCCAGCTCCGGCAGGCTTAAAGTCTTGCCGACACTATCCAAATCAAATGCCTGCCCCCCTGCCATACCACGAGAACCAGTAGCCAATGCCAGCTGCGCGACCATCTCTAACTGCGTCCCCGGTTCATCAGCCAGACGCTTCTCCGCCAATAATTCAAAAGCCAAGGTTTGCAAACTATCGCCCGTCAGCAGTGCGGTAGCTTCATCAAACTCTATATGACAGGTAGGTTTGCCGCGCCGCAGAATATCGTCATCCATGCACGGCAGATCATCATGCACCAAAGAATAAGCATGTATGAGTTCTACCGCCGCGGCAACAACCGTAACACGCTCAGCATCTGCACGCACAAGTTCCCCGGCTGCAAAAGACAATAGCGGACGTACGCGTTTTCCTCCACCCAGCACAGAATAGCGCATTGCTTTATGTAATCGCTCAGGAACGCAATCTGCGCCAGGTAATCTCGATTCCAGAAATATTTCGATACGCGCCTGACAACCGCTGGTCCAATTCTGAAAATCAGCGCTCATCACGGTCAGATCCTGTAAAATCTTTTAATATACCGGCTTCAAGCATGCGAACCTGCTGTTGCGCACCTTGCAGTTTATTCTGACAATACTGTAACAACTCTGCTCCACGCTGATACGCTGAAAGAGAAACCTCCAGTGACATTTGCCCTGCTTCCATGGCCGTCACTATTTTCTCCAATTCAGCTGATGCCGCCTCAAAACTCTCTGGCTGAGATGAAACAGCATGCTTAGATGATTTGGTCATAAATACTTAGCCTGCAAGAATACAAATATAAAAATAGATGGTTTTTTTACAAAAAAGCAGATAAAAATAACGCAATAAGCAGTGTCAGGTCAATTCAAATTTAGTAATAACTGTCCCCGCTGCTTTTTGAAACCACAGTTGAGCAGCTGAAAAACGGCTTAGATCACAAGGCACATGTGATTATCAGTCCTTTAATAAAATATATTGCCCACACTTTTTTCATAACCGGTTTTCAATTTTAGCAACACAAAATAACAATATTGATACATCACGCTTACTATGGCAAGATACGAGCCTAGGTAGGCCTCGTCAGGATTAGGTAAACATTCGATTTGTTAAAAAATAAGTCATTGAAAAATAGTCCTTTACTTGTTCCATCGTCACGACCGCTTATTTCGGCAATACCCCCGGGTAGAGGTTCTCGATACAAGAACCCATTCTGCGTTTTCTAATGTAATTAAATTGAGACAACCTTGAACGAAATCATTGACCAAATCTCCGGATATTTTGAAACCGTGCCGTTATGGCCATTTGTCTTATTTGGCTTTCTAGGGCTGGTGGCTGTATTTGTTGAAATTCTTAATCGCAAGCGCCGCGCCGATGCGATTGATAACTTCCGCTATACGATAGAAACAGAACTCGCTGACATGTATCCTCAGCATAAACGCTGGCCTAAGAATATCAACATTTACCTCTGCTCCCGGCTGCCTGGAATGCAGCAAGAATTTGAAGTCTTGAGAGTATTCCTTCCTCAGGATCGCCTGCTCAGCTACAATACGGATTGGAATAATTATTGTGATTTCTGCCGCAATATCACAGATGAGAAAATTGCCGCAGCTGAACAATCCTCGGCATCCGATCCTTCTGAAGGTACCAAACAATCTACGCATAAAGAATCAGATCCAAAAGAAGTTTTTCATAAGCTTGTAGCGGATTTATTGAAACACACACATATATAAAAACTTCTTCGCCCTACATGATGCAATGCAGCGAATCAGTGGGTATTGGCATAGCAACAGATTCGATGCAATTGGCAGTGATTCCGGATTGTCTAGCGAACAGGTTCATAATCCAGCGCATTATCATTAAAACCACATCATTCATTTGCCATGAATACACACGATAAACCGGTTGGTTCCAAAGTAACGGTGCGCCCGGTAATGTCTTATCGTGATATGGGCAAGTTTATTGATGTACCTTGGTACATATACGCCAATGATCCGTTGTGGGTGCCACCTTTACGCCTGGAACGGCGCTTCCATTTTTCCCGCTTCAATCCTTTTTTTAAACATGGTGAATGGCAAGCTTGGGTCGCCTATCAAAACGGTCAACCGGTTGGGCGAATCAGTGCACAGATCGATTCGCTGCACCGGGAACGCTACGGTGCAGATAGCGGCCACTTCGGTCTGCTGGAATGTATCGACGATTCAGAAGTTTTTGCTGCATTGATACTGAATGCTGAAGCATGGCTGGCTTCCCGGCAAACGCGTCATGTGAGCGGCCCGTTTAATCTCTCTATCAATCAGGAATGCGGTATTCTGGTCGATGGATTTGATACACCACCGGTTATCATGATGCCCCACTCACCGCGTTGGTATGGCCGTTTACTGGAAGAACAAGGTTATCTTCCCGCCAAAGATTTACTGGCTTATAAGGTCCGGGTCGATTTTGAAATACCCCGTGTCATGCAGGTTTTGATCAATCGATTTGCTTCAAAGGTAACATTGCGTACATTGAAGCGTAATCATTTTGATGAAGAAATGGAAACCTTGCGGGATATTTTTAACGATGCTTGGTCTGAAAATTGGGGTTTCATCCCCTTTACACGGGAAGAATTTGCCGAACTGGGTACCAGCCTGCGCCTGTTACTGCCGGATGAATTCATCCAGATTGCCGAAGTCGATGGCAAGGCTGCGGCATTTATGGTTGGACTACCCAATCTCAACGAAGTCTTAATCGAATTAAATGGGAGCTTGTTTCCGTTTGGCTGGCTCAAACTGATCAGAAAGATCAAAAATAAAGAGATACGGACAGGCCGCATACCGCTAATGGGTGTCCGCAAACAATTCCACAATACACCGCTAGGCCTGGCATTGGCTTGCCTGGTCATTGATGCGCCCCGTCAAGCAGGAATTGCCCGCGGCATTGAAGAGGTTGAGATGTCATGGATACTTGAAGATAACGTCTCGATGCGTAGCATTCTCGACAGTATTGGCAGCGAACAATACAAACGTTATCGTATTTATGGAAAAACATTGTGAACGATGAATCTTGTTCAGCGCCGCAACGATTCGCCGCACTGGTTCTAGCTGCCGACCGCACCAACAAAGATCCCATCACGCAGCATACCGGTGCCGCCTGCAAGGCCTTTGCACCTGTAGATGGCATTCCAATGGTTATCCGTGTTCTGGATACGCTGGCGGCTTGCGATTTGGTTACCACAATTATCCTTTGCGGCCCTCCTGATTCCCTTCACTCACATTGCCCGGAATTAAAACAGCGCGTTGCTTCCGGACAAGTGATTTGGATACCGAATCTGGATTCCCCCAGCCGCAGCGCTGAAAGCGGTCTGAGTCAAATACCCAGCGATACGCCGGTATTATTAACCACCGCAGATCATGCTTTGCTAACACCCGATATGGTACAAAGTTTTCTGCGTGACTCCTTAGCAACCCAGTGTGACGCCACGGTTGGCTTGGTCAGGCAGCAAGATATCACTGCCGCATTTCCCGTCTCCAAACGCACTGTTATCCGCTTACGCGACGGTGGATTTTGCGGCTGCAATCTGTTTACTTTTAACCCACAAGGGCGAGCATTAATCAGATTCTGGCGGCAAGCTGAAGATTTGCGCAAACGCCCCTGGCGATTGATCGCTGAAGTACTTGGATTCAAAATGGTATTGGCGTATTTTTTTGGATTTCTCACGTTACAACAAGGATTGCAAGCCGTATCCGAAAAATCCGGGGTAAAAATACAAGGAATCATGCTTGATGATCCACGGGCCGGTATAGATGTCGATAAAATAGAAGATTTGGTGCTTGCCGAATCCATACTCAAGAAAAAACCATATTCTTTTCCCAGTGACACGCAATCTATTGAGTAATCTGCCACCTGCTCTCGTCAATGCTATTCGCCATACCATCAGTTATGTTAATCACGCAGATTTATGAAATTAATTGAACGGTATATCGCGCGCGAGATATTGCTGCCCTTCACGGTAGTCATTCTTATTCTGGTCGGTTTATTTGCCAGCTTCAGTAGTGCACGGCTTTTGGCAGGAGCCGTCACTGAAACTTTGGGAATCACTGCCCTGCTGAAACTGGTTTTCTTAAAAACACTGATTGCACTGGAAGTATTAATCCCCATCGCGCTCTATATTTCGGTCATCATAGGTCTGGGCAGACTCAACAAAGATCAGGAGCTGAATGTCATTCGTTCTGCCGGTGTCAGTGGTACGCGCATTGTTCTCACCGTACTGACGGTGGCGATACCGGTTGGTATTGTCAGCGGCATGCTTTCATCCTATGTTCGTCCTTGGGCCTATGCGGAAAGTTACATTCTGGACGCACAGGCAGAAGCCGAGTTAAATACAAACCGGTTTCAGGCCGGGCGTTTTCATGGTAGTGAACGAACCGGCAGAATCGTCTATGTACGCAACAAGAATGACGCAGACAAGCAAATGCAGTATATTTTTCACTATATCAAGAAGCCGGACGGCAGCGAAATTGTCATTGCCAAGCAAGCTCGCCAAATTCAACCGTCAGAACCGGAACAAAGACCGCACATCCAGTTATCTGAAGGTATGATTTATCAATTAACAAGAACAGCCAGCATTGATGATGTCATCCAGTTCAAAAACATGACTTATTTTATTGATAGTGACTATGCTCTGAATTACCGGCGCAAGGCAGCCGCCACAAGAACACTTTGGGAATCCGATCAGCCGCGTGATATTGCCGAATTGCAATGGCGAATTTCCCGTCCGCTCGCCACGATTCTATTGGCTTTAATTGCAGTGACATTCATTCGTAGCACGCCGCGCCACGATAAAACCGATCGAACGTATCTTATTGCCGCACTCGTCTTCGCCGCCTATTATAATTTTACTGGACTGGCCAAAACCTGGGTTGAGCAAGGTGTCGTTGGCAGCATACCGGGGGTTTGGTGGCTCTATCTACTCATGCTAGCAGCATTGGGTATCTATGCACTGATATCAAGTCAAAGACCATTTTCACGCCCACGATGATAATTTATCGCTATATCGCTTACCAAGTGCTGATCGGCTTCATGATTGCCGCTTCGATTCTGCTTCCATTATTCAGCTTCTTTGATTTATTAGATCAACTGGATAATGTAGGCAGAGGCACTTATCGCATCCAAGATGCTTTTCTCTACACAGCGATGCTCTTGCCACGCAGATTTATTCAGATCGCACCTTTTGTTGCTTTATTAGGCACAGTCGTTGCACTTGGAAAACTGGCCGTGGATTCGGAATTAATTGCTATGCGCGTTGCCGGACTGTCACCGCTTCGTATCAGTCTTGCACCATTAAGCGTCGGTATTGCACTACTGCTGAGCGTCGCGATTTTAGAGCAATTTGTAGCACCCCAGCTGCAACAAAAAGCGATTACCTATCGGGCTATCGCGCTGGAGCAAAGTGCTGAATTAGGTAAAAACCTGGGTATCTGGACGCGCAACGAGCAAAATATCCTGCGCATCGGTCATATGTTGCATGTCAAAAGAGCGGCGGATATTGAAATCCTGCAACTGGATCAAGAAGGTTTCTTACTCACACATACCTTGGCACAATATGCGGACATTATCGATGACGATATCTGGGAATTAAGCAACGTCGTTGTCAGAACATTTAAAGATGATCAGATATTAGCAACCCGGGCTAATACATTAAACTGGTCCTCTTTTCTGAATCCAGAAGATATCCTAACGCTCACCAAACCACCCGAAAGCCTGTCACCACTTGAATTGGTACGGCATGTAGAATTTTTACGCAGCACCGGTCAGGATGCGGATTCCTACGCCTTGGCGTTATGGCGAAAAGTTGGCAGTGCACTGATGACGGTAGCCATGCTGCTGTTATCCATTCCATTTGTATTTGGATCGATCCGAACCGGTTTGAGCAACAAACTGGTATTGGCTGCGCTGATCGGCATCGCTGTTTACTTGTTGGATCAAATTATCGCCAATGCCGGTCTGATATTGCGCCTAAACCCCGCATTCATCGCACTTGCCCCTGGATTATTCATGATTATTCTGGCCAATATATGGTTACGCCGGACTTTTTAACACCGATCTGTTATTGTTGTTACAAAACATCTAAAATCGCGTAGCCTTGCATAACCTATAGTTCATTAGATTAATATTCAATCGTTAGCTTCGTTCAGACAAAATCCATTATCAACCGCACATGTCGACTTCAACATATATTTATATTTTTGGTGAAAGTGAAATCACCATTTGGGGATTAACGGGTCGAGAGCGTTTGCAACGCATGTTACAAACGCACGAGCACATCCAGCTGGTTGATGATGCCGAAAAAATTCCTGCCAGCGCGACTACTTTATTTTTGAATTCTAATTTTCTATTTGATGCCCGGGTGTTGACTGCATTGCTCGGGCTGGACAAGAAAATCGCCTTATACAATGACGAAGGCTGCCCCTCCGCGATACGTACCGATGGCAGTCAAGCACCGCAAATACTCAGGAATCTTAACAATAATAAAAGCCAGAATTATAAGTTCGTGTTGCTGATCATTCCGCGCATTGGTCTACAAGATCTGAAAATAGATTTTCAACAAAATCTGAAAAAGAAAGACCCTCCTTATATTTTACCTGTCAGCGAAACCAATCGTCCGTTACTGGAAAAGGAGCTGTTCTCCGGGTCATATAAAGGCGTGACCGATCTGGTCACTAAATGGCTGTGGCCGCTGCCGGCATTCTGGGTAACGCATTATTGCGTGCGTCAAGGCTGGCAACCGAATCACGTCACCTATCTCAGCATCGTGCTCGCCATTCTGACCGGATTAGCATTCTGGGGCGGATTTTTTGGCATTGGATTGCTCATGGGATGGTTCATGACCTTTCTCGATACCGTAGACGGAAAGCTTGCACGCGTCACCGTAACTTCCAGCCATCTGGGGGATGTTCTGGATCATGGCTTGGATATTATTCATCCACCACTGTGGTATCTGGCGTGGGGTGCCGGTTTAGCAAGCACCCTTACACCCATTAGCGGATTGGAAATAATGATGTGGCTCATGTTTTTAGGTTATGTGGGCGGGCGCTTATGCGAAGGCGCATTCCAATATTGGCTGGCATCTTTCGATATGTTCATCTGGCAAAAATTAGACTCATTTAACCGGCTGATTACTGCCCGGCGCAATCCGAATCTGATTCTACTCACGTATGGATGGTTAACTAATCAACCTGATGTCGGGCTACTGTTAGTCGTCGTCTGGCATGTGATCTCAACGGCGATACTGATATGGCGCTTGATGATCGGTTGGCAAACCAAGCAGAAAGAGGGAACACTAAAATCCTGGTTGCAGGATATCGATCCAGCACGTGACCGGGAAATATGGGCAGTCAAAATATTTACACGCGCGCCGATCAGTCTGAGAAAACCCTATCCCATATCATTCCCTTAAGTCGCACGCAGCATCGCCCAATGACATTACAAGCACGGATTGATCGCTTAAAAACCGGAGCAGCCAAAATCGGCTGCCTGATCAATCCAATGGGGGGTCAGGTACGTAAACGCAAACCGGCCATCCAGCTGGCGCTGGATGCAATACCCGGCATCATGATCTGCGAAGCCGCGGATGCGGTAGCTTTCAAAAGCGCAATTAATCAGTTAATACAAGCAGACATCGATTTACTGGTGATTGTCGCCGGCGACGGCACGACGCACGCGATACTAGGCCATCTGTTTAAATTATTAGCACCCGGAAAATGGCCGGTCTTGATGGTCATACCGGGCGGCACCACCAATATGACGCCACTGGATCTGGGCATACAGGGCAAACCCGAACAAGCATTACACCGCTTGCGTGATTATCTGTTAAAGCCATCAGCGCCTAAGCTGGTGCAGCGCCCGGTGCTACGAATCGAGCAAACTGGAATGAACCCGATTTACGGCATGTTCTTCGCGGTTGGGCTGGTGGCGCGCGGCGTGAAATTTTCGAGCAGCCCGGTCAAACAACTGGGAATCACCGGCAGCACTTTTACTTTTTTGATCATGCTACGATCAATCATTGGCATAATTATCGATATGCAACTTGGTCGCCAGAAAAGCGAGTGGGCACCGGTCAATATGACAATGACGGAAGTGAATGGACGAATCCATCACGGCACTTATCTGTTGGCACTGGTCAGTACAGTGGATTGTTTGCTACTCAACATCCGTCCGTATTGGGGCAAAGAACCGGCACCGCTTCATGTCACTTTGGTCAATCAACAACCTAAGCGACTGTGGCGTTCGGTATGGCCATTACTGTCAGGCGGCGGCCAAGTGTTACAAGAAACCGACGGCTACTATAGCCATAACACCCATTCCTTGACCTTGCGAATGGAAGATGAATATATTTTGGATGGTGAATTGTATCGATCTGTTCACTCCCATGAACCTTTGCGAATTTCCGCGACGGATCCCGTAACATTTTTTGTACCAGAGGACACTACGAATTCCATGACTAGCTCCAAAACCACATCTGCTGTGCAACTGCCTGTTCGATTGATTAACGAAGTAGCCTGGGAAAGCAAAAAGACGGTATCACCCGATCTCGCCCCTTTGTTGGATGCGCTCATCATGCGCTTCGGCGCATCACTGGATGCGGTGATTCTGTATGGCTCCTGCCTGCATTCCGACATCAGCTTGGAAGAAGGCATTGTCGATCTGTATGTCATCGTTGATAGTTACCACAAGGCTTATCCAGAGCGTTATTTGGCCAATTTAAACACCTGGCTGGCACCCAATGTTTTTTATCTGGAAGTACCGCATCAGGAAAGAACGTTACACGCCAAATACGCCGTCATTTCTACCAGTGATTTTGCACGTGGTGCGCAATTCTGGTTTCATCCGTATATCTGGGCGCGCTTTGCGCAACCATCGCGATTGCTCCACTGCCGTGACGACTCCGTACGAGAACGCATTTATGCAGCACTCGCGCATTCCGTCGTCACCTTTTTAAAATCTGGCGTACCAACACTCGAAGCAAACATACTCGATGTAGAAGAAATCTGGACCCGTTGCTTGATGCTCACCTACGCCGCCGAATTACGCGCAGAGCAAGAAACACGTGCACGCCACCTGGCACAGGCCAATCTGAATGCACTGATCCGCCTAACAGAAGTGGCAGCCCCCATGCTAACAGAGGTATTGGAAAAACAAGAAAATGGAAAATATCGCTGTCTGACCAATCCAGAGACACAGCGGAAAGCACTCTGGCACTGGCGGCTGCGCCGCTGGCAAGGACGCATTCTGTCGATCCTACGATTATCCAAGGCCACGCTTACTTTTACCAATAGCGTCGAATACGCTGCCTGGAAAATAGAACGGCACACGGGTGTCCGCGTGGAAATTACCCCGATGCTGCGCCGTCACCCCATCCTGTGGGGTTTAAAAGTAGCCTGGCAGTTATTGCGGCGGGGGGTGTTGCGTTAAATCCAATGACCTGTTAAGAAATAACAAAGATCGACAACCTAAAAACTTTTTAATGGAGACAAACATGAACTATCTGTATCGGTTACTCATTCTTTCCGTATTTTTTATGCTAATGGGTTGTTCCACGATGTATCTCGAGGCCCTAGAGAAAGTTGGCATTCCGAAGCGCGATGTGATGGTATCCCGGGTTGAAAAAGCGCGCGACACACAAGAAGTAACCAAAGAACAATTCAAATCGGCATTGGAACAATTTACTGCCGCCACCAATTTTGATGGCGGTGATCTTGAAGCCACATACAAAAGGCTAAATGACGCCTATGAAGCCAGTGTCGCTAAGGCCGAAGAAGTCAGAAGCCGCATCGCCGATATTGAAAGCGTCTCTGAAGCTTTATTTACCGAATGGAAGCAGGAAATCACGCAATACAGCAGCGCCGCGATGAAACAAAACAGCCAGAAGAAACTCAACACCACGCAAACACATTATCGCCAGCTAATCACTTCGATGAAACAGGCAGAAGCCAAGATTGAACCGATCCTCACCGTGTTTAACGATCAGGTCATGTTTCTCAAACACAACCTCAATGCACGCGCCATCGCTTCACTCAAAGGAGAATTGAGCACGATTAAGTCAGATGTATCTGCATTGGTTGTTTCCATGGAACAATCGATCAATGAAGCGAATGCGTTTATCAACACGATGGAAAAATAAATCATCTCAAGAAATCCCGGAATAACTGTCATTTCGAGAGTAGCGAGAAATCTATAGCGCTGTTCGCCAAAGATTCCTCACCGCGTTCGGAATGACAAACGGGTATTCAATAGCTCCTTACGATACAGGCACATCTGTGGCACTCAAACCCACCATCTACAAATTTAAAATTGCACTGACCGACCTCAATCGTAATTATTACGATACGCTCAATCTGACTATTGCCCAGCATCCATCGGAAACACTCGAACGCATGATGGTACGCATGCTGGCGTTTTGTATCAATGCACAGGAGTCCCTAATACTCAGTAAAGGATTGAGTACCGTAGAAGAGCCCGACCTATGGGCACATACCCCGGATGGCCGGATTGCGTTATGGATCGATGTCGGAGAACCCGCCCCGGATCGAATCAAGAAAGCCACCCGGATCGCTCAAACAGTCAAAGTGTATAGCTTTAACTCCAAATCGAATGTCTGGTGGATGCAGGAAAAAGCAAAATTCAACGAGCTGACCGCAGCCCTTTTTCAATTTCAATGGCCAAACATTCAGGCGCTGGCCAAGTTGGTGCAACGAACGATGGATATCTCCGTCACGATTACTGAGGAATCTGCTTACGTAGCTACGGAGTTGGGAGAATGTGAGGTGAATTGGGTTGCGTTAAAAATATCTTGACCCACTCAAAGAGCGTTCTGCCGATCCTTCGGTAATCCGCAACTTCTCGAGCCAAGTAGCAGCACGAAGCAGGGGTTTTTTCCAGCACTCAGACTCGTGAATCACCTTCTGATTCCTTAATAAAATAGGACAAACCGGAAATTAAAAACTGAATCCAATTATACGTTTGAACTCGTTCAATCAATACAAACCGTCTCCGCAATATGCCGGAAAATTGAGTTGGCCGAAAAACCAAACCAATCCCGGGATTCATCATGATGCGCGCCAATTACCATGCCTGCGGCTTCTTTATCAGGATACAACAACATCGTGATTGAGCGGGCTTTGTGATAGGCGCAGTCAAATTCATACAATGTTTTAACCGCGTGGTGACCACCTTTTTGCTTTTCCTCGTAGCTGGACAACACCCAGATTTTTCGGAACTGGCCGTTCTTTTGCAGGGTCTCTGGGTCAAAGTAATGCGCTTCGCCGGATTTGGCAGCAGCATCCGCTTTAATCCACTTGGCTTGCACAGTTGTAACAGCCATCAACAGAAACAGTACCATTAAACATTTTTTCATGATTAATCGCTATAATTGGCTTGTTCAATCTGTTTTTCTTTCCTCAGAATTTCCAAGCAATGGGTAATCCGTATAGGTTTCGTGCCTTTCTGCAACAAAGTCACAAAAGTAAATCATTTTGCCATTAAAGTGTTCCAACTGCTGGTGTTTTCAACTATTCTTAGCATCCATCCGGCCGGGTGATGTTAGGTTTTGTGTCGCAGATTCTCAATAGAATGACACGATGACGTGCACGTTATGAATGTAATGATAGCTGGATATTTTTGGGTTCAATAAGTACTGGCAATCTACAGCTTTATGAATAGCCTTAATCTGGAGTTAAATATGGAAGAACTAAATCAAGCCTGGGTCATGTTAAAGCTTGGCGGAATTATTATCATTCCACTGTCTTTACTGGCGGTTATCGCTCTGGCAATTATGCTTGAAAAAACATTTGTTTATTGGCGTTACGCACGCCTTTCCAGCGATTTGCTAAACCTTGTCGAAACATATGGTTTCAAATGGAACGATCTGGAAAAAATCCTTTCCGGATTGGATAAGCGTCATTATTACAAGCGTTTCTTTGAAGTGGTGATTTCCAACCGGCATAAACCGGCATGGTGGACGGAATCGCGCGCTGCCGATGAAGCGCAAATCATTGAAGAATCTTTGTCGCGGCGGCTCTGGGCTTTGGAAACCATCGTAACCGCCGCACCGCTGCTTGGATTGGTGGGAACCGTTGTCGGTATGATGCGCGCTTTCCAGGTGATTGGCAGCGAAGGCATTGTTAACCCCGCGGCGGTCACAGGCGGTGTTGCAGAGGCGCTGATTGCAACCGTGGTGGGCTTGGCGATTGCGCTGGTGGCCTTATTTGGATTCAATTATTTTTCCCGCTTGCAATCGCTGACATTGGATGAGATGGAACGTCTGGGTACGCGACTGATCGATAACATCCGCCTGGATCAACAGGATAATAACCATGAAGCTCCGTAAATCCCGCACAATTCCTAAAGGTAAAATAGAAATCATTCCGATGATCGACGTGATGTTTTTCTTGCTGGCGACGTTCATGCTGGCTTCTTTATCGATGCAGAAACTGGATTCATTGCAGGTTGATTTGCCCGAAGGCCAAGCTGAGAAGCTCAATGCGGAAAAGCCCGTTACTCTGACGCTAACCAAAGACAGTAAAATTTTTATCAATCAGACGGCTGTTACGCTAGAAACGCTGGCCACAACACTCAAACCGTTACTCGCAGACTCAAAACAGAAATTGATTGTGTCCGCGGATAGTGAGGCGCCTCAAGGCGTTGTCGTGCAGGCTATGCTGCGCGCTCGATCTGCCGGTGCCCAGCATTTTCTGATTGCGGTCAAACATAAATAGCACAGCACAGAATGGTAAGTTCCAGATCGAGAGAAATTCGCCTGTGGTGGCCATTGCCACTGGCTGCGCTCGTCTGGTTGTTGATTATTTGGGGACTGGGTTTTTTCTTGTCAGTGCCCGAGATAGAAGGCGAAACGCCGATCCCTATTGCTGCGAGCTTTATCGATTTAAACGAAACAGAGGATGCCAAGAACTCGCTACCTGCTTCTCCACAATCTGCTCCAACGCCACCACAAGAGAAACCTAAAACTGTCGAGGAAGCGAAACCGGCACCGAAATTGCCGCCGCTTCCGGCCCCGAGTCCGCCATCGCGATCACAGCCCAAACCCAAAGCGGTTGAAAAACCTAGTAAGCCCACGCCCACCCAGCCTACCAAAAACAAGGCAATCACTAGAACGCCGCCAAAACCTGCCCCCGATTCGGCTACGGATTTGTCCGATTATATTAATCAAGCCAAAGCGCGTCGCCGCGCGGAAGGTCTTTTTGATAATGATGATGTGGCTGCGAACACTGCCACGCCGCAACCCACTGCCGATGAAATCCGTATGGCCAATGTCAGGCGCAATCTCCAGAATCCTGGCACCAGTGGCATATTTCAAATTCTTAGAATAGGTCCACGCACGGCTGAATTTTCATTCCGCGCCTGGACAACGGGCCAAAGCAATCCCCGGTTGCAAACTATCCAAGTGGATGCCGGACCGGATGGCAATGTTGAACTAGCCATGGTTCGCCGGATGATCCAATTAATTCGTGAGCATTACAAAGAGGATTTTAACTGGGAATCACACCGTCTGCACCGTGTCGTCGTGTTATCCGCACGCGAGAAAGATTCAGCGGGACTGGAAGATTTTCTGATGCGCGAGTTTTTTATTAATCCGGTACGTTAAGCCAGCTCTGAATAACTGTCATTTCGAGCATAGCGAGAAATCAATAATATTGATTGTCAAAGATTCCTTATTGTGTTGGGAATGACCTATGAGGGTTATTCAGAGCTTCCTTAATAAGATTTTACTTAAGAAATTTTCCAAATACGTCGTTACCCCCTTAAAGTAGAAGACTCTTTCATTATTCAATCCTTCAACTCATTCGAAGTTTATTTATTGTAACTTCCTCTCATTCTTCAGCGAATACTTCTGCTATGGCAAGTAATACAACAATCGAAGTTCCTGTAGACGATCTTCAAGTAGGCATGTATGTCAGTGATCTTGATCGTCCTTGGCTTGAAACACCCTACTCTATTCAAGGTATCCTCATCCAATCCCAGAACGATATTGACATTTTAAAACGCTATTGCACTCTTGTTTATGTGGATGTAGACAGGAGTGAGATTTTTGTGGCTCAGCAACATACTCCTCATGCGAAGATCTCTGCTTCAACGGATATTGCTAATAAGCATAAGCAACTACAAGCCAATGAAACTGAATCTCTCAGTACACTACCCCAACGAGTAAAAACTTATACTGATATCCACACTGCGGAACAAGAAATACCTGCTGCTACGAAGGCATATAGCATCGCATTCACTTTATTCAGCGATATCAGTATCAACATCGAACGTAACACCAAATTTGATATTCAAGCAGCGCACGAAGTGGTTGATACTTTATGTGAAAGCATTATCCGTAACCCAGATGCGGCACTTCTGCTTGCGCAGCTCAAAACTACCGGGAAAGAACTCTACGATAGTGCAATTAAGACCTCGGTTCACTTACTTGCCTTCGGTCGTCACCTCGGTCTTCCACGCAAAGAATTATCGATACTTGGCTTAGGTGGATTGTTGATGGATATCGGAAAACAACGCCTGCCGAAAGAAATCCAAACTAAAAAAAGTTTGCTTCTCAAACCTAATGAACGCAAGCTAATGAAGCAACATATATTTTATGGAGAAGAGATCATTACCCAGCTAAGTAATACACCGGAAGAAGTAATTAAAATTGTGCTCCAGCATCACGAACGTGAAAATGGGAATGGGTAATCTAAAGTGGACCCCGCAGTCAAGACAATAATAGATTGAATTTAAGAGGGCACCCTATTCATGCAGCGGAACGGCGCTGCCCCGATTTTTTGTTTTTAT
>NZ_JAYUWI010000058.1:0-15622 GCF_043753625.1 Nitrosomonas sp.
CATCGCAAACTTGTTTTATTGGTGTTATAGGAATACCTATATTACAAGTTTGTTTCTATTTATTAAATAGTTATCTTAAAATGTCAACAGGCCCTAGTAAGTGATGATTGAAAGATAAAATTTTCTTTCCATTTTTTAGAAATGAACAACCCGGTAAAGTTCGAAAAGTAGCTTCAATATTAGCGTAATACTGTAAGAAGGCGTAAATAATGATGCGATTTCAAGCAACAATAAAATGTTGACGGTAATACTTAAGTTCGTTGATGGAGTCGTAAATATCCGCCAGTGCCTCATGCTTATTTTCTTTGGTTAAGCCGGATGCTATTTCCGGCTTCCAGCGTTTGACCAGTTCTTTGAAGGTGCTGACATCCAGATTGCGATAATGAAAATACGCCTCCAACTGTGGCATGGTACGTACCATGAAGCGCCGATCCTGACAGATTGAATTGCCACACATGGGTGATACACCGGAGGGTATATGCAATTTCAAAAATTCGATCATTTGTGCTTCAACTTCAGTTTCGTTGAATCGAGAAGCTTTCACCTTGTCGATCAAACCCGACTTGGAATGGGTAGATTTATTCCACTTGTCCATGCCGTCCAGCACTTCGTTCAATTGATGTACTACCAGAACGGGTCCTTCAGCGACCACATTTAATTGCGAGTCGGTAACAACCAAAGCTACTTCAATAATGCGATCAGTATCTGGATTGAGTCCGGTCATTTCCATGTCGACCCAGATGAGGTTATTGTTATCTTGTGCCATAATTATTTATATTTTTTGAATGCAATGCGTTTAATTGTGTCATATTGGCACTAGTCCGTCACTTTTAAAACAAAGAAGGAAATGCCGGTTCATTTTACAGCAATCATCTGATGATGAATGAATCCAAACTTTAGAGCTCAAATTATTTAACTATGCAAACATTTACACTGGTTTTTCTTATCGCACTATTGCTCACTACATCGACTCAAATTTGGCTAGCAGTAAGGCATGCTCGCCATGTACGCGCCCATCAGGATCAAGTACCGGAAGAATTCGCCAGCCAGATCAGTTTAAGTGATCACCAAAAGGCTGCGGATTACACTTGTGCTAAAACACGTGCAGGATATCCGAGCATACTGCTGCATGTCTTGTTGTTGCTCGTTTTCACGCTGGGTGGCGGGCTGAACGCTTTAAGTGATTTCTGGGCAGGCTGGCTGACAGACCCTTTGGCGCATGGCATGGCGCTGATTATCAGCACCTTCTTTATCATGAGTGCCGCAGAACTTCCATTGAGTTATTACCGTACTTTTGTGATCGAAGAACAATACGGTTTCAATAAAATGACTCCGGCCATGTTTTTTACCGATCTGATCAAGCAAGCCACATTAGGTTTATTACTGGGCGCGCCTTTGTTATTTTGTGTGCTGTGGCTGATGGGAAAAATGGGGGAAAGTTGGTGGTTATATGCCTGGGTAGGTTGGATTGCTTTCAATTTATTTATTCTGGCAATTTTCCCCACCTGGATTGCGCCGCTGTTCAATAAATTTACCCCGTTGGAAGATGCCACACTCAAGACACGCATCGAGCAACTGATGAGCAAATGCGGTTTCAAAGCCAGCGGATTGTTCGTCATGGACGGCTCACGCCGGAGCAACCATGGTAATGCGTATTTCACCGGATTTGGCAAAACCAAACGCATTGTGTTTTTCGATACCCTGCTTGCGCGACTCAGTCCGGGTGAAATTGAAGCGGTACTGGCGCATGAATTGGGGCATTTCAAACATCGCCATGTGATCAAGCGTATTGTGATTTCATTTGCGATGAGTCTGGCTTTTCTAGGGATATTGGGCTATTTAATGGAGCAAAGCTGGTTTTATGAAGGTTTGGGTGTGCAGGTTGCCAACGTGCCATCAACCGCTATGGCATTGCTATTGTTTTTCCTAGTAATGCCGGCATTCACCTTTTTGTTGCAGCCGATATCGAGTATTTATTCACGCAAACATGAGTTTGAAGCGGACGCCTATGCAGCACAAAATTCATCGGCGGATGATCTGATCCATGCGCTGGTTAAGCTGTATCAGGACAATGCTGCCACACTCACGCCGGATCCCTTGCATTCCGCCTTTTATGACTCACATCCACCGGCATCGATCCGTGTGGCACATCTACAAAGTCAGGGACAATCATGAACAATACCGTATGTGATTTAACTGCCAAACAATGCAAACCATGCGAAGGCGGCGTACCGCCGCTATCTGCCGCTGAAATTACCACCATTTTGCAGCAAATCGAGGGGTGGCAACTACTGGATAAGCAAATCAGCAAAACCTATGCATTCAAGAATTACTATCAGACGATGGCTTTTGTGAATGCGGCTGCGTGGGTTTCCCATCGGGAAGATCATCATCCGGATATGATGGTTGGTTATAATCAATGCGTGGTCACCTATACAACGCATGCGATTGGCGGCTTATCCGAAAATGATTTTATCTGTGCAGCCAAAATCGACAAGCTGTTTGCAATTTGAGTATCCGCCAGAAAAACTCAAAGAATGGCGTTGAGTACTTAGCCGGACAGATTGTTGCCGCTTATGGCAGACACTTCACCGTTGAAACGGAATTGGGTGAAATCGTATCGTGCGTCATGCGCGGTAAGAAGGGCGGCGTGGCTTGCGGTGATCGGGTTGAATGTCAGCTTACCACCACCGGACAAGGCGTCATTGAAGCGATAAAGCCGCGTAAATCGCTGTTATACCGCAGTGACAGCTTCAAGGAAAAAATCATCGCGGCCAATGTGACACAAATCATCATAGTCGTGGCGGCAGTTCCCAGTTTTAGTGAGGAATTGATCAATCGCTGCCTAATCGCTGTTGAGAGCGAAAATATTGAAGTGTTGATTGTACTGAATAAAGCCGATCTCACAGAGCCCACCCAAGCGGCAATGGACATACTCTCGCTTTACAGGGATCTCGGCTATCCCGTACTACAGCTAAGCGCCCTCAAAGATATTTCGGCGCTCCAACCCTATTTGCAAGGCCATCTCAGTGTCTTGGCCGGCCAATCGGGCATGGGCAAGTCGACTTTGCTCAATGCGCTGATCCCGCAAGCCAAGCGCGCCACCGCGGAAATCTCGGTCGCACTGGATTCCGGCTGCCACACAACCACCCATTCACAGCTTTACCATGTAGATGCTAACAGCGATATTATCGATTCCCCCGGAATTCAGGAATTTGGCTTAAATCATATTAAAGATGAAAATCTGGCATGGGGTTTTATTGAGTTCCTCCCTTATATCGGACAATGCAAATTCAGTAATTGCCGCCATACCCGTGAACCCGGCTGCGCTGTGACACTGGCCGTCCAAGCAGGAAAAATTCATCGCAAGCGATTGGATTTTTATCACCGATTATTGCGACATGAAAGCCTCGATACAGACGAGTAAAAGAAGTACTGAATAACTCACCACCCTCGTAATACCGCATGCCAAGTAAAATAATGCGTTATTGACGCATTGCATCCTCTGCGGCAAGATGTGGCATAAATTACAATTCAGAAAAGCTGCTGTCATCGCTTCTAATCTTTTTAAATCAATAATCTTATGACCATTACTCCCAACCGTCAGTGGGCATTGATTGCCGGCCCATTGCTCGCAATCGCTGTTGCTGTCGGAATGAATCAATCTGACTGGGAAGGTCAAGCCTGCTGGACAGGTGCCGTGGCCATTCTGTGTGTTGTTTGGTGGATATTTGAACCGATCCCCATTCCTGCCACGGCCATTATTCCTTTGGCGGTTTTTCCACTTACTGGCGTTTTGCCGCAGGAGAAAATAGCTGCGGCCTATGGTAGTGAGCTGATTCTATTGATGCTCGGCGGATTCATCTTGTCTGTGGCAATGGAGCGTTCCGGTGCACACCGCCGGATTGCACTGGGCATGGTCAATGTAATCGGCGGCACCAGTAGCCGCCGTATCGTATTGGGATTTATGGTCGCAACTGCCGCGTTAAGCATGTGGATATCGAATACCGCAACCACGTTGATGATGCTGCCGATTGCACTAGCCGTCATCACGCAGAGTCCCGATAAAAAATTGGCGTTACCGTTGCTGTTGGCAATTGCCTACGGCAGCAGCATCGGCGGGTTAGGTACGCCGATCGGCACACCGCCGAATCTAGTTTTCATACAGCAGTACGAGAGTTTTACCGGGACAGTAATCAGTTTCTCACAATGGATGAGCTGGGGATTGCCGGTCGTGCTGCTTTTTCTGCCACTGGCAGGATTATGGCTCACGCGCAAACTGGATTATTGCGGCGAATTAGTGATTCCTTCTGCTGGCAACTGGCGTCCGGAAGAGCGCCGCGTGCTGATTATTTTTGGTTTGACCGCGTTGGCCTGGATAACGCGTCTCGAACCGTTCGGTGGCTGGAGCACTTGGTTGGGTCTGAAAGGCGCTAACGATGCGATCGTTGCATTGGTCGCCGTCGTCATTTTATTTCTGATTCCCAATGGGCGCGGCGGCAAATTGATCGACTGGGAATCTGCGAAGCGCGTGCCCTGGGGTATTCTGATTTTATTTGCTGCAGGCATCGCGATCGCCCAAGCTTTTGTCGAATCCGGACTATCCCGCGCGATCGCCGATCAATTGGCAGTTCTCGCCAGCCTGCATCCGCTCGTGATGATCACGACCATCGCGCTAATCGTCACTTTCCTAACCGAAACCACCAGCAACACCGCAACCACGATATTGCTGATGCCAATCCTAGCGTCTGCAGCACTCGGCGCAGGCATCGATCCCGCTCTACTGATGGTCCCCGCCGCGATGAGTGCGAGCTGTGCTTTCATGCTACCGGTAGCCACTGCGCCGAATGCCATCGTATTCGGCAGCGGCCATGTCACCGTCGCCAATATGGTGCGCGAAGGATTGGCGCTGAATTTCATCGGGGTTGTGGTGATTACGCTGGTTTGTTATTTTTTGGTTGCGTAGCTGTCAAAACGCAATTATTTTTATATACCTTCTCTTACTTCTGAAAGATAAATGAATAATATAATTAATAAACTTGGTTGGTTACTATTTTCTCTCACCGGCGCTTTTGCTTTCAGTGTCATTGCGTTGCACCAGGGTGAATCCATCGGTGCAATTTGGATCGTGATCGCGGCAGTCTGCGTTTATATCATTGCGTATCGCTTTTACAGTCTGTTCATCGCGAACCGGGTATTGAAATTAGATTCCACGCGCATGACGCCGGCACATAAACTCAATGATGGCCTGGATCATGTGCCGACCAATAAATATGTTTTATTTGGGCACCACTTTGCTGCGATTGCCGGGGCGGGCCCGTTGGTGGGGCCAATTCTGGCTGCGCAGATGGGGTATCTGCCGGGCATGTTGTGGTTGCTGGCTGGCGTGGTTTTTGCCGGGGCGGTGCAGGATTTTATTGTGTTGTTCGTGTCAACTCGTCGTGATGGCCGTTCACTCGGCGATTTGATCAAATCCGAATTGGGGCATATTCCCGGGATGATCGCGATGTTTGGCGCATTTTTTATCATGTTGATCCTGCTCGCAGTGTTGTCACTGATTGTGGTCAAGGCGCTGGCCGAATCACCGTGGGGTACGTTTACAGTTGCGGCGACGATTCCGATTGCGATGTTCATGGGGATTTATTCACGCTACCGCCCTTGTGCGATTGGGGAAGTATCGTTGATTGGCTTTGTGCTGTTGATGCTGTCGATCGTGGCCGGGCAGTATGTACAGGAAGATCCAGCTTGGGCGGCAATTTTTACGCTGACCGGTGAGCAGTTGACTTGGCTGTTGATTGGATACGGCTTTATCGCTTCGGTGTTACCAGTTTGGTTGTTATTGGCGCCGCGCGATTATTTGTCAACCTTTTTGAAAATCGGCACCATCGTCGGGCTGGCGATTGGCGTGATTATCATTTCACCCGAGCTCAAAATGCCCGCGCTGACGCAGTTTATTGACGGCTCTGGACCGGTGTGGTCAGGCAGTCTGTTTCCTTTTCTGTTTATCACCATCGCGTGTGGCGCGATATCCGGTTTTCATTCGTTGATCGCTTCCGGCACTACGCCGAAAATGATTCAGAATGAAACCGATGCGCGTTTCATTGGTTACGGTGCCATGCTAATGGAATCGTTTGTCGCGATTATGGCGCTGGTGGCTGCATCCACTCTGGAACCCGGCATCTATTTTGCGATGAACAGTCCGGCGGCAATCATCGGCACCACGGCGGAATCGGCTGCGCAAACCATCTCGCAATGGGGTTTTTATGTTACGCCCGATATGATTGCCCAGACTGCGCAGAATGTGGGCGAGCACAGCATCATTTCCAGAACCGGTGGCGCACCGACACTGGCTGTCGGCATGGCGCAGATTTTGTCGGAAGTTGTCGGTGGTACTGCGATGATGGCTTTTTGGTACCACTTCGCCATTTTATTTGAAGCACTGTTCATCCTGACGGCGGTTGACGCCGGAACTCGTGCCGGACGTTTTATGTTGCAGGATCTGCTGGGTTCGTTCATCCCCGCGATGAAACGAACCGATTCACTAATTGCCAGTTTGATTGCCACCGGGATCTGCGTGGCTGGTTGGGGGTATTTTCTCTACCAGGGTGTGGTTGATCCATTGGGCGGGATTAATACGCTGTGGCCTTTGTTTGGTATTTCCAACCAGATGCTGGCGGGTATTGCGCTGATTTTGTGTACCTGCGTGCTGTTTAAAATGAAGCTTGATCGTTTTGCCTGGGTGACTATTATCCCTCTGACGTGGGTTTGCGTCTGCACACTGACGGCCGCGTGGCAAAAGATTTTTGATGCTAATCCGCGCATTGGTTTTCTGGCGCATGCCAACAAATACCGGGATGCCGTAGCAGATGGGATCGTGCTGGCACCAGCCAAATCAATCGAGCAAATGCAGCAGGTTATTTTCAATGATTATGTGAACGCATCACTAGCCAGTCTTTTCATGGCGGTACTCATCAGCATGCTGTTTTTTGGAATTAAAACCGTGCTGCAAGCGCGCGTTGTTCGTCACCCGACCACACAAGAAGCGCCTTTTGAATTATTACCCGTCCACGCGACAATTGAAAAATAAATACTGGAGAAACAAATCATGATAAACAAAATGACTCAAACAATGCGCCAAATCTCACAAAGCTTACGGCTAATGGTTGGTGTTCCGGAATACAGCACGTATGTCGATCATATGAAAATTGCACACCCGGATCGTCCGATTATGTCTTATGAAGAATTTTTCCGCGAGCGGCAGGAAGCACGGTATGGTAGTAAAGGCAGATTAAATCGGTGCTGCTAGGTCTGTCGGACTTAAGCCCCCGATGATTCGAATTGTGACGCACTAAAAAAGACATCAAGCGGCGCTGCGCGTAATTGAATTCTTTCAACACTCGGGAGCTACAAATTCGTTGATATCAAATTTCTCTTTAGCGTATCATAAGGTTTTTAGAAGAATTAGGCGCAGATTAAGATTCAAACTTATGATTTGTACCGTTTATCCAGTTTCTGTCCAGTAAAATCATGAAAAAAACACGGGTAATACAATTATTTCTGGTGATTGTATTGATCACGCTATCGCATCCTGTTTTTAGTCAGCCGCAAAGAAATTTCCCGCCCGATAGCAAACTGGGTAAACTAACCGCAGTTTCTTTTCCGCAGTTCACCATTAATGGCCAGCAAATGATAATGGCGGCTGGTGGGCAAATCCGGGGTGTTGATAATTTGATAATCTTGCCGAGTGTGGCGAATTATATTGGGATTGTTCGCTACCAGTTGGATATCATGGGAAGTCTGCATCGCGTCTGGATTCTGACTCCGGACGAAGTGAAAGCGGCGGAGCATGAAGGGCAGCAGCTACCGGCACCTAAAAAGCGGTTTTTCTTTTTTTAAATTAATCCTAAACAATCCGTGAGTAACAAGCTTTATATTAAAACCTTTGGTTGCCAGATGAACGAGTATGACTCGGAGAAAATGGCGGATGTCCTGCACGCCGCTTATGGCATGGAATCCACCGATGACCCGGCAGAAGCCGACATTATCCTGTTCAATACCTGCTCAGTACGCGAAAAAGCGCAAGAAAAAGTATTTCATGATCTGGGCCGTGTCCGGCATTTGAAAGAAAACAATCCTAATTTATTGATTGGTGTGGGTGGCTGCGTGGCCAGCCAAGAAGGCAAAGCAATTGTTAGTCGTGCGCCTTATGTGGATGTTGTTTTTGGACCGCAAACGCTGCACCGGTTACCGCAGCTCATCGAAACACGCAAAACAACTGGTCGTTCACAGGTCGACATTTCGTTTCCTGAAATTGAAAAATTTGACCACCTGCCGCCCGCTCGTACCGAAGGCGTCACGGCTTTTGTTTCGATTATGGAAGGTTGCAGCAAGTATTGCAGTTTTTGCGTGGTGCCCTACACACGTGGCGAAGAAGTTTCGCGTCCATTGGATGATGTGCTGACAGAAATTGCCATTTTGGCAGACCATGGCATCAAGGAAATCACATTGTTGGGGCAGAATGTTAACGCTTATCTGGGCGTGATGGATGACGGAGAAATTTCTGATTTTGCCTTGCTGCTCGAATACCTTCACGAAATACCAGGAATCGAGCGCATTCGGTATTCCACTTCACATCCGAAAGAATTCACCGCCCGTTTGATCCAGGCTTATAGTCATTTGCCCAAACTGGTCAACCATCTACATCTTCCCGTGCAATCCGGCTCCGACCGGGTGCTGGCGGCGATGAAACGGGGTTATAGCGTATTGGAATACAAATCGATCATCCGCAAAGTACGTGCGATACGCCCGGATATTTCAGTCACTTCTGATTTCATCATTGGTTTTCCCGGAGAAACTGAGGCAGATTTTGCAGCAACCCTTAAGTTGATTGAAGATATGAACTTTGACGATTCCTACAGTTTTATCTACAGCCCACGTCCGGGCACGCCGGCTGCTGACTTGCCCGATGACACACCACAGGAAGTCAAGCTGGAAAGATTGCATCAATTACAGGCACAAATTAATCAGCAATGCGGAAAAATCAGTCAGCAAATGATCGGTTCGGTACAGCGAGTACTGCTGGAAGGCGTATCCAAAAAGAATGCAGATGAATTTTATGGACGCACGGACAATAACCGTGTCGTCAATTTAACAAGCAATCCTGAGCAGGTTGGCTGTTTTGTGAATGTGCGCATCACAGAAGCACGGTCGCATACGTTGCGCGGTGAAATAGTGCATGAATAAAAAATTCTTACAGAAGGGTTTTACTTGCAAAGTATCGCGCCCGCTGAGAGAATTGTATTATCGTAACAGCATCGCTTGACATTGAAACCCACACCCCTCGAAATTTCTTTCACACCAGCGGATAACCAGCGACTCGCGAATCTGTGTGGCGCATTAGATGAGAACCTCAAACAGGTTGAGACAGCATTGGATGTGGCCATTTCACGGCGCGGTGAACATTTCAGTTTATCGGGGAAATCCGGGCAGATAAAACTGGCGGCACAAGTATTGCGCAATTTTTACAGCCAATCGCAACAACATCTGAGTCTGGAGCAAGTTCAACTCGGCTTGATCGAAGCGCTGAGTCCACAGAACGCGCCTAGCCCAGCCGATGAGTCGGATAAGACCGCAACCATCAAACAGCCCGCGTTGCTTACACGCCGCAGCAATTTATATGGGCGAACCCAACGCCAGGCGCTGTATCTGCAACAAATTCAGGAACACGATATCACTTTTGCCATCGGCCCGGCCGGCACCGGCAAAACCTATCTCGCTGTGGCCAGCGCTGTCGATGCGCTGGAACGTGGCCTAGTATCGCGCCTGATTTTGGTCCGCCCTGCGGTTGAGGCGGGCGAGCATTTAGGGTTTCTACCCGGCGATATGACCCAGAAAGTTGATCCTTATTTACGCCCATTGTATGACGCATTGTATGATTTAATGGGACTTGAAAAAACCAGCAAACAATTTGAGCGTAATTCGATTGAAATCGCACCGTTAGCTTTTATGCGCGGACGCACGCTAAATCAGTCATTTATCATTCTGGATGAGGCACAAAACACCACGCCGGAACAAATGAAAATGTTCTTAACGCGCCTTGGTTTGGGCTCCAAAGCTGTGATTACCGGTGATGTAACGCAGGTCGATCTGCCCAAACATCAGAAAAGCGGATTGATGGAAGTTCAGCAGGTGCTCAAAGACATTCGCGGCATTGCCTTCACACATTTTAAATCTGAAGATGTGGTGAGACATCCTTTAGTGCAACGCATTGTCACTGCCTATGAAAAACACGACAAGCGCAAGCAGGAGTCCTGATAAGCTTTTTGCATGGAGAAATTATTTAAGCTGATGGTGCAGTATGCGACAAATAGCACAGACGTACCCACACGGCCGCAGTTCCGCCGCTGGGTTAAAGTCGCGTTGATGCAGGAAGCCGAAATTGTTTTACGCATTGTGGATGAAGCCGAAGGATATGAACTCAACCATCAATTCCGCAATAAGGATTATGCGACGAACGTGCTAACTTTTGCTTATGACGATAGGCAGCCCCTAACGGGCGATATCGTGCTTTGTGCGCCGATTGTCAGCCAAGAGGCTCGGCAACAACATAAGAACCTGACGGCACATTACGCACATCTAACCGTTCACGGTATTTTGCATTTACAAGGGTACGATCATATTGAAGAAGCCGAAGCAGTTGTGATGGAGCAAATGGAGACACAAATACTGGCCCGACTTGGCTATGATGATCCGTATACAGAGCATGGCGACGCAATTTCACCACAATAATCTTTGCCTGGATAAGCAGCGAAGAAAATCTTTAATCCCTTTTTCTATTACTTCAACTAGATTCACTCGACATCATGGAAGAACCTCCTCCTAAAAGCGGCTGGTTAGAGCGGTTAGGCGCTTTGCTGATCCGTAAACCGGAAGACCGCGAACAACTTATTACCGTACTGCACTCTGCCTTTGAGCGTAATTTACTGGATTCGGATGCACTCAGCATGATCGAAGGTGTTATGCAGGTTTCAGAAATGCAGGCGCGCGATATTATGGTGCCGCGCTCGCAAATGGATATCGTCGACATCAGTGAGACACCCGAAAAATTTATTCCGTTTGTAATCGAAGCCGCGCATTCCCGTTTTCCGGTCACCGGAGGCAGCGAAGACAACATCATCGGCATTCTGCTAGCAAAAGATCTGCTGCGCTATTACGCCAGTGAAGAAGAATTCGCTATGCGCAACATGTTGCGACCGGCTGTATTCATTCCGGAATCCAAACGGCTGAATGTTCTGCTCAAGGATTTCCGCAGCAATCGCAATCACATGGCCATTGTCGTTAACGAATATGGCGGTGTAGCCGGTCTCGTCACCATCGAAGATGTACTCGAACAGATTGTTGGAGAAATTGAAGACGAATACGATTTTGACGAGGAAGAAGATAACATCGTCATGGAATCGGACGGACTGTATCGTGTCAAGGCGATTACCGAAATTGAAAACTTCAATGAAGTGCTCGGTGCAAACTTCAGCAACGATGACTACGACACAATCGGCGGTTTGGTCCTCAACAAATTTGGCCGCTTGCCGATCCGGCACGAATCGGTCGTTATCGGTCACTTCAAATTTACCGTGCAACGCGCCGATAGTCGCCGGTTGCACATCCTCAAGGTGGAAAAATTCGCACCAGCGACGGAAACCAGTGCAGAATAAAACTTTCTCGCACGATTTAAAACCGCCTGCGTATTGTCCGGTTCATGTCTAAAATTACCACCCGTGTGTATGATTCGCATACTGTCGAGGCACTTAGCGGTAGCGGCCTATCGCCGGTACTCGCACGCATTTATGCCGCACGCGGCATTGAAAATTCCAGCCAACTTGAAACAGAGCTGGCACAGCTGATTCCATTCGGGCAACTGAAAAATATCATGGTGACGGCAACCCTGCTGGCCGATGCCATCGCAGCAAAAAAACGCCTGCTGATTGTGGCGGATTATGACTCCGATGGCGCAACAGCGTGCGCTGTCGGCATCCGGGTTTTGCGAAAATTTGGCGCAATTGTTGATTATCTGGTGCCGAATCGTTTTGAATTCGGTTATGGATTGACCCCGGAAATTGTGCATTTGGCGCATACCACCAAGCAACCGGATATCCTGATTACCGTCGATAACGGCATCGCCAGCGTCGAAGGCGTGTCTGAAGCCAACCGGCTGGGCATGCAAGTCGTAATTACCGATCACCATCTCCCTGGGGATGAGTTGCCTGCAGCCATGGCTATTGTCAATCCCAACCAACCCGGCTGCCCTTTTCCGAGCAAAAGTATTGCCGGTGTGGGCGTTATCTTTTACCTGATGCTGGCGCTGCGGGCTGAGTTACGTCAGCGCGGTGCTTTCACCACACCGGGGCAAGAGCCCAATCTCGCCGGTTTTCTTGATCTGGTGGCACTGGGAACGGTCGCCGATGTAGTCAAGCTGGACAGCAACAATCGCATTCTGGTACAGCAAGGCTTGCAACGCATTCGTAAAGGCCGCGGCTGCGCGGGTATTAATGCGCTGTTGCAGGTGTCGCGGCGGGAATATCAGCAAATTTCCACATATGAACTGGGCTTCATGCTAGGACCGCGATTGAACGCAGCCGGGCGGCTGGACGATATGTCGCTGGGTATTGAATGTCTGATTACCGATGATGCAGCATATGCGACACAAATTGCCAAACAACTGGATGAATTGAACCGGCAGCGCCGGGAAATCGAATCCACCATGCAGGAAAGCGCGTTACTCAAGCTGGAAGATACGCTCAAAACCCTGCAACCGGAAATACAGGCCGCCTACAGTATCTGCCTGTTCGATACCGACTGGCATCAGGGTGTCATCGGCATACTCGCTTCGCGTATCAAAGACAAACATCACCGTCCGGTCATCATTTTCGCACCTGGCAATGACGGCGAAATCAAAGGCTCCGGGCGATCGATTAATGGCTTTCACCTGCGCGATGCATTGGATCTGGTTGCCAAACGGCATCCTGAACTGATCCTCAAATTCGGCGGTCACGCAGCCGCAGCGGGATTGACGATTCATGCGCATTATTTTGAGAAGTTCTGCGATGCTTTTGAGCAAGTTGCACAAACCCTGCTGACACCGGCCGATTTGACGCGCGTGATCGAAACCGATGGCGATCTGGAAGCCTCTGACATTAATTTGGAACTGGTTGAATACCTCGACCGGCAAGTGTGGGGACAAGGTTTTCCGCAACCGTCATTCAATGCGCGGTTTTATGTCGAAAGCCAGCGCATTGTTGGTGAGAAGCATTTAAAACTGAAATTAAGAAAGTTGGATTACAGTAACCCAGGTCAAACGCCGCGGAAATCAGGGGATTCTTACGACGGTATTTTGTTTTTCCATAACGATCCGCTACCCGATCTTATTGATGCGGTTTATCGCTTACAGATTAATGAATATAATGGCAAGACAACTTTACAGTTCCTGCTCGAACATTGGTTTCACGCAGATAATCCGGTAATCAACGATGCACACTGAATTCACACTGAATGGCGAATTGGCTGCTTTGCCACATTTTGTGACCAGTCTTGCGATTGGCTTATTAATCGGGCTGGAACGCGAACGCAACCCAAGTTCGCGGGCAGGGTTAAGAACATTTGCACTGGTTGCGTTATTCGGCACGCTGGCCGCTATGTTGTCGGAAAAAGCCACACCCTGGCTGCTGCTAGGTGGCTTGCTGATCATCGGTTTGATGATGATCGCCGCTTATTTCCGTATCAAAGACGATAATGCAGATCCAGGCACGACCACCATAGTCGCTATTCTGGTGTGCTATGGTTTGGGCGCTTCGGTCTGGTATGGCAACGACACACTGGCCGTCATGCTCGCCATCATCACCACGGTTTTGCTGTACTTCAAAACAGAACTGCACGGCATCACGCAAAAGCTGAGCCGGCGGGATTTAATTTCCATACTGCAGTTTGCCGTGCTGACTTTTATCATTCTGCCGATACTGCCAGACAAGAGCTATGGACCTTACGAAGCGATCAATCCGTACCAGATCTGGTTAATGGTGGTATTGATCTCCGGCGTTAGTCTGGCGGGTTATATCGCACTACAATTGATCGGTCCACGCCACAGTGCGGTGCTGGGTTTATTCGGCGGGTTGGTTTCCAGCACCGCCACAACACTGGTATACGCCCGCCGTAGCACGGAAAACCCAAATTTTATCCCGCTCGCTGTCGTGGTCATCCTGCTTGCCAATTTAACGGTGCTGATCCGCTTGGCTATCGTCAGTGCGGTGGCTACTCCCGCCATATTGCCGCAGCTATTGCCTATTTTAGGCAGTGGTTTTCTGCTGGGATTAGGTGTCACGGCTTATTGGTGGTATCAGTTAGAACGGCAAAATGAGTTGCCGGTGCCAGAAACCAAGAATCCAACCGAAATGCGCACGGCAGCGGCTTTCGGACTGATCTATGGCATCGTGCTGTTTTTTGCCGCATGGCTATCGGACATCGCTGGCAGCAGCGGATTGTATGCCGTCGCGTTAGTCTCCGGCCTGACGGATGTCGATGCCATTACCCTGTCGAGCCTGCGTTTATATGAACTGGGTAAACTGGAAGCCACGCAAGCGGTGACGGCCACTTCACTCGCAATACTCTCCAACATTGGTTTCAAACTCGGCCTCATTTTCTTCATCGGCAACGCCTTGCTGGCGAAACAATGCATCTTGGGTATGCTGGCAACCGCTGCCGGTATTGGATTGGCGTTGTTGTTAATGGTCTAGGTTGGAATCAAATAGTAATCGTTTTTCTACGATGTGCTACAAATCCTAATAAACCAAGCCCGGCGAGAAGCATGGCGTAGGTAGAAGGCTCGGGGACGGCAGTAATGACCAAATGCCCGCCCAAATTATCGAATGTAATATCGCCTTTTATTTTGTCGCTGTTCGGTAAGCTTGTACCTGCGAAGCTGATATTTAAACTGTCCAATCCAGTGATGCTATCGGCAAGCAAAAAATTCCAATGATCTCCCACGGCAGGGTGAAAGTTGTTTGTGAAGACGAACAGAACATCGCCTCCGGTAAAATCGGCATTGCCGTTAATGGCCAACATGCTATAGAGTCCAGTTCCCGTTCCGGCAATTCCAAGAACAAAATCGCCGCTGCTGTGAAAATCGCCATTGAACGTTGTTGTGGCGCTTGGTCTAACAATAGCACCGCTAGCAATGGTGACATCACCTGTGAACGAGCCGCCTCCGCCCACCTCGCCGCCATTGAACTGGAAAGATGTCTGACTGAAGCTGCCGTTATTAATGGTTGCACTACTGGGTCCATCAGCATCTTGGATAAATACGCCAGAGCCGTCAATCGTGTTGGAATTTTCAATCAGGCCGCTACTGGTGAAGGTGCCATAATTGTTCATTATGCCGTTGTTGTTTATGGAGCTTTGGGATAGAAAAACAGAGCTCCCATAATTGTTAAAAGTGCCATTGCTGTCGTTAGTGAGATTGCTCTTTTCGAAGAATATACCGTGCTTATCCGGTTAACTCCCAAGGTAGCTAGATGTAGTAGTGGGCCGTGACTTTTTTGTATAAAGTTCAGCATCGGTCGGCGCAGTGACATCA
>NZ_JAYUWI010000059.1:0-41860 GCF_043753625.1 Nitrosomonas sp.
ACCCGTAAAATTCTTTCGCTTTATTCCCGTCATTTCCTGCTCCTTCTTAGCAGGATACCATCTTAATTTACTGTCCTGAAAGGAGGGTCCACTATAGTACTGCTGTTTAAATATAGTTAAGCCGCTAACTTTAGAAGTTCACATGTTGGAATAAAATCAATATATGGCACATAACCACTCCCACGATCATGATCATAGCCACGTTCCAAGGAACTTTGATCGCGCATTCGCAATTGGGATTGCGCTAAATGTAGGTTTTGTTGTGCTTGAAGTCATTTTTGGTTTATTTGCAAATTCTCTCGCGTTGTTAGCGGATGCAGGCCACAACCTCAGCGATGTGTTGAGTTTATTATTCGCGTGGGGCGCAAGCGTATTAGTACGCAAGCTGCCAACACAGCGGCATACTTATGGTTTACGCCGTACTTCGATATTAGCTGCATTGATTAATGCGCTAGTTTTGCTTGTTGCGGTCGGTGCTATCGCCTGGGAAGCTATTCACAGATTTGGCTATCCCGAGTTCGTGGCGAGTGACACAGTCATTTGGGTAGCGTCAGTTGGCATTGTAATCAATGGGCTTACGGCGTGGCTGTTCATGTCGGGCCAAAAGCAAGATATGAATATTCGCGGCGCATATTTGCACATGGTGGCTGACGCAGCGGTTTCTATGGGTGTTGTTTTAGCAGCTATTGCCATAAAATTTACAGGATGGTTGTGGTTGGATTCGGTCGTAAGCCTTGTGGTCGCCGTAATTATTGGTATTGGTACTTGGGGCTTGCTGCGCGAATCGCTTAACCTTGCACTTGATGCTGTGCCAGCCAATATTCATCCGGCCAAAGTTGAGGCTTATCTCGCGAATCTTCCAGGAATAGAAGCAGTTCACGACTTGCATATCTGGGCAATGAGCACGACGGAAATTGCCCTAACCGTGCATCTAATCAAGCCAGATGCGGTCATTGACGATCTGCTATTGGTTCAAATCAATAACGAATTGCGTGAGAAGTTTGGAATTCAGCACACTACTGTTCAGTTTGAGTGTGGAAATGTATCTCATCCCTGTAAACAAGAGCCTTCAGACGTTGTTTAAAGTGACGACGTAGCGATGAAGTTTCGGCGAGTAGGGTAAATTGCGTATCCAAAGAACATAATCAAGAATAACTGCAAGCTCTAGACGAAAAGAGAGCGCGTCGAGTCACATTCTTCCAAGATAAATGACCGGGATATGAATGTGACAGTGTTAAGTATTTATGGGGCAGCACCCTACGCGCCAACTTGCTGCTTAATCTACGCATCTCATATTTTACAAAACACTGCAGCTATAGAGAATTCTACCGTGGAGGTGGAGGCGGTGGGTTACCGGGTGGTGGCGGTGGTGGATTAGAATTTACTGGTGGTGAAGAAATTCTTCGACTGACGCCGCTACTTGCGGGCAGATCCCTGCTGACGTTACCTGAAACAGGAACATTATGGCCTTTCGAATACATGCAAGGGATATAGCTGTTGTCATAGCGCTGTTGACTTTCATAACCTGAAGATGTGCCACTGCTTGTTCCAAACAGTGCGCCCGCTAAAAGGCCTATTCCAGCACCTATGGCAGCTCCCTCACCACCAGCTATGGCAGCGCCGGAAGCAGCGCCTAACCCAGCTCCAATAGCGGCGCTTTCTACACCGCTAGTTCGGGATGATTGTTGAGGAGTCTTGCCGTTAATTTGTTGATAAGCATATTCTCTGCATTCACTATCATCCTGACGAAACTGATCAAAACTTTTACCGGCACCAGGTAATGTCATAACGCTTGGACCTGTTGGTAGGTTTGCGCAGGCAGTTAGTAGCCAAACAATCAGCAATATAAGTAATCTTTTTGTTATAAACATGTTTTCTCTTTGCGTTATTGTGCAGGTGGCTGCGGAGCTACCTGTAACCAGCCACCCGGGCAATTCTTGACATAAGGATAATAACCATCCGGGTTTTGGCAATAGTACCAGTAATTGGTTTGTGGCTGGACAGGCTCAGCCTGTTGCTGCTGCGTATAGACCGGAGAGGTTGAAGGCACTATCACGGTTGGCGGATAAGCATAATAAGGTGGATAGTAAGAGGGATAGCCATACCCATAACCACCGAATCCGTAGCCACCAAAGCCATAACGGCTATAACCGCCATATCCCCCATAACCATAAAATCCGGGACCATAATAGCCGCCGAGATTTATACCAAGATTTAAGTGGCTATGCCCATGACTACTATAGCCACCCGAATGACCATAATTTCCTCCAAAATGGCCGCCACCACCATGTCCATCCCGCGCTAAAACAGAATGGCTTTCTATCATTGCAAGCAAGGCGATGATCAAATGTACCAATCTAATATTTTTTATATGAAGCCTATTGTGCATAAATGTAGTGAAAGACAAATTGGATTCTAATCCCAACTCGTCATTTAAGAGATTTCAGATCAGATTGGAAATGATATCCCCATCCCATAATGTAACTAAGGTATTTATTAAAACCATTTCGCGTTGTTTGACTGGATCCAGACCGCATTAGTTTCAGTTATTCGATCAGGGGATAAAAAGCATCATTCAGAAGTAAGACAGGTCTTCTCATTCTAGGGGGCTCCCTGAATCAGAGCTAACTTTCTCGTCCGAGTCATAGCTTTTATTATGATTTCTCTTTTTGAGGCTTCTGCTCTGTTTTTGTAAAGTTCCTGATGTACAAGTCGAAAAGGCCCGCGACCATGGCTATATCGCGCTCCTTTACCCATTTCATGCTCTGAGATCCGAAGGGTTAATTCTGTAGTAATGCCGGTATAAAGACTTGAATCAGCACATTCCAATATATAGATCTGAACAAGACTTCCTTTTGGAAAATTTCTTGTTTTCTTTTTGATGGGTAAATTGATGGTAATTATTACTCATATCCATTAAAAAACGAATGGATACTAGGATATTGGTGACATTGCCCTTTAAACTCACCGCCTATTGCATTGCTACCTATTGTAAATTTCTCAAAATTTCTGCTCCTACGCTAATATCCGTTGTCTCACACGTATGGGTTTGACCTACGCTTCCGATAACTGGCACTTTTATTTTATTACCACAATCTCGGAAAGGAATGTCAATCGTAGTTGATTTCTGTTGAAGAGGAAGATCTCCGGTTACCGCTATAAGGTTCTGGGAAGTGTCGGTTACGATTCCATCTCCTGTTTGGAAATCAACCAAGCTGGACAAAGTTGATTGCCCCGTTCCAATTATCGAAACATAGCGTACATTGGATGGAAGGGGGTGCGTAGCCAAGTCATTAAGTACATTCAAAGCTGCGCTGTTGGGTTGTAAATCCTTGATTGAAACACTGTTTGAGTCAATATGATAAGGTAGAAGATCGCAAATGCCGACTTTATCGAAAATATCGAAAATATCGAAATTAACGTGACATGTCTCGGCCCAAAAACTACCCTGATGCGGAGTCCCAATGGTAATGAGTTTCGCAACATCCTCCCGATACGGAATTGTCGTTGCCGAATCGAACACTCGAGCTAACCCTTGCAGATATTCTCTTGCAGCAAGACCACCTGTGCTATGTCCAATCAGAAGGACTTTTGTTGCCTCAGGGTTTTCATCTAACACCGCTTGAATGATTACTGCTAATTCTCCTCCCTGGACATCAAGAAACAATCCCTGATTGTCGGAGAAATTTACAGCATAGAAGTTACCAGTATTCCCCGTACAGCTCGGAGTATCTAATGGGCAGCTTATAGCAACTGTTTTTGTGGCCGGATTGAAAGCAGGTATCCCACCGAATGTCCAGCCAGCACTGTTAATCAGATAATCTCTATACGATACCCATGTGTCTGCAGAAGAAGCGATACCATGAATAAAGACGACAGGATAAGGCTTTTCTCCACATCCCGATTCATTCAACAAAGCAGATAAATCACCTATATCCCGTGGCAAGGCATCGTCTGGTCCCTGGTAATAGACATGGTTATCTGCAGAGGAAACGCCCACATAGGCGTTGGTGTCGGGGTAATAGCGATAGGTATAGGGTGAAGATAATTGCACGCCTGATACCGGCGGTGAAAACAGATTGGGAAAGAATGTTTGTGCCCAATTCATCATGCAAATAATATCAGGCGGTGTCGCGGTATCGGCTTTCACCGTTGAATCATTAGCCGATACTGTATTGCAAATTGCCGCGACAATTATCACTCCGAGTGCGTGTGTTAGCAAGGAGCTGCTTTTGCGGTGTTGGTTGTCCATAGTATTTTTCCAAAGTAAAGAAACAAAATGGCCTGTATATCGTCAAAGCGATTCGGACTATTGTCTGGGTTAATTATTTTTGGCAGCAGGCCAGGTTAATGTAATTATTTTTCCACGCTTTTCTTGAATACTTAGATCGCGATGGAGAGTAGTTAACTCGTAGGTGGCATTCAGGGAATAGTTTCCTGGAGCAAGGTTCACCAACAGGTAGGGGCCTTCAGTGGTAGTATCAAGAACAGTATTGCCTACCTTGTCCTTAATTAATACGTGGACATCACTGATGTATTGGGCTTTGGAGCCAGTATTTTGTGATAATTCAAGCATCAATGCCCATGTTTTTCTTGCCTGCAATATTGCTTCCGACTCATCTTTGCCTACGCCTCCAGAAATAAATTGCGTTTGGCCTTGTAATTTAACGAGTGGAAGTGATGGGTTTACTTCAGCAAAACTTAAGGCTGAGAAAATCCCGGCTAACACTATAATTATCTGACTGATTCTAATTTTCATATTGGTTTTGAGTGCTAATGAACGCTATTAATAAAGTGTTTTCATCGCAATTAATCTCATTTTCTCTGTAAAAGAATTTGATCTCGCGTTAAGCCGATATCCAGTCAACGTCATCTATCCGGACTCGCCTGCCCAGTTTATCGTCATAACCTAATAGTTACTGCCAAAGCACGGATTATTTATTCAACCATCCCGGAGGGTACATTACAATGATCTTTGAGCCGGTTCTGTGCAGTAACGCACATAGACACATTGTGATGTATGCGCTGTTAAATATGGGAAACATCGTGTTAAGCTGCCATTAGATTCGCATAACATTGCCAAGTAAATTCATTTGGAAACAAATAGAGTCTTCATCTTTCCTACTTTCGCTGCCAGTTTGTTGCACTATTTTTGTTCTCCATTTTATATCTTCATTGTGTGAGACTAAAAATTCCATGAAAATCAGCATACCTCAGATAAAGAATGATGTGATGATAACCAAGCTTAAGCTCGCTGCTGCAGCGGCATGCTGTTCATTACTCTCGACCGGTTGCGCGACGCTGCCCGATACGCAATTCCTGACGGAGCATTACATTGCGCAAGCAGCGCATTTCAAAGACGCATGGGGTACGATTTCGGCTAAAAGAAGCGCGGCCATCGTGGAGAAACTCAAGCAAAAGTCCGGCGACATCGATATCTTGGATAAACAGATTGTACTCGAACAGGAAATCGTCGGCAGTCCACTCGTAGTAGGCAATAAGGTCATATTGCTGCAGGACGGCCCAGCAACGTATCAGGCTATGTTCGCCGCTATCCGCAAAGCCAAAGATCATATCAATTTGGAATCCTTCACCATCGAAGATAATGAAGTCGGTCAACAGTTCGCGGATCTATTGATCGAGCGGCAAGCACAAGGCATCCAAGTCAACCTGATTTATGACAGCTACGGCACAATAGGCACAGCAAGGACGTTCTTTGATCGTCTCGCGCAAGCAGGTGTTCAGGTACTTGAATTCAATCCGATTAATCCATTATTAATAAAGAAGTCATGGACACCCAATAATCGTGATCACCGCAAGCTGCTCGTGGTGGATGGACATACCGCATTTATTGGCGGCATCAATATCAGCAACACTTATTCGACCGGATCCTCCATCAGGAGAAAAGAAGAACCGATTGATCAAACACGTGGATGGCGCGATACCGATATTCAAATCGAAGGACCGGTAGTTGCCGAATTTCAGAAATTGTTTCTGCAAACCTGGAACAAGCAGCATGGCAAACCGCTGGCACAAAGAAACTATTTTCCGATGGTAGCGCCACAGGGTAAGGAAATAATTCGTGCAATTGGCAGTACGCCGGATGATCCTTACAGCCTGATCTATCTGACGCTCATATCCGCGATCACTAACGCGGAAAAACAAGTGTATATTACAAATGCCTACTTTGTGCCTGATCCGCAGCTTCTCAATGCCCTGATTGATGCTGCAGGTCGTGGCGTAGATGTCAGGCTGATCCTGCCGAGTTATTCCGATTCGGTAGCAGCATTTCATGCGGGACGTTCATACTATTCTGAGTTGCTGAAGGGAGGCGTAAAAATTTACGAACGGCAAGGCGCACTACTGCATGTAAAAACCGCAATTGTAGACGGCGTCTGGTCTTGCGTTGGATCTAGCAATCTGGATTGGCGTAGCGCGCTGGACAATGACGAAATCAATGCAGTCATTCTGGGGCGTGACTTTGCGCAGCAAATGCAGGCAGCCTACTTTAGGGATATTGCGAATTCGAATGCGATCGAACTCGAAGAATGGGAGCATAGGCCGCTACTGCTCAGACTGAAAGAATGGACGGCTCGATTGTGGGGATACATGTTCTAGAAAGGTGTTGAATAGTTGAGCCAGATGTATTTTTCATTACAGCAAATTATATCCTGATTAGAAAGATTGTTCAGCCAAACCCGATTTTTTCTATTATAAGGCGCATACTGACCCAAACAAACCCATCAAAGAGAAACTGCCATGGCCATGAACCGTATCCAATTCCAAGCAGGCTTGTGTAAATAGCGGTGTAAAAATGTACCACTGAGGCGCACTAAATTTCGCGGGAATCTCGGAATAAAAGTAATGGAATGGACGCCCACTACCCTAAACAGCATCGAAGTGCCAAGTTGGTAGCGAGTTCGAATCTCGCACGGCCTACCAAGATAAATCAAGGGGTTACAGACTTATGTTTGTAATCCTTTTTTCTTTTTATTGCTCTGTGTAGCCATCATGTAGGAAAATAAATTCAACATTAAACAATAAAAAACCCGCCGGAGCGGGTTATTAAATGAAAATGGATGATATACGAATATCAATATCCAGCCCCTGCGCCGGCTGGATTAATTGGATTATAGCCCCCGGGGTTACGTGGAGTCTCTCCAAATCCCGGAGGTACTAAGCTTTTTGAAGAGTCGGAGGACTCTGTAGTTTGGGAATCAGAATGAGTTTTCTGCGCCGAATCATTACTTCTTGATTTATTGAAGATGCCGCAGCCGGAAAGGATAAGTATTAAAAAAATAATTAATGATTTTGAAATATGATTAGGATTAAACATTCTAATTCCAGTTATTAAATTAAACGATTTGCCATGGCCAATCAAGGCGGGCTCGGAACAACATGTATCATTAGAAAGAACATAGGCCGAGGTATTTTTCGTTGCACATCGGCACCCAATTCCAGCGGTAAAGAAGAATGTTAAGCTCAAATTTCCAATAGCTGCGTTTTCTATATACTCACTCCACCAATTCATAAGATGTTTCCGGCGTTCAATATAATCAGCACGATTATAAGCATTTCGTACTTCATTGCTTCCTGTATGGGCTAGTGCGGTTTCTATTACATCATGGTCAAAGCCTTGTTCATTCAGAGTGGTGCTGGCTAATGCTCTCAAACCATGTGCAACCAATTGTTTATGAAATCCCATTCTTTTTATTGCCATATTAGCTGTTGCGGGGTGAGTATGTGCTTTAAAATTTCTGTCCGAAGGAAACACAAATTCACTATTGGAGCTTATAGGCTTCATTAAATCTAGCAATGCTAAACTTTGGGGTGATAGCGGTACGACATGCTGTTTTTTCTTTTTCATACGATGATCTGGAATTACCCATAGATTAGTATCAAAATCTATTTCGCTCCATCGTGTTCCAGCAGCTTCACTCGGTCTAACCATTGTGTGTAATTGCCACTCAATTAGGCAGCGAGTAGTTAATTTGATGCTGGCCATTGATAAGGCTTGCATCAATAAGGGTAATTGCTCTGGTTTTATCGTTGGCAGGTGTTGTTTTTTTGGTGATTGAAACGCTTGATTGATACCCGATAAAGGATTTGCGTTTATCATCCCTGAATTGACAGCATAAACCATGATTTCATTTAAACGCTGGCATAGGCGTTTAACCGTGTCTAGGCTACCTTTTGCAGCAACTCTTTGAATCGTCTCAATTGCTTTTACAGCAGTAATTTTGTGTATGGGTACTTTGCCTAAACTTGGAAATATATGCAGCTCCAGTGAACGCCATATATCAGCAGCATGATTGACGGTTACCATCGATTTCTTAATTTCAAGCCAGCGGGCAGCAATGTGCTCAAGTGTATTGTTTTGAGCAACTTCATTTAGAAATTTCCTCTCATCCCTGAATTCTTTGGGATCAACATCTTTAATAAGTAATTTTTTGGCTTCATCGCGTTTGCTACGTGCATCAGCAAGAGACAACGCAGGGTATAACCCAAAACTTAAACAAGTGCGTTTTTTTGTATGTGGTTTAAGGTAATCAAACAACCACATTTTAGAGCCATTGGGCTTGATTCTTAATTGCAGGCCATGCCCATCAGATAAGGTATAAATTTTATCTTTTGGTTTTGCTTTTTTGATTTCTGTATCAGTCAATGGTTTTGTCGTTCTAGCCATTTTTAGTAGTACCAATTTTTAAGATATATTTATGGTACTACAATTAGTACTACTAAAATACTAGTATTTTATAGCATAATTTAGGATGCTATAGGCAATAAAAAACCCGGAGATGCACTGTTAATGATCATTTCCGGGTTCTTATTGGATCTTGTAAGACTTTAAAATGGTGGAGACGGCGGGAATCGAACCCGCGTCCGCAAGTCCTCTACAGACAGTTCTACATACTTAGCCATATTATTTAATTTAACCTGGCAACCGCCAACTGGCAGGCTGATGACAGGCGAGTCACCTTGCGTTTAGTGTTCTGCAAAGTGACCCTGCAGAACACGATCCTCGTTAGTGACTCTGCTGTCTGTTGCCAGACCCGGCGTTGAGGCCCACCGGTGCAGAGGCTAGCCGTATTAAGCGGCTAAAGCGTAGTTTTCGTCGTTTGCGACTATTTTTTTTCAGATGGATTTACGAGGTAGACTGATCCTCGGTATGCCCTGCGCTGCTTTGCAACCCACGTCGAAACCAGATCGTCCCCAGTATTCGTTTTGGTAGTGTATAGGATGGTGTTGAAACCAGAAAGTTCAAGTCCTATATGTTGGTTATTCTAACAGAATTAATACGTGCTTCTTTAGGGCACCTCTAAAAATCCAAATTTCGTCACAACACTTTGTGGTTCACAAAGAATGTTTCCTTACATATCAGTTATATACTGCGTCACCATTTTTTGCTCGCGCCTAGTTTTGTTTAGAACTCTGAATTTTTAGAGGTGCTCTTTACAGATAAGTCAGCAATTCTTTGGGATGATTAATTAGATAGTTGGCGCCCCAGGTTTCTGGCGGCTGGTCGTTACCCAGATAGCCATAGCGGGCAACGATGGGTTGCATACCTGCCGCCAAACTGGCCTGTACGTCGCGTATGTCGTCTCCCAGATAGATGCAGTGGACAGGAGAGATGGCTATTTTGTCGCTGGCGGTCAGTAGCGGTTCCGGATGTGGTTTGGCGTTGGTGGTTTCGTCGCCGCAAATGACGCAAGCAACGCGCTGCGCAAGGCCGAGCATTTCAATCAATGGGTGCGCGAAACGCGCTGGCTTGTTGGTCACAATGCCCCAAGGCAGATTGCGTATTTCCAAATGATCCAGCAATTCATCAACACCCGGAAACAAGCAAGTGTCGTGGCATAGGCGCTGTGTATAGAAATCAAGGAATTCATCGCGCATAAATTCATAGTCACTGTCACCCGGCTTGATATTGAAGCCGAGACCCAGCAATCCTCGTGAACCGGCTGATGCCTGGGTGCGGATCTGTTCAATGGGCAATGCAGGCATGCCGCGTGCAATGCGTTGCCGGTTCAGGGCATGGCCGAGATCGGGGGCGGTGTCAGCCAGCGTTCCATCAAAATCGAAAAGGACTGCTTTAATCATTAGTCAGAAGTTAAGTGGTAAAAATTACATTATGCCGGAGCTATTAAATTAGCTGCGATAGGCCATGATGTAGTTAACGTCGGTATCATCTTCCAGCGCGTAGACTTTGGTGATCGGGTTGTACGTCATGCCAATCAATTTCTCATCCATCAACCCTGCATTACGTGCCATGCGCGCAAGTTCGGATGGTTTGATAAATTTGGCGTATTCATGCGTGCCGCGCGGCAGCATTTTTAATACGTATTCAGCACCAATAATGGCAAACAGGTAGGCTTTCGGGTTGCGGTTAATGGTTGAGAAGAAAACCCATCCTTTGGGTTTGGCTAGCTGAGTGCATGAACGAATAACACTCATCGGATCAGGTACATGCTCGAGCATTTCCATGCAAGTGACCACATCATAGTGTTGCGGCTGCTCTTTCGCCAAGGATTCGACTGTAATCTTGCGATAATCAACTTGGTGACCACTTTCCAGCAAGTGTAGCTTGGCAACCTTAAGCGCTTTATCGCTGAGATCAATACCGGTTACATGAGCGCCTTTGGATACCATGCCTTCGGATAAAATACCGCCGCCGCATCCCACATCCAGAACGGTTTTTCCTTCCAGTCCCTCAATCAATTCATCAATGTAATTAAGGCGTAATGGATTGATTTCATGCAATGGTTTGAATTCACTGTTCGGATCCCACCAACGGTGTGCAAGTTGGCTGAATTTTTCAAGTTCCAGCGGATCAGCATTAATGCCGTCATTTTCCATTTATGTTCCTTTATGCGGATTATCTTGATGTTGAGGCAATACGTTCTTGCCAGTAAACGGTACGATATTGCAGTTCAAATGGGTTCAACGTAGTCAATTGTTTATCGTGCAATAGCATTCTACCATTTACCCATACATGACTCACTTGCTCTCGGCTTGCTGTGTATACCAAATGTGAAGTTGGATCATAGCAAGGTGTGAGGTTCAGGTCGGAAAAATTAATTGCTGTGATATCAGCCGCTTTTCCAACGACTAATGAACCGGTTATTTCTCCCAACCCCAAAGCATTGGCACCATTCAGGGTGGCCATTCTGAGTGCTTGATGCGCGGGCAGGGAATCGGCTCGGCCACTGGTTGCTTTTGCCAGGAGTGCCGCTTGTCGCATTTCTTCAAACATATCTAGGCGATTGTTGCTGCCCGCGCCGTCTGTACCGAGGCCAACATTAACTCCCTGATTCAATAGCGCAGGAATCGGGGCAAAACCACTGGCAAGCTTCATGTTGGATGATGGGCAATGCGCAACGCTGCAGCCGTATTGATGCACGAGTTTAATTTCATAGTCTGTCAGATGCACCATGTGCACCGCAATCAAATTTGGGCTGAGCAGTCCTAATTGATGCAGACGCTCAATCGGCCGTACGCCATTGGTTTCCAGACTGCTGCGGATTTCATCCTGGGTTTCGTGTAAGTGGGTGTGGATGGGGATATCGAGCTGCTCTGCGTAAGTCAGGATGCTGCTAAATGTTTTGTCGCTGACAGTATACGGCGCGTGCGGTGCAAAACAGAAGGAAAGCAGCGGGTGTTGGTGATATTGATCACGTAATTTCAGTCCTTTAGCCAGATAATCATCGGCGTCACTGGCATAGGCAGTTGGAAAATCAATCACAATCATACCAATCGCAGCGCGAATTCCTGAGTGGATTGCGGTCTCAGCACAGGACTCCGGGAAAAAGTACATGTCATTAAAGCAGGTAATGCCGCCTCTGATCATTTCCGCGCAGGCAAGCTGAGTGCCATCCAGCACAAATTGGGCATCAACATGTTGATTCTCGATTGGCCAGATGTGTTTGTTAAGCCATTCCATCAGAGGTAGATCATCAGCAAATCCACGCATCAGTGTCATGGCTGCGTGGGTATGCAAGTTGATCAGGCCCGGGATCAGTGCATGATCGTTCAGTGTTATTGTTTGCTGGGGTTTGTAACGCAGTTTGGCTTCGGGTGTCGGCAGAATATCTCTGATGATTCCTTTGTCTATTGCGATGGCGTGGTGATTCAGTGTGATTTCAGCCGGCTCAATGGGAATAATCCATTTCGCTTCAATTACGGTGTCGATTTCTATCCAGTCATTCATGCATTATGCTGTGTGTAGAAAGAAAAAAGCCCTGCACAGTATATGGCAGGGCTTTTTGAGAAAAATAAGAATAACTGCTTATTTTGTACCTGCTACTTCGATCTCAACGCGACGATCAGGTGCGAGACAACCAATCAATGCTTTTGTTTTTTTCTCTCCAGCACAGCTGTTACCCGTCACTGGATTTGCTTCGCCTTTGCCATCGACAAAGACGCGGCTGGGTTCTATGCCTCTTGAAACCAGATGGGCTTTGACTGATTCAGCGCGGCGAACAGAGAGTTTTTTGTTGTAATCATCGGATCCAATGCGATCCGCATAGCCGACAGCAATGATGAGGTCATACTTAATACCTTGTATGGCACTAACAAACTCATTCAATGCTTGAATACCATTTGGTTTTAATGTTGCGCGATCAAAATCAAATAACGCATCTGCAGAGAATGTAATCTTCTCTGGAGCAGTTGTAGCTGCCGCTGCTGGTGCTGGTGCTGGTGCCGCAGCAACCTCGACTTTTTTAGCCAGATCTGGATCGCATTCAGGAATAGCCATAGCGGGTGTCCAATAGCCAGTATGCCAACATAAGCCGGTTGTGTTTCTGGCAACTACGCCACGATCATCAACACCATAAGCTTCCGGTTTTTTTACAGAACGATCTTGATCGTAGGGACCAATGCTTGTTGCTTGTGCCAAGACAGCACCAGAAAACATTGCTGGTATAAGAACCATTCCAATAAGAGTATTTTTGGCTGATATTTTTTTCATGATGTTGTCCTTTTAATGAAAACTATGTTTCTAAGAGTTCTGGTGGTAATGCAAAGATTGCTTTACCAATACAATTGAAAGTCTTTGCTATTCTACTACTTCAAGCTTATAAGTGTTCAATTATCAGTTTGTTTGCTTATTATCTCAAATTGATATGTTGTTTAATTGCAACAAATATGTGCTATAAATCTAAGTAAAATAGAATTAATGAGCTAGCATATCCGAATGGTCAAATCAGTTTTTTTACAGAAATAACTGCATAGTGATTAAGAATGGCTGTTTACATTTTGTCTTATTATCGAAATCGAGTCAAAGCCGGTGAATTATTGATCTATCAGACGTATACTGTTCATTTTGAGCCTGTCGAGGGATTTGATCAGAGCCTCCCTAGACTGTGAAATTTTATAAATAGATTTACTTGCAAACAAAATTCATCATATCACTATTTAACGACGGGAATTCTTAGGTATGGCAGATGAAACGGCGGTTTTAACCTTGTCAGCACAGAATCTGTGTCGTAAATATGATCACCATACAGCGGTGCAAAATGTGAATGTCGAATTAAGGCGCGGGGAAGTGTTGGGGTTACTTGGGCCGAATGGCGCGGGTAAAACCACGACGATGCGTATGTTGACGGGTAATCTTGCACCAAGTGCCGGCAGTATTGAGATTTGTGGTATCGATTTGTTGGATAGACCGCAAGAAGCTAAAATGCATTTAGGTTTTTTACCCGAGATTCCACCGCTTTATCATGACATGACTGTCGACGAATATTTGTTGCTGGCCGCTCGATTGCATCGTATCAACAAGCAAACGTTACAAGCTGTGTTGGATAATGTGAAACAACGTTGTGGTCTGGAAGCTCAAGGCAGGTATGTGATTGGTACATTGTCGAAGGGATTTCAACAGCGCGTGGGTATTGCGCAAGCTATCATTCACAGCCCGGACGTCATTATTCTTGATGAACCAACGGTAGGTCTTGATCCTAATCAAATGCGCGAAATTCGCTCGTTGATCCGGGAGTTGGGCGTGTCCAGTAGTGTTATCTTATCAACGCATATATTGTCTGAGGTGGAGAGTGTATGTGACCGGGTGCAGATAATGCATAAAGGTAGCGTGGTATTTGATCAAACCATGGCCGAATTGCAGCACCAGGGCACCAGTCTGGAGGCGGTATTTACGCAACTCACACAGTTATGAACAAACAGGAATCTTAAGAATGATTGTTACCATTATCCGTAAGGAATTGAGCATGTTGTTCATCTCTCCTTTGGCCTGGATATTGCTGGCTTTGATACAACTCGTGCTCACCTGGGTTTTTCTGGTCCGCCTGGATGCATTTCTGGAGATACAGTCTCAATTGATGCAAATTGCTAATCCCCCGGGAATTACGGAAATTATTATTTCCCCTGTGTTTGCAATGGCAGCCATTATTTTATTGATGGTTACGCCATTATTATCCATGCGGTTGCTGGCTGAAGAGCGCCGTAATCACACGTTGACATTATTGATTTCAGCGCCGGTTTCCATGACCGATATTGTGATCGGTAAATTTCTGGGCTTAATGGTTTTCTTTTTGGCTGTCATTACCCTGATAGTTGCATTATCTATTTCATTACGACTTGGTGGTGCGCTGGATTTTGGCTTGTTGCTTAGCAATACGCTAGGCTTATTCCTGGTGACTGCATGTTTTTCTGCGCTGGGTCTTTATATTTCCAGTTTGACAGCACAGCCGGTGCTTGCCGCGATTGGCACCTTGGGCGTGTTGTTAGGATTGTGGATGATCAATCTGGCTGCAAGTGAACCAGATGGATGGTTACAATATTTTTCTTTGCTGAAGCATTTCGAGCAGTTTAATCAGGGTTTGATTGATACCTTGAGCATCGCCTATTTTATTTTGTTTATCCTCACCTTTCTGCTGTTAACGATTCGCCGCTTGGATGGAGAACGATTGCATGGGTAAGCTTAAAAGTTACGCAAATGATTACGCTGAATAAAAAATTACGCTGGCATTACTTGATGCAAAATGGCGTATTTGTCATTTTGCTACTGTTGCTGGTTATTTTGCTGGGCTATCTTGCAACACAAACCCGGTTGCAATGGGATGTCAGTCAGAATGGACGTAATAGCCTGAGTGAAGCGAGTGTTGAGATACTGCAAAAATTGCAAGGACCGGTTCAAGTGACGGCTTATGCCACTGAGCAACATGCGCAATTGGGAGATGTTCACAAGATTATTGCCGACTTCGTGGCACTTTATCAACGTGTAAAGCCAGATCTTTCTCTGACATTTATTGATCCGGTGGCGCAACCTATATTGACGCAGGAAGCGGATGTTCAGGTTAACGGTGAGATGGTAATCAAATTTAATCAGCGAATCGAACATCTCACAGCCATTAACGAACAAGCGTTTTCCAACGCCTTGATGCGCTTGGCGCGCGCTGAAGACAAACTGATCGTGGCATTGGGCGGTCATGGGGAACGCAGGCTTGATGGGAATGCCAACTACGATTTAGGGGAATTTGGCAAGCATTTGCGCACAAATGGCTTTAACAGTCAGTCATTGAACCTTGCCATTGAGCAGGATGTTCCCGTGAATGCAAGCATGTTGATGATTGCTTCTCCACAGACCGACTTATTACCGGGAGAAGTAGATAAATTACTGAATTATGTAGACCGAGGCGGCAACCTATTATGGTTGGTTGATCAGGAATCGTTACGCGGATTGCTACCCGTGGCAGAGAAGTTACGCTTAACACTCACTCCAGGCGTTGTTGTTGATCCTCAGGCAGAACAGCTTAAAGCGCCGGTTACATTTGCTTTGGGTGCTATTTATGGGCAGCACGTTATCACCAATAATTTTGATTACATTACGGTGTTTCCGTTTGCGCGCCAGATAACGATTGATGAAAGTGAAGAATGGAGCAGCGTTTCACTGGTTGAAGCGGCGCAACAGGGCTGGGTGGAGACCGGTGATCTGAATGACGCGATTAATTTTGATCAAGCCGATGATGTGGCTGGTCCGATCACTATTGCAGCGGCTTTGGCGCGCAATATTCAGGATCGCGAGCAGCGCATTGTTGTTGTCGGGAGTGGACATTTTCTTGCCAATACTTATCTCGGGAACGGCAATAACTTAGATTTTGGTATTAATCTGATCAATTGGCTCACAGGCGATGAAGAATTGATTGTAATTCAGCCACGCGCGACGCTGGATAGCAATCTGATCTTAAGTGAATCAGAGCTGACTTTGATCGTGATTGGTTTTCTTGTTTTATTGCCGGTACTGTTTTTGGTGAGTGGGACGGTTATTTGGTGGCGCCGCAAAAGAAGAATATAAAAAATGACTCATCACGCGCGACTTAATCTGATCATGTTTTTTACGATTGCCGGTTTGGCGGTGTTTCTGTATTTCAGACCGCAATCTCCGGATATTCATAAATACCCGCTTTCAACCAGTCCGGTTGAAGCGGTGCAGAGCCTACGTATCGTGTGGCAACAACAAGAGATTGTGCTGCAGCAATTGGATAATCACTGGTATCTGGTAAAGCCGGTACAGGCTCGTGCGGATGAGAGAAAGATCGCAGAAATTCTGGAAATTCTAACAGTGACAAGTAGTCAACGTCTTCCGCTGGTGGATCTGGGACGTTTTGGTTTGGATCAACCCAATGTGCGGTTGTATCTGAATAACGAGTATTTTGGTTTTGGCGGATTTGCACCCATGACCAACCAACAATATGTGGCGACAGGTGATCAGGTGTATTTGATTTCTCCGCGCTATGTGCTTGCTTTGCCATCCAGAACCAGCGATCTGATTAATCCCCAGTTACTAGCATCCAATGAAATTCCGGTTAAATTCGAGTTGAATCATTTGACGGTAGAATTTCAGAATGAAAATTGGCGCATCACTATGCAGCATTCTGGCGAGATACCTGACGAAGATACGATAAAACATTGGGTGCAGTTATGGCGAACAGCGCATGCCGGAGAGCTGATTTTGGAGCAAGCGTTAGATCCTGATTTTATTGTTAAGGGCTTCATTAAAATCACTTTGCAAGATGGGCAGGAAATCAAACTGAGAATTCTGCAAAATGAATTCTCGACAGTGTTGTTACGTGTTAAAGATGGATTCGGTTATCAGTTACCGATTGATGTGGGTCAGCAATTACTCGATCCAAATCGGATAGAATTAAACCAGATATTGCCCGAGGACTGATGCCGGAATTACCAGAAGTTGAAACAACACGACGGGGCATCGCGCCGCATCTGCTGGGGCAATCCGTGGCAAATGTAATCGTCCGGAATCCTAGGTTACGCTGGCCGATACCAGGCAATTTGCCTGAGTTATTGACGGGTTTAACGATTCAGGCAGTGGCACGCCGGGCCAAATATCTTTTGCTTGATTGCGGTGTCGGAACGTTGATTCTTCATCTGGGTATGTCAGGGAGTTTGCGCATACTGCCGCATAAATTGATGCAATCGATAGAACCGCCCCAGAAACACGATCATTTTGATTTAATCTTAAGTGATCAGACCGTTCTGAGATTGCGAGACCCTCGCCGTTTTGGTGCAGTGTTATGGCATATGGGAGATATTCTGCAGCATCCGCTTCTGATGAATCTTGGTCCCGAGCCATTGACAGCGGATTTCAATGCGCAGCAATTATTTGAGAAAACCAGGGAATGTCGCGCCAGTATTAAACAGACGCTGATGAATAGCCATGTGGTTGTTGGTATTGGTAACATTTATGCGAATGAAGCTTTGTTTCTAGCCGGAATCAATCCCAAAATAGCCGCTGGCAGGATCGGTATGACGCGTTATGAAAAACTGGTTCAAGCGGTTAAACAGATTTTGCAGCAGGCGATCGAAGCGGGCGGCAGTAGTTTGCGCGATTTTGTTAATAGTGATGGAAATCCTGGGTATTTTCAGCAGCAATATTGGGTTTATGGGCGTGGCGGACAGCACTGTAAAGAATGTGATCATGAGATTAAACAAATCAGACAAAATCAACGCTCCAGCTTTTATTGCCTGCGTTGTCAGCATTGACAGATGCGCGTTCAGAACGGCGGTTTAATTTCTAATGCCAGACTGTTTTGTCGATGATTACAAGATCATTTACTGTTCAGTTGAATCAATTAATATAATGATAGGGTCAATATGAATATTACATTCATTGGCGGCGGCAATATGGCGTCTGCTTTAATCAGCGGATTGTTGCAGCAAGGTTATGCAACAGAGCAGCTTCATGTAGTGGAAATCAATGCAGAAAGCCGTGAGAAAATAAAAAATACACTGGGCGTTTCGGCCGTCGCGGATCTTGCCGATGGAATCAAGGGAAGAGATGTAATTTTATTGGCCGTAAAACCACAGCAATTATTTGAATTAACCCAAAAACTTGCGCCATTATTGGATAGCCAGCTGATCATATCGATTGCGGCGGGTATTCGTGCGACTGATATCATACGTTGGTTGGGTGATTATGAGCGGGTAGTGCGTGCAATGCCCAACACGCCTTCTCTGGTACGTAGCGGTGTTGCCGGCCTTTATGCTGCGCCAGGTGTCAGTGAGTTAGATAAAAAGAATGCTGAATCGATTCTTGCTGCGGTAGGTACGACACTTTGGGTGAATGATGAAGAAATGCTGCATACTGTCACGGCTATTTCCGGTAGCGGTCCTGCTTATGTGTTTTATTTTATTGAATCTATGCAGCAAGCAGGGATAGAATTGGGCTTGACGTCGGCTCAAGCCAGACAACTCAGTTTGCAGACATTTTCTGGCGCTAGCAAACTGGCTAGCTTGAGTGATGAAGATGTAGCTGTATTGCGCGCTCGGGTGACATCAAAAGGTGGTACAACGGAACAAGCAATACAGACTATGGAGAAAAATGCTATTCAGTGTAAGATCATAGCCGCCGTTCATGCTGCGGACAGGCGTTCACGAGAATTGAGTGATGAGTTCAGCAGAATTTAAATCTTGAAAGAGCCAGTTGTGATTTCTTAATTTTCAATTACAGTTTTTTCGGAAAACTCTTATGTCCAACCAGATCTTAATTTTTCTTCTTGATACTATCCTGGGTTTGCTTTCCTTGGCGCTGCTACTGCGGTTTTATTTTCAATTATTACGTGTTCCCTACTACAACTCGATTTCCCAGTTTCTTATCGCCGTGACTGATTTTATCGTGCGGCCTGCGCGTCGTGTTATTCCTGGCTGGGCTGGCATAGATTTATCCACGCTGGTCCTCGCCTGGTTAATGGAATGTATGATCGTTACCAGTGTTTATATGGTGCAGGGATATGATTTTGCAGCCAATATTGGTGCTGCATCAGGCGTTATGGGGTTACTGGGCATCATTGAGATTATTAAAATAACACTCTATATTGTGTTGATAATGATTATTATGCAGGCTGTTCTGTCTTGGGTTAATCCACATAGTCCGTTAGCGCCATTACTGGATAGTTTTACGCGGCCATTCCTGGCCGTCTTTCGTAAGCGCATTCCACCGATAGCCAATGTTGATTTATCCCCATTGTTTGTGTTGATCTTAATTCAAGTGCTGCTGATGCTAGTGGCTGGCATGCATAGGGAAATCATTAACATACTCCTTTAGGGTATTAAGGCTATTATGGGCTGGTATCGGTATGATGATGCAAATAATCTTGTTTTGACATTGCATATCCAGACGGGTGCAAAAAATACTGAAGCGGCAGGATTACATGGCGACGTGCTGAGGATAAAACTTGCGGCCGCACCAGTAGAAGGTAAAGCAAATGCCTTGCTACTGAAGTTCCTTGCTAAGCATTTCGATGTGCCGCTATGCCAAGTGATGCTGAAACAAGGTGATAAATCGCGGCATAAAGTGATAGTAATTCAGCAACCTGGTTGTGGCCCGGATGTATTATATAACGAGTTGCAAAGTTGATTATCAATGTACTTCTCTATTAAAAAAATGCGATGGAATTGATTCTGTGGCGCCACGCTGAAGCTGAAGATGGTTTTCCGGATGCAGCCCGTAAGCTGACTGCGAAAGGATTAGATCAAGCAAAACGTATGTCTGATTGGCTTAAATCGGAATTGCCGGAGAATACGCTGGTGATAGCCAGTCCGGCGCGGCGTACTCAACAAACCGCGATGGCATTGAGATCTGATTTTGTAACCAATAATGAAATAGGCCCGGGTGCTGGTGTAAAGAGTATTCTTACCGCTGCTAACTGGCCCAATGCACAAGGCGCTGTAGTCATAGTCGGCCACCAACCTACATTGGGTGAGGTCGTCCATAATCTGGTTCCGGTCATCCCTCCTGGGTTGCGTGTTAAGAAAGGCTCCGTGTGGTGGATCCGGTATCAGGAAAAAGACAATATTATTGAACCAGTACTTCATTCCGTGATCTATCCAGACATGCTATGAGTTTTGATTGGATTTGCTTTTTGGTCACATTCGGGCACCATGCCTCGATTAATTTTGTTTAATAAACCCTATGGTGTGATTTGCCAATTTACACCGGAAAGCGGTCATCGATCATTAAAAGACTTTATTCCATTACCGGGCTTTTATCCGGCGGGTAGACTGGATGCTGATAGTGAGGGCTTGGTTCTATTAACAGATGATGGAAAATTGCAGAATAGGATTAGCAATCCAGAGTTTAAACTCCCTAAAACATATTGGGTGCAGGTTGAAGGTGAACCCGATGAGATTGCATTAAATAAGTTACGTCAAGGTGTAGTTCTGAATGATTTCAAAACACGGCCCGCACAAGCATTTCTGATGGATGAGCCCAGCCGTCTTTGGCAGCGGACTCCCCCTGTTCGTTACCGCAAGCATATCGCAACTGCCTGGATGTCTTTGGTTCTAAGTGAGGGTAAAAATCGTCAAGTAAGGCGGATGACGGCAGCGGTTTTATTTCCTACTTTGCGATTGATTCGTTATGCAATCGGAAAATATACCCTGCAGGGGATTGCTCCCGGAGAGTGGCGCATACTGAATGACTCCGTCCTGGAAAGGTGAAAGATTATCAATTTTTTCAGAATACTATCTGGAAAATGAAGTTTGGTTTTACTGAACCCATTTATTTTAAACAGATAATTGATACAGATTAATATTTCTTTTCTCTAAAGTGTTAATATAAAAAATATGTAAAGAAGTGGTAAAGAGTAAATACTTCATGTACAGTAAATAAAAAAATAACGTTAATGATTTATTAGTATGTGAGTTGAGTGAAGTGCAATGGTTTGGAGGGTGTTTGTTTTTATTTATCAGGTCTGCGCCTCGGTAGGCCATTAAAAGGATGGTAACTCTATGATTTCTGATTTTCTTACTTTAATCTCTGGTGTGATTGATATGCCGTGGTGGGGCTATGTCGTTGTTACCTTGGTTTTTACGCATATTACAATTGCGGGTATTACAATTTATCTTCACCGCCATTCAGCGCATAGAGCGCTGGAATTGCACGCGATACCAAGTCATTTTTTCCGCTTCTGGTTGTGGTTAACTACCGGAATGGTTACAAAACAGTGGACGGCGGTTCATCGTAAGCACCATGCAAAATGTGAAACCAAGGATGATCCACATAGTCCTGTTGTTGTCGGTATCAAGAAAGTGTTAAGCGAAGGCTCGGAACTCTACAGAGCAGAAGCAAAGAATCAGGAGACTCTGGAAAGATATGGGTACGGTACGCCTGATGATTGGATAGAACGTAACATTTATACCAAGCACAGTGCAAAAGGTGTTGCATTAATGTTGATTATTAATGTAATCCTGTTTGGCCCGATTGGTATTACTATTTGGGCGGTGCAAATGTTGTGGGCTCCTATTTTTGCTGCAGGTATTATCAATGGTGTTGGCCATTATTGGGGATACCGGAATTTCCAGGCGGAAGATGCCAGCAGGAATATCGTTCCTTGGGGTATTTTAATCGGTGGTGAAGAATTACATAATAATCACCATGCTTATGCAACATCAGCAAGACTATCCAATAAATGGTACGAGTTTGATATTGGTTGGATGTATATTCGTATTTTGGAGATGATGGGGCTTGCAAAGGTCAAGAAAGTTGCGCCTAAATTGCGTATTAATAAGGAAAAAACCCAATGCGATTCAGATACGTTGCAAGCTGTTATTTCTCATCGCTATGAGGTTCTTGCCAAATATACGAAATCGTTGAAAGCGACTTTTGCAAAAGAAATGGTTCACTTGAAAGAAGCAACGACGCAATATGGTGTGGATAATTCTACTCTGAAGCGTTGGATCTTGGCTGATTCGAAAACTTTGCAAGAGCATGAACGCGAAAAACTAAGTCAAGTGCTCAGTAATGCTAAAACACTCGATAAAGTTTATACCATGCGCGAGGAATTAGCTGAAATCTGGCAACGTTCTACTGCGTCAACTGAAGAACTGGTCAAGCAGTTGGAGGATTGGTGTCGACGTGCAGAGGAAAGTGGTATCGAAGTGTTGCAGGCATTTTCTCAGCGATTACGTTGCTATGCATAAATAGAGTATTATGGAACTTCCTGAGATTCTCCCAATAAGAAACCCGCCTTGGCGGGTTTCTTATTGGGAGAATCTCAGCTTATATTTAACTTACGATTCCCCGTGGTCTTGCCACGGGATGAGGTGCAGGGCGCGCGGAGCAAATTTATTGACCAGCTGAAGCAATGCAAGTTGCAATAAACATTCTTTAGACCCGGGCGCATTGTGCTCTCATCAGCCAGAACAAGTTGTAGCCAGCCGCATATACAACAAGCGTGCAATGCATCACCCAACTTGCTGGGTAACCAACAGTGATCGGATTCCAGATTTCCGATTGCAGGTTCTGCTGCTTGTCGGCATTTGAGTCAGCAGCGTTGCGGTTGTACTTGCCGCGATGGATAGTTTCCACTTACGGATTATCAGTATCCACCCCGAGAAACCCGAAACCGGTAATGACTTGCTTTGGCGTTGATTCGGTGCCTTCGAGTAGCATTTGTGTTTGTTCGAGCTGTTTGTGAAGAATATAACCGTTGTAAGGATTGCCGGTCTTACCCTTACCGATGTACTCGACTTCCAGCGCGTGCAATGCATATAGCACTTGTCGTTGTCCTTTGGCTGTTGCGCTTATGAAGTCTGTCCCGCCCTGATGACAGGATCGCTCGCGCATAGCGCCCCAATTGCTGATCGAGTTCAACAGGTTATTAAGTACAAATCATATTACGACAGCCTTTGGGCAAATTTTTATGGTGGTAATGTTTCTTTGAATGTGAGCGGAAGTGTGTATGATGATTTTTCAGGGGTCGTGTCGACAAAGTCTCTATTTCTTGCAACTTCCCTGTCGGTGAGGATAAAGTGTCCATTAACCAGATGAATGAAGATTGGACCTTAAAAGTTTAAAAGGCACGCTGAATCCTGTTGATTAAAGATGTATAGCCGCCACCGTAGTCGCCCTCATTGTGATCGACCTAAGCGGGAAAGCTACTATGATTATTGCAATTCATCAACGGGACAGGCAAATCCATGTTCCTCGGAAAAACATGGAATTATGCTCATAAGAGCTACCAATTTTTTTCAGATATCCACCCGGGATTGTCAATTTCATGGAAGGATCCGTGGGGTAGTTCTATTAGCACCAGCCGGATAGGATTTTGGTAAATATCTGATTACTCTACACTTTCTTCGTTACATTCCACTGAAAACCGGTAACCCGTTCCCCGTACGGTTTGTACCAAACTCTCTTTACCGACCGCTTCTAAAATTTTTCGCAGCCTGCGAATATGAACATCGACAGTACGATCCTCGATAAAGACATGGTCACCCCAGACGCGATCAAGCAGTTGTGAACGTGTGTGTACCCGCTCTTTATAGGCCATCAGATAATGCAACAGACGAAATTCCGTGGGTCCCAATGCAATTTCTGACAGCTTTTCTGGCTCATCACTGGTATACACATGTACTCTGTGTGTCGTTGGATCAAGTTTCAATCCACCTATTTCAATAATTTCATCCGACATTTCGGGTAAACGCCGGCGAAGCACAGCCTTGATCCGGGCAAGTAACTCACGGGGTGAGAAAGGTTTGGTAATGTAGTCATCGGCACCAGCTTCCAGTCCGGCAATTTTGTCACTTTCCTGAATGCGGGCAGTAAGCATGATAATCGGAATCGCTTTGGTACGGTCTTCGCGCCGGAGTTTGTGTGCAAATTCGATTCCACTCATGTCGGGGAGCATCCAATCCAATAACACGAGATCAGGCAGCACATTATTGACCATTTTTCTCGCTTGCTCCGCACTCTCAGCACATAAAACCATATGTCCCGCTCTTTTCAAATTGAGTGCGATTAATTCCTGGATCGCAAGTTCATCTTCAACGATTAGTATTGTTACAGCCATGAACTACTCCGTTTATATTAAATGTAGCTAAAAGATGTTGAGATAATATAAATAAAGCATGACATATTTATGACAGTGCGATGAATATAATATTTTTTGCAATGAATGGCCGATTAATTACCTTGATTGATCAGCTAAAACGGTGAATTTGATTCTGAAGAAAAGACGTAATGAGACTAAATCTACCGGAATGATTTGATCTCTGTGCTTGAATTCCCAATTGGATTAATCGACAGCATCGGGCGAGAAGCGAATGGAAACGATACGCAGCAATGTCAGTACAGCGATTACCGTAATGTGTAAGCCAACTTCCAGCAACGTGTATTCTTTATACCAGAGGCCGATCAATTCTCCGATTAGCACCACCAATGCCACGTCTAGAATGAAGGTTACCTTAACACGTCCCAGTGTCAGGTAAGATTGCAGTATCCGAATCAGTTCGAGTACTGCCAGGATTAGCACGATATCAATAATGATATGCTCAGCAACGTATGCCCAGCCATTCTTGAGAATATCAGGCAGATGTAACAGTAAGCTCAGAACGCCGGTGCCTATCCACAAGTAGAGTGCTAACATCAGAATGCCGACAATCAGCTGAATGGCGCGCGTGTGCCAGTCTGTGTCGGTTAACAGGAATGTGCCTTTTCTTTTAACTATCGTTTGATTCATCATCTTCATACTCCGATTGTCGTGTTGCAAGGATTTTTATCTTAACGGTACAATATAAAAGTTTTATGACATGCCCGGTTTGCGCCGCAGTATTCCGTCAAGAATCCAGATGGCGGAGGAAACTGGAACAGATCATTTTTTCTTCGATTCACAGTACACACGTCAGAAAGTCTCGAATATTTATGACTGACACAACAAGTCAGTGAATACGCTACAAGCCCCATTCTGAGTACTTTGCGCGTTTTGATTAGCAAGGCAGCAAGGCCCCATTGAAAAACTATCTGCGTTGCTGCTGCGGTGTTAAAAACAGACTCAGAATGCTCATTTATTAAGCATAAACTGCGCTTTCTCGCCTATTTTTGCCTTGCATCGGCTGCCTCGAATACGTTTTTCAACGGCCTGTTAAACCCAAATGACATCTAAATGTCATGAAACTGAAATATTCAGCTTGTAGTATTCACAAGTATTACTGATAAGGGATTGCTGTCAGACTGGCGGTTGTTTATTGCGCTCAATATTATTTAATACAACGGGATTTATGCATAAACATTTTTTTAAAAAAATAATTTCATTTGCTGGAGTGGTGCTGCTACTGCTTGCTACCTCTGTGGCAAAGGGGAATAGCCTGGAGAATTTGGCAAAAGCGCTGGCGAAGATCCGAGGTGAAGTCGAGACATTGCAAACACAACTGGATACCGAGAAGGATAAGCATGGCAGCAGAATGTCTGCGCTCACTTCGCAATTGGCAGATTTGAGTGTGGAAGAAAGAAGGCAAAAAATGAGTATCGAGAAACTGCAGCACTCGATAGAAAAAATGACTGTTAACGCCAAAAAAGCGGAACAATCGGGAGAGAGTCTGAAACCTGTGTTATTAGCGATGCTAGCAGATTATCGGCAACATATTCAGACAGGTTTTCCATTCAAGCCGGAAGATCGTGTCAGGGCACTGGGAGATCTGGAGAATAATGTAGTTAATCAGTTGATTGATCCTAATAAGGCAGTTAATCAGGCATGGTCCCTAGTAGAGGATGAAATTCGTTTAAGTAAGGAAAATGGAATCTACCAACAAATTATATTTCTAGATGGAGAAAAAGTACTGGTTGATATCGCAAAATTAGGCACAGTTTTTCTTTTCTTCCAAACCAGAGATAACAGATTCGGGATGGCTAAACGATTGTCTGAGGGTGGCTGGAAATATGAAACTGTTGATGACACGAACGATATTGAGCGTATCAAGAATTTATTTGATTCGTTGAAGAAACAAATACGCCAAGGTTATTTTGAATTACCTAATCCGTTGAGAAAATGAATAAAGCATTATTGATATCGTTACTGTTGGTTGCAATGGCAAATACGGCCTATGCCAAAGAGAATAAATCCACAGTTTCTTCAGAAGATGTATCCGTATCGACACCCGAAGAGAAATCCAATGCAGCCGCACCCAAAAAGCAGAATTCACCTAAGCCGGAGTTAGTTAATTTAGAGACTGCTTACAAACGTGAATATGCGTTTCTGGAAGCACAGAAGAGGGAATTGATCGACCGGCTTAAAAACTATCAGTCCAGTGCCAATCGTGAAGAGCAAGCGCTGAGCAGTAAGATTAATGGCCTTGAGCGGAGCTCAGTCGAACGTTCGGCCAAAATTGATCAACTGAATGCACAGCTGACAGAAGTCGAGCGTAAAGAATCTTCCGTCACTGAACGCAGTGACGCCCTGGAAACGACCTACCTGCAGGCAGAAGCGACGCTTAAGAATCATGGAATCGAAATGCCTTCAGCCATTAAAGAAATGCAAGGCAATGACCTCGTCAAAGTCGGGTATTTTTTTAGACAAGCGCTTTCTTTAATTCAGGGGCTTGGAGCGATTCAGGCAAAACCAGGTAATTTCTTTTTAGAGAGTGGTAAACAAACACAAGGGACAATTATCCATTTAGGCAATATAGCTGCCTACGGTGTCAGTGATGAGGGAAGCGGTGGTTTAGTACCCGCAGGTGGCGGTAATTTCAAAGTATGGAAAGATTCCAGTGCTGATAATGCGGTCGCACTGAGTAAGCATGAGCAACCTGACTTATTAAAGTTGTTTTTATTTGAATCGCGCACCAACGCAATTGACGAAACGCGCGAAAAAACAATCCTGAGTATTATTGACTCAGGAGGGCCTATTGGCTGGGTCATCGTAATACTTGGCGGCGTTGCACTGTTTCTTATTCTGATCCGGGCATATTTGCTGCGCTCGAATGGCGCAAACACAAATAAGCTGACAGATCAGATCATTCAGCAGCTGGCTACAGGGGAGCTGGATGTCGCTAAAAAAAGCTGTGAAGACGATTCATCCGCCATCGGAAGGGTTCTGCACTATACCTTGCGTCATTTGAAAGATGACAGAGATCACATGGAAGGCATTGTATACGAGGCTATCCTGCAAGAATCCGGCCCGTTAGACCGGTTTGGGCCAGCCATTCTGGTTATTGCCTCGATCGCCCCGCTCCTCGGTTTATTGGGAACGGTGACCGGGATGATTGAAACTTTCGACATGATTACTGAGTTTGGTACCGGCGATCCAAAATTACTCTCTGAAGGCATATCGATCGCACTGGTCACAACCGAATTGGGATTGATTGTTGCAATCCCGACTTTGTTGCTGGGATCTATATTGTCTACCTGGGCAAGAAACATTAAGCGCGACATGGAGCATTCGGCACTTAGGATCATTAATGTTTTTCTGGGTGGCGGGCTTGATTTGGATGAGCCGAATGTGTCGGCTGTTGAAGAAAATTTTGCTGCTGTTTCATAGCGCACGAAATGGATCCTACAGAACTCATTATATTGACCAAGGAGTTGTTTGTTGCAGGCGGGATAGTCATGCCGCCGTTGGTGCTTTGTATTTTGTTACTTTGGTACGGATTGGGTTATCGATTCTGGGTTATGAAAGAACCCAAATGGATGGGGGTGCGCGATATGTTGAAATACTATCAGGAGCACAATGAAAAGCCAGCCAAAAATATTGTAGCGCGTGCGGTTAAGCAGGGATTAGCGTTTAAAAAGAAAGGTGTCAAAAATCTGCGGCGCCACTTGGATGCGGCTTTTTATGAGTATGAAAGAGAGATTGGTAAATTCTCTGTGCTTATTCATGTTGTCATTCTTATTTCTCCGTTGCTTGGATTGTTGGGAACTGTCATTGGAATGATCGAGACATTTGATTCGCTGGCGACCATGACATTGCACTCTCAATCGGGTGGAATTGCCGGCGGGATTTCACAAGCCTTGTTTACTACGCAAATGGGGCTAACGGTTGCGATTCCCGGATTATTGGCGCATAGCATCCTCATTAGGAAGCAGCGCGAGATTGAGCAGGATCTTGAGCAGGTCAAAGATTTATTGTGTCACCAAACCACTGTTAAAAAATTTAATGAGAAGTAACGAATTATGAGATGCAGAGAATCCAATGAGGCCGAAGCCATGATCGATATGGCACCATTGATTGACATCGTTTTTATTTTGTTGATTTTTTTCATGGTTACCACGACCTTCGTAAAAGATATGAAATTGGAGCTGGAGCGCCCCAAGGCAAGCAGTTCGACGGCCGCATCCAGCAAGGCCATTCGTTTGTTTATTGATCGGCATGGCGACACTTATCTGGATGGTGAACCGGTTCGTTTGTGGCTGATACAAAGTAAATTGCGAGATTTATTGAGTACTGCTTCCAGCAAAGTAATTTTAGTAGTTACTGATGAAGGTGTTCCTGCGGGGAAATTGATCGAGGTAATCGATCAAGCGCGCTTGTCGGGAGCAGAGAGTGTAGGTGTTGCAACTAAGAAAGAAGCGGGGTAAACGATATGGAAACAAAACATTTTAATCAACACGTGGCAGGGGCTGTGTCGATGTTACTGGGACTGATTTTAGTTTTCGGTCTGATAATAACGATGAATCATTACATGGGAAAGATCGAGAGAGCGCCTGCACAGGAAGTGACAGAAATCAGTATGGCTAGAGAGATCAAACAAGAGCCGAAAAAGGAAATTAAAAAAGTAGAGCCAAAAAAAGTTACTCGACCTCAGGCACCTGCGCCTTTCAAAGGTCTTGATACCGCACTTTCCGGCATTGATTTGGGATCGTTGGGTTTGGATGATGGGCAAGGAAGAGGTTTGGATGATGGCCTGTTAGGTAAAACAGGTAATGCCGTGATGACGGCAGACTTGGTGGATGTTCCACCGAAACCCATCACCAGAGGGGTTTTTAGATATCCGCCCGCAGCCAAGAAGAATGGTGTTAAAGGCTATGTTCTCTTGTCGGTACTTGTCGAGATTGATGGTTCAGTTAATCAAGTACAAGTGTTAGAGTCGAATCCGTCTGGAATCTTTGATGCGGCTGCTGTGCAAGGTATCCGCGCTTGGCATTTCGAACCGGCAAAATATAAGGGAGATACGGTCAAGGTATGGGCAAAGCAAAAGATTCGTTTTGATCTTTCCTGATGTTCTCGCTTAATGTTTAATCGCGACGAAATAAAATGAAATATCAGATCCGGATAGTCAAGCAGATTCATTACCTCCTTGTTGTTTTTATCCTTGGATATTGCAGCAGCGCTGCATGGGCATCCGAAAAGAAAGTACAACCTACGGATTTTATTGAGCTGGCTGCGGTCATGCTGAAAGACGGTCATAGTGATCGCGCTTTATTGGCGTTGCAAAGTGTTGATCTGGAAAATAAGAAAACAGACTTGGTAAGATTTTACACGCTGCAAGGTCTTGCTTATATGAATCTAAATGACCTCGAGGCAGCCAAGGACAGTTTGCAGCAGGCTATCAAAAATGGACAGAAAGACCCAGCGATTTTTATCTATTTGGCGCAAGTCTATTTTGGATTGAAAGATTATAAGCAAACGATTCAGGCCATTGTCAAAGCGGGTGACCAGGCCAATAAAGATGCTTCTTTAATCAGTTTAAAAGCAGAATCCTATTGGCACTTGAAAGAAACCGATGCGGCCATTAATGCTTTAAATGAGGGGCAGAAAATTTTCCCAGGAGATTTTCGCTTTCTGAAGCGCAAAGTTTTCTATTTTGTTGAACTGGGGTTATACCAGGAAGCCACGAATCTCGGTAGAGAATACCTTAAACGATCAAAAGCGGCTGCAGCCGATTATATTGCACTAGGGAATGCCCTGAGACTCAGTAGAGAATACCAAGAAGCATTGAGTATTCTGGAAATTGCCCGATTGCAGTTTCCAAATGATGAAATGATCGCAAAATTGCTCGCGCATACCTACCTGGATCAAGGAAAATTCAATTCGGCGGCATTTATTCTGGAACAAGCCGCTTTACTGAATCCAGCGCTACAGGCCGAAGCAGCCGAGATTTATCGACGTGCGGGTCGTTTTCATAAGGCATTAACGCTGAATGAGAGCATCAATGATCAGAAAGTGAAATTTAAACAAAGATTGTCACTCCTCCTTGCATTAAAGCAGTTCGAGCGTGCGGCCAATATGGAATCCAGTTTATATCGCGCTGGGTTATTGGAAGATCAAGATGTGCGCTATGCGCTTGCCTATGCCTTATTTTCAAGCGGACGCTTTCCCGAAGCGAACAAACACTTAGATCATTTAAAAAATGCTGAACTATTTAGAAAAGGAACCGAGCTTCGTCGCTTGATGGAAGTTTGTAAAACCGAGCCATGGCAATGTACGTAATGTCGGTACTTACAGTTCAAGCATCGTGCAGCGGGTATTTAATATCACGGTCTGTGATCAATCAGCCGGCTGAAAACTCCGAGCGGAAAACATCATCATCATCTGTTGTATTTTTGTTTATACCGCCTTAGCGCCTATCTAGCCTATTTCCCTAATTGACTAACTCTATTTATCTTCACGAGCAAACGATTGCGGGTGAAGAGAGGGCTTTGTACGCCAAATGAACACTCAATCTTACAAATTTTCCCGGTCTTGTGTTTTGCGAATGGTTTTGGATTATCAATATCTTTCTTTTATTTCTCACAGCATAAGTCGTCGAAATACCCTGATGCACTCCTTGCTATTTTTGCTCGTTCTTATTGCGACAGGTTTAGTAAGTCCTTCTGCTTGGGGAGACACGGAAAAAGCCGAATTCTCAATCCACCTGTTCCAGGATGGACTGCCGATTGAAGATGCTGAATTGTCCATTAGTAGCGAAGTATACGAGAGATCGAATCCGAAAATGATCTTTGAGGTCATTCCATCTACGTTTAGTTGGAAAGCGGATGGGGATTCTTCCATCAAGACCAATGCGAATGGCAGTGTGGCTGGGAAATTACCCCCCGGCTTTTATCACATGACGATCAAGACGAAAGATCAGGTGTTTAATTTTGATTTGCCACTGCGTCCGGCAGAGAACACGCAAGTCCTGATCACTTTCTATCCGAATAAAAAGAAGCCATTACTCAATATTGAAAGTTCATTGTCTGGCATTATCGGGCCAGATATTGCTGCTGAAAAGCCGCGAGATCAAGGTGAGGGCACAATCCATGTGCAAGTGACCTCTGCAGAAACGCAAAAACCAGTCAAAGATGTGCAAGTTTTTCTGAGTGGATCGAAGCAGAAGTTAAGAACCGATGAACAGGGACGAATCACCGCGACGGTACCAGCAGGCAGTTACAGTGTTTCGTTGCTGCATAGTGCTTATAGCAGTCAAGCGCAGGATGATGTAAAAATTGAGAATGGGCAAAATACTGATTTAAGTTTCAAATTGACGCCCGCAGGTGTTGAGTTGGCTGAATATGTGGTGTTGGAGCCTCATCTCGCAGGAACGGTGGCTTCTATTATCGAAGAACAAAGAAAGTCAACGGCAGTAGCAACTGTGATAGGTGCTGAACAATTTAGCCGGGCAGGTGATGGGGATGCCGCCAGTGCGCTAAGAAGGGCATCCGGACTCACGCTGGTAGGGGGACAATTTATTTTTATCCGTGGACTGGGCGAGCGATTCTCAACCACGCTGGTAAATGGCGCAGCAGTCCCTAGCCCAGATCCAACGCGACGCGTTGTTCCTATGGATCTTTTTCCGACTAATATTCTTGAGAGTGTGATGGTGCAAAAGACTTATTCAGCGGATCGTCCGGCTGAGTTTGCAGGCGGTACAGTAGAGCTGCGCACACGTGGCATTCCTGATGCGTTCTTCTTCAATTTAAATTTGCAAACAGGCATGAACGATAATACGACTTTTCAGGATGGCTTGGCTTATAAAGGAGGGGGGGCTGACTTTACCAGTTATGACGATGGTGCACGCGCATTGCCTGATGCACTTTCGGATGCGACCAAGAATGGGAATCTGCAGCCAGCATCTGTTTTTAATCCAAATGGTGTGACACCTGCGCAACTTGAGAAACTGGGTGAAGGCTTATCAGGCGTGTGGGATGTGAATAAGAAAAAACGCGGACCAGATACCGGCTTTCAGGCATCAATGGGAGATAGCTTCTCGTTTGGAGACTTTAGGTTGGGATATATAGCCGCAGCAGGCTGGAAACGGGAATTCAGAAACCAAAATGAAGTCAATCGTGAGTTTAGTGCAACTACTTCCGGTATTAAGCAAATCCAGGATTTAGATGTGCAAAGATCGCTGAGTGAAGTGCAAATGACCGGTTATGCTGCGACGGAACTGGAATACAAGGATAAACACCGTTTGTTTGCCAAGACCATGTTTCTCCGTCAGTCATTTGACGAAGCCAGGATTTCTCAAGGCTTTGCCGATGCGGAAACGACCGATATTCGCAGAACGCGGATGAGATTCTTTTCTAATCAATTATTAATGAATCAATTTGGTGGTGAACATCGATTTGATTGGTTGAAAGACTTTTCCATCAACTGGTTATATACCGATGCGACAGCCAATCGAGATGAGCCTAAAACAAGGGATTATCGCTATGATGTAAGCCCACAGACCGGTGCTTATAATTTATCTCAGCGAGCGGATAGTAATTTGCTTACGTATTCAGACCTGATCGATAAAGACCAAAGCTGGCGGGTAGATGGAAAATTACCTATGCAGTTAACACCGAGTCATAAACTGACTTTCAGTAGTGGATTTATTACACAGAGCAAAACTAGGGATGCCAATGCGCAGCGCTTTAGTTACTTTAGATTTGGTCCTGATGCGTCAAGGCAAGATGTTCTTGGACAACAATCGCTGGAAGGTATTTTACAGCCTCAATATATTGGTTCTAATGGATTTCAACTTCGCGATGTGTCACGTAAAAGCGATCAATATACCGCTTCTCAGAACTTACTGGCTTACTATGGAAAGCTCGATCTGTTGTCTTATGACAGACTTAATATTAGCGGGGGATTGCGCTGGGAGGATAATGATCAGAAAGTAAATACATTTCTGAGAAACCAGCCATCAACAGCGCGGCTCAATCGAGTTGATATGTTGCCATCGGCGACGGCAACATTATTTCTTACCGACAATCAACAGCTGCGTGCAGGATTCAGTCAAACGTTATCGCGGCCGGATTTCAGGGAATTATCATCAGCTCCTTTTATTGATATTAATACCAACCAGGAAACCGTGGGTAATCCCTTATTAAAACAAACGGCCATTACTAACTGGGATTTACGTTGGGAATATTACTTATCGCCGACTGAAAATATATTTGCTGGTTTTTTCTGGAAAGATTTAACTAATCCCATTGAATTGGTTGCTCAGCCAGGAACCGGTGCCTTGAATACTTTTCAGAATGCTGATAAAGCAACGGTCTATGGATTCGAGTGGGAGATGCTAAAGAAACTGGATGTGGTGCATCCGTTGTTGCAGAATTTTTATGTTGGCGGGAACTATACGTGGTCTCAATCCAATGTTCAATTGAATGCTCAAAACCTTACAGCCCAAACGACGAATAATCGGCAATTGCAAGGGCACTCCGAACATATTGTAAATTTTCAGATTGGGTATGACAATCCTAGTTGGAAAACACAAGCCACCCTGCTATACAACGTCTCCAGTGAACGTATCGTAGCTGCTGGACAATTGACTGCGCCGGATAAGTATGAGAAACCCTTTCATCAACTGGATTTTGTATTTAGCCAGAATTTGTATAGAGGATTATCGATGCAGGCTAGTATGCAAAATTTGCTGGATGATGACGTGCGCGTTATGCAAGGTGATGAAATTAGCCGTCAATTCCGCCGCGGGCGCTTTTTTAATCTGAGTGTGCGTTTGGCTTATTGATATTGTATCAACGCAGTTCTTTGTTTCTATTGGCAGCAATCATCCTCATCCCTGCATTCACCCGGTTATATGCAAACGCCGCTCCGGCTTTCTATCGATACTTGGATGTTGTCAATGTACCTTGGTGTAGATCAATCCCAGTCCCTTCGTTTGTTCAGCCTAGATTAATCATCTTCAAACTAGAGTAGCTGTTAGCAGCTAAAGATAGATTGATAAAGAACAATGACGTGTTCAAAAAGGATTGCATCATGAAAAAACTACTATTCATCTTGATTGCAGTGATGTTGTTAACCGGATTTCATGCTCCTAATGGCAATATCATTTCGAAAGGTGATTTTTCAGATAAGTTGCTTATCAATTTAGGAAATCCCACTGTACGGACTGATTTAGGGCTTGTTCAAACCAGAGCCTTTGGTGGAATTGTCTATATTAAACGGGAGGTGTGGACCTATAAAATAGATCAGTACAACTATCGCTTCATCATCGAAAACGGACAAATTGTTGCGGACCATTGGACAAGGTTTTAATTGATTTGTAATAACCTGAACGTGATTTCAGGATATAAATTTCTTGATTTCAAACTATTTCATCGCAGATGTTTTACATGTGAATGTAATACGCCTGTCATATTCTCCTGTTAGATTGGCTCTACCCTAAAAAAACTTGGAGGTGGGCGAATTATGTTTAAATTAAATTGTATAAAAGAAAAATTAATGGCTGCGTCAGCAGTTCTATTGAGTGCCGTCACATTAAATGGATATGCAGCAACAGCGACCTTCGATCCGTCAGCAGGGGTTGTCGATCTCCCAGTCGTTGAAGTTCTAAGTGGTGGATCATCTGCATTCTATAGCGCTAAATTACAACTCAGCGGAAATGAGTTGCAGTTGGTTTCTGCCAATCCTATATCCGCAACAACAGGACAACGTAATGTTTTTGATTCTGACACGAGTGCAGTTCATATTGCTTCAGTTGGAGTCGGTGCAGATGAATATTACGCTAAATTGAAATTAGTGCCTGGGTCTAATCCATTGCGTTTTACCATCGATCAATTGCCAAATAATGCATTCCAAAGATGCCCGGATTTTGCACAACCGGGAGCCACATCAAATTCTTGCGTCTTAAGTGGTACGATTACGACAAATGCCACCTTGACAAAGGACATTGTGTGGGTTTTAGATGGTCCTGTCTATGTGGGTGGCGATAATACACAAAGTGCTACTCTGACCATTAATCCAGGTACCAAAATCATTGGTGTAGGTGGTCAGGGAGATCAAGCAGCTTATTTATGGATCAGACGTGGTTCAAAAATTATGGCGGAAGGCACGCCGGATAACCCGATTGTCATGACCGGTCCCAGTGAAGCATCAGCTGGAGAATGGGGTGGCTTGCTTATTTCTGGCAATGCACCAGTAAATGGCTGTAATGAGGGTGTGCCTGTTTGTGAAGTTCCTTTTGAGGCCGTTGTTAGTGAGTTTTATGGCGGAAATAATCCAACCGATAATAGTGGTGTGCTCAAGTATACACAAATTCGGTTTGCTGGAAGTGCTGTACGCCAGGATGAAGAACTCAATGGTTTGACACTGAATGGTGTTGGTTCAGGAACAGTTATTGATTATGTACAAGTTCACGAAGGTTTAGATGATGGTATCGAAGTCTTTGGCGGCACGGTACAGATGAAGCACCTGGTGTTGACTAACATCCAGGATGATTCTTTAGATTGGACCAATGGCTGGCAAGGACGTGCGCAATTTGTTTTAATTAAACAGGCTGCAGCAATTGGTGATCGCGGTATTGAAGCCGATAATAATGAAAAGAATCAAGATAGCAATCCGCGTGCTCAACCTATTCTGTCCAATATTACAATTATTGGCCGCGCAGGGGACACAGCCACCCAAGGCATTTTATTACGTCGCGGAACTGGTGCAAATATCTTTAACACGGTCGTGACTGGTTCACCAACTTGTTTAATGATTGATGGTGCTTCGACCTTCGCGAACGCCGGCTCACCGGGTAGTTTGACGGGCGGATTAACCATGGTAAATTCTTTTGTGCAATGTACTAGTAACTACCAAGATGGCGCAGAATCCACATTTACAGTAGCTGATTGGTTCACGTCTCAATCCGAGAATAAAGCAGAAAACCCTCTCTTGAGTGGCTATTTGCCAGCAACTGGATCGCCGTTGATACTGGGTGGTGTTGCTGTTCCAAATTCTTTCTTTACTGTCGTGGATTACGTTGGTGCATTCAAGGATTCGAATGACAACTGGACCGAAGAATGGACTTTTTCACTTAACTAAATCTTTATAATACAAATGTATATTTTCTTATGTGTTAAGTAGAAAAGATTTAGATCAATTCAACTAAATCTCCTTCTGTTGAATAAAAAGAATCGCTGGGTTTGGTTTTATCAGCCCAGCGATTTTTCTTTACTGAACTTCCGGTAATTTCTTCATTTATCTTCTCTATTCAGTGTTCTTCTGAGATTCTGGCCTGTAAAAATAGTATTCCGAGATAAATCCAGAATTATTGACATAAAACATTCATCAATAATTCATTCTGATGACATCAACGGTTAATGTTGGAACTATAAAGTGACTATGGCAAGTGTGGTTTATTGCATCGAATCGTTCTTAAGCTTTTCTATGTAATTCTCAATGTTTATGGGGAGAACTCATGAAGAATCGATCTCAGAACTATTAGCTTGTGTCGCTTCAAAAACGATGGCGTATATTGATGCGGTGGGTGTAATGAGCAGAAAACAATTTCTAAGGAGTTATAGAGCCATGGGCGACAATATCTTCATGATCGTGGCAGTGGGTGCTTGCTTTGTCATATTAAGCATTATCTGCGGCATTGTAATTTATGGTGTAGCTATAGATTGGGATAGCATTTCAGGCATCGTCCTTGGGATTTATCTCTATCAGGCTTACCTCTTGTTTAGAATTATCTGGGGCGAACCAAAAAATCAGAGGCAATCTTCACGAGGAAACTTTTCCATGCCGTTATCGAAAGAATCTTATAAGCCTCTGGCTCCCCGAAAGTCATTCTATGCTCCCCTCTAGTTAGTGTAGAAAAACCGCTTAACCCAAGCATTCTGTAGCCAGGAGTGTCACAACGATCCAGGAGATCGGGGGCGTTTTGAATTGAGTTCTATGTTTGCTGTGTTTCACTATCTCAAACAGCACCTCCCAGCCAGCTAGCTGTTGGCAGTCGTTGGGAGGATTTCTCCAAAGCAATCTGTTTGTCATAATTCTGCAACATCTTCTGATTAAGATCCTATCCAATACATGTTCCATTTCTTTCGATAGGAGATTTTTAGATGAAGCTGCAATTTGTTTTTGCGCTGCTTGCTACTACTGCAGTATTGATCGTTACTCCTGTTACTTATGCTGCCGATATTACCGGCGCTGGCGCAACTTTTCCTTATCCGATTTATGCCAAATGGGCTGATGCCTATAAAAAACAAACCGGCGTTCGCATGAATTACCAGTCCATCGGTTCCGGTGGCGGCATTAAACAAATCAAAGCCAAGACCGTTGATTTCGGGGCATCTGACAAACCCTTAACACTGGAAGAGCTGGAAGTAAACGGACTGACCCAATTCCCGACGGTACTGGGCGGCGTGGTTCCGGTGATCAATATAGATGGCGTTAAACAAGGACAGATCCGATTAACCGGAGCAGTTCTGGCTGATATTTTTCTCGGTAAAATCAAGCGCTGGAATGATTTAGCGATTGCAGATCTTAATGCCGGTATTGATTTGCCCGCAAATAATATCACCGTAGTCCATCGTGCAGATGGTTCCGGTACTACTTTCCTGTTTACTGATTATTTGAGCAAAGTCAGCCCGGAATGGAAAGATAAAGTCGGTGCAGATGCATCTGTTGCTTGGCCTGTTGGTACGGGTGGTAAAGGTAACGAAGGTGTGGCAAATTTCGTAAAACAGATCAAAAATTCGATTGGTTACGTCGAGGCAGCTTACGTGAAGCAAAGCAAGATGAATTATATCCAGTTGCAGAACCATGATGGTGTATACGTTATCCCTACGGAAGATGGTTTCAAAGCTGCGGCTGCCAACACGCAGTGGGATAAGGCTCCCGGTTTTTACGAAATTCTTACCAATAAACCTGGCCAAAACAGTTGGCCGATTACCGGTGCTACCTTCATTCTCATGCATAAATCTCAGGTAAATCCTACTCAGGCTTTAGCGGTGCTGAAATTCTTTGAATGGGCGTACACCAACGGTGATGAGATGGCACTGGAACTGGATTATATTCCGCTGCCAGACAGTGTGGTGAAGCTGATTGAGGATTCCTGGGAAGCTAATATCAAAGGTAAAGATGGCAGAGCCATCCTCTCAGGCAAGCACTGATAAAAGAAAAGAGCCAGGAACCACAGTGCGAGAAATACTCAGTGTCATTCCTGATGCACTGCCAGGGGTAGCTACAAAAAATATGCTCCAATGCGTTTTCAGCTAGGCGAAACAAAACGATGTCAAAAATACACTTTGCCGCAAAGCTAAAAAGACAGCTTCTATTTGACTGGATATTTCATAAAGTCACTTGGTTTTTTACATTTGTCGTTTTTGCATTGCTGGCGGCGCTTATTGGCTCACTGATAATTGGCAGTATGCCAACCATCAAAGCCTTTGGTTTCGATTTCCTTTTTAGCGCCGATTGGAATCCGGTTACCGAGAAATTCGGTGCATTGGTGCCCATCGTGGGTACATTGATTACTTCAATCATTGCGCTATCGATCGGTATTCCAGTTAGTTTTGGCATTGCGTTGTTTCTCACGGAATTATCGCCGCCGTGGTTACGCCGCCCGCTCGGAACAGCGATTGAGCTTCTGGCCGGAATTCCCAGCATCATTTACGGCATGTGGGGCTTATTCGTATTTGCGCCGCTTTTTGCGCAATATATTCAACCTTGGTTGCAGGACACACTGGGGCAAATACCCGGAATCAGTTTTCTATTCGAAGGCTCATTTATGGGTATTGGTATGCTGACTGCCGGTATTATTCTGGCGATTATGGTGATTCCTTTCATTGCCGCAGTCATGCGCGACGTATTCGAGATTGTGCCGCCCATGCTCAAGGAATCAGCTTATGCCTTTGGTGCCACTACTTGGGAAGTGATCTGGTACGTGGTACTTCCCTATACCAAGATCGGAGTAGTCGGCGCTATTATGCTCGGCCTTGGCCGTGCCTTGGGTGAAACCATGGCGGTTACTTTTGTGATCGGCAACGCACACCAGTTACATGCTTCACTTTTCATGCCGGGAAACAGTATTGCTTCCGCGCTGGCCAATGAATTCAACGAGGCCGATGGCGAGCTATATACCTCAGCGCTGATCGAGTTGGGTTTGATTTTGTTTTTTATTACTTTTGTCGTGCTGGCTTTTTCCAAGATCCTGCTGATACAACTCAGAAAACGTGAAGGCACCGCTACCTAGAGGCGCGCAATGATTCCAATATATACGCGGCGGCGCATCGTTAATGCCATTAACCTTACTTTTTCCATCCTGGCCATGGTTTTCGGTTTGTTCTGGCTATTCTGGATATTGTTTACCTTATTTGAGAAAGGTTTGGGCGGAATCAGCATGGCCATATTTACTCAGATGACACCAGCGCCGGGGAGCACAGGTGGCCTGCTCAATGCCATTGCCGGCAGTCTGGCGATGGTCACGCTCGCTACCTTGATCGGTACGCCAATCGGCATCATGGCGGGTACCTATTTGGCTGAATATGGCCAGCGCGGCTGGCTTGCCCCCGTCACTCGTTTCATCAACGACATCCTATTATCTGCACCGTCAATCGTGATTGGTCTTCTTGTTTATACCGTCTATGTTGCTAAGATGGGGCATTTTTCCGGCTGGGCCGGGGCGCTGGCACTGTCGCTGATTGTCATTCCGGTCGTCGTGCGTACTACTGAGGATATGCTACGGCTTATTCCAGATAGTTTGCGCGAAGCGGCTGCCGCTTTGGGCGCGCCGCAATGGAAAATAGTAACGCTGGTTACTTGGCGTGCTTCCAGGGTTGGCATAATGACCGGCGTATTGTTGGCCATTGCGCGTATCAGCGGAGAAACTGCACCGTTGCTTTTCACTGCGCTCAACAACCAATTCTGGAATGCGGACATGAACCAACCCATGGCCAATTTGCCCGTCGTTATATTCCAGTTTGCCATGAGTCCATATGAGAATTGGCAAGAGCTAGCCTGGACTGGAGCGCTACTCATCACATTGAGCGTTTTGGGGTTGAATATCGCAGCACGATTCTTTTTACGTAAACAAGCATCATTGAATTAGGGCTCTTTCGTCATAAATCCTCTGGGCCACTGAAAATAATCTCTGTTTAACGTTTATAAATGGATCATCAATATGAAAAACCAACAAATGCTGTTTTACAGCAAATTTATTGGGTCGCATGATTATCAGCGACCAACGATGAATGAATCTAAATTAAAAACTGAGATGAATATAATCCACTCGCAATCGATCGCTCCCAAAGTCTCCATCAACGACTTAAACTTTTACTACAATGGATGTCAGGCACTGAAGTCTATTAATATGAATATTTGGGAGAAAAAAATAACGGCTTTTATCGGCCCTTCCGGATGCGGAAAATCCACGCTACTGCGCACTTTCAACCGTATGTATCAGCTCTATCCCAGCCAGGAAGCACGTGGTGAAATCATGATGGATGGCATGAATATTCTCGACAAGAAGCAGGATATCAATATGCTGCGCGCCAAAGTTGGAATGGTTTTTCAGAAACCTACGCCATTCCCGATGTCAATTTTCGATAATGTGGCGTTTGGCGTAAAACTGTATGAAAGCTTAAATCGCAACGAGCTGGAAGAACGAGTGGAATGGGCGCTACAAAAAGCTGCTTTATGGGAGGAGGTTAAAGATAAGCTGAACCAAAGTGGCATCAGTCTTTCCGGTGGCCAGCAACAACGTCTGTGTATTGCACGCACGATTGCGGTGAAACCCGAAGTGGTGTTGCTGGATGAACCGACCTCAGCGCTTGATCCGATTTCTACTGCGCGGATTGAAGACTTGATCTTTACGCTTAAAGAGGATTACACCATTGTTATTGTGACTCACAATATGCAACAAGCAGCGCGCGTTTCAGACTACACGGCTTACATGTACCTGGGAGAACTGATCGAGTTTGCGGATACCGATACAATTTTTACGAAACCCAGGCAGAAAGCGACAGAAGATTATATTACCGGCAAATTCGGTTAGCATGCTTTTGGCTCTTCTTATCCTATTTATGCAATACAATTCATTGAGTTCTGGACAGTCCCATCAAGTTTTTGGAGGAATTGGAGGAATTGGAGGAACTGGTCAAACGCGGTAGCCAATCAAGTTCACTAAAGTTCTGCAGAATTTTATCCCTATCCCTACCTTAGCCTGTGGCGCATCCCAATTTGGATGGCCATTGGGTGATACCGAAACGCTGCTCGACGATATAGTGTTTTTTGCTGCCAATTGATTCACCAGCTTCTGGTGCGCCGAGAGCGGTTTGTGCCTATACACTCGATGCATGATTGCACGGTATCCCTCCAACCCCGCCATCTATCCACATTCCTTCAACAATGCTTCAATAGCCTCCGGTGCGAACGGCAGTAATTCATCGATTCGGCTGTTAGGCCAGGTGGGGAGTTTTTCG
>NZ_JAYUWI010000060.1:0-15050 GCF_043753625.1 Nitrosomonas sp.
ATCTTCCTGGTTATGAATCTGCTCATCTTGGTGCGGGTTTTTATTTGCCTGAGGAATCTTGCTGCCAAAATAGCATTTTGGGTGACAAAAAAGTGCATGTCCAGAGAAATTGGGTTTGCGCGTGCCTGCCAGTTAATCTATTATGCATTTCTATTACGGTGGGGATGTGGTTTCAAAGGGAACCAGTAGTTTTTTTGATTTTGCTGAGTACTACAAAAAAATCTTCTATAGTTTTTCTTGATCCGATTTTCTCCCATTCAAAATAAGTTGCGTGATTCTTAAATCATTTATAGCGTTTTCCTTTCCCATCAATACGAAGAAATAAACTGCTTTAGTCCGTAATCAGATAGAATTCAGAGCGTATTCAATAGCAATATCTTATTTTCATTTAATTCTTATTTCATGTCATCAATAAAACAAGTTTCACAGAAAGTTGGCTTTATTTCTCTCGGTTGCCCAAAGGCATTGGTGGATTCTGAACAAATATTGACTCAGTTACGTGCCGAAGGGTATGAAATATCGTCTTCGTATGAAGATGCTGATTTGGTTGTTGTTAATACATGCGGGTTTATTGATAGTGCGGTTGAGGAATCGCTGGATGCGATCGGTGAAGCGCTAGCCGAAAACGGGAAAGTAATTGTCACCGGGTGCCTGGGTGCGAAAGAGGATGGAGACGTGGTTAAGAAAGCCCATCCTCAGGTGTTGGCTGTAACCGGACCTCATGCGCTGCCGGAAGTGATGTCTGCTATCCACACCCATTTACCGCAACCGCATGACCCTTTTACCAGCTTGGTGCCGCCACAAGGAATCCGTTTAACGCCCAAACATTACGCCTATATCAAGATTTCTGAGGGCTGCAATCATCGTTGCACGTTTTGTATTATTCCTTCGATGCGCGGCGATTTGGTGAGCCGGCCGATTCATCAAGTTATGCAGGAAGCGGAACACCTGGTGAATGCCGGTGTCAAGGAACTTTTGATCATTTCGCAAGATACCAGCGCGTATGGCGTAGACGTAAAATATCGCACAGGTTTTTGGCAGGGCAGGCCGATTAAAACCCGATTAACCGAGCTTGCACAGGCACTGGGCACATTAGGGGTTTGGGTGCGTATGCATTATGTCTATCCCTACCCGCATGTCGACGAAGTTATCCCGCTCATGGCGGAAGGAAAAATACTGCCGTATCTGGATGTGCCGTTTCAGCATGCAAATCCACGGATCCTGAAAGCTATGAAACGACCCGCCAATGCTGAGAATAATTTGGCACGCATTCAGCAATGGCGTCAAATTTGCCCTGATATTACACTACGCAGCACCTTTATCGTAGGTTTTCCGGGTGAAACTGAAGCTGAGTTTGAAGAATTATTAGTCTTTTTGCGGGAAGCGCAATTAGATCGTGTTGGGTGCTTTAGCTATTCACCGGTTGAAGGCGCAACAGCCAATCAGCTAGCCGATCCAGTGCCGGAAGCAATCAAGGAAGATCGTCGTGCACGTTTTATGCAATTACAGGAAGAAATCAGCCGTCAGCGTTTGGCAGCGAAAATTGGCCGAAAGATGATGGTTATGGTTGATGAGCTTGCTGAGGATCAGGTTATTGCAAGAAGTAGCGCAGATGCTCCAGAAATTGATGGGGTGGTATATGTAGAAAAAGCGGATCACGTCCAACCTGGAGATTTTATTGAAGTTGAAATTATTGATTCGGATACGCATGATTTGTATGCCGTTGCATTAAACCTCGATGCTCCAGCAGGTCGTTGAGCATGGCAATTTGTCATGGATTGTAAAGTGTTACGCTCCTTTTTTTTCATGCGTCGCGTAGAAAATCAAGATACCAATGCGGTTGTTTGGAAAATTAAAAACCCATGAACAATTACTTATTCAGGGATTACTTGAATTAAAATTTGAAGATAATACTAGCGCACCCTCCGCTGACGAATCGAAAAACCTATCAAACAAAGCCCAGTTAAGTTAAATTACCTCCGGCATAGCCGGAGGTAATTTAACTTGGTGTAGCGAACCGTTTTTCCGAAGAATACCTCAAACGGGGTTCTGAATCCAAGCACTTTGCGTGGTCGATGGTTGAGTCTATCCGCCGCCCATTGCACTTGTTCTTGGGTAACCTCAACCAATTCCATCCCCTTGGGGAAATACTGTCGCAGTAGCCCATTGCTGTTCTCATTCAAGCCACGCTCCCATGAATGGTAAGGATGGGCGAAATAAACATCTGCATCGAGTTCCGCCGCGATGGTTTCATGCTCCCAAACTCTTTCCCGTTGTCGAATGTCATGGTGTAGCACTTGCCTTTATGGGGGGCGAAGCAGCCGCGTTACTGCCACCGTCACACCCGATGCATGTTTTTGTCGGGTACTTGGGCTGTCAGAATGTAGCGCGACTTCCTCTCGGTCAATGTAACCAATGCGCCTCGGTGGTTCTTGCCGATCACAGTGTCGCCCCCCAGTCGCCTATGCGACTCTTCTGTTCCACGATCACCGGACGTTCGTCAATTCCGACCTTTGTCCTGGCGCAATGCGGTAATGCATCAACAGAGTAGAGAAATCAGGAAATGGACTGAGTGGTGGGATCGTTTTGCGAAATTCAGGTTACCGGTAGTACATCCTGCTATTGCAGGAACAAATGATTCTGAATCAAAAACATAACCGGAAAAGGTGACAACAGGAAGTATGTTGTAGTTTCTAGGCAATCCGGAGCAGGAAGCAAATATAAGAGAAATTATTTAATCAGATACAAAACAAATGGAGATGTCATATCCACCGGCGAACCGATTTCAAATATCTGGTATATTCATCACCGAACTTAGTCAGTAAAGTGTTTTCTTCAGGAATGATCTGGAATCGATTCATACACAAAATAAACAGCGGCAATAGCAAGGCCGACAGGATGTTTTCCAGAAATATCGCCCATGCCGCAAGTATTATAAATAAACCAAGATACATGGGATTCCGGCTCAGCTTATAAATACCGCTGCTGACAATGGATGTGGCTAACTCTGGTGTCATTGGATTTACTGTTGTTTTAGCTGAAATGAATGCAGAGGCGCCGGCGATAATCAACGCAAACCCAACAATCAAAATCACTAACGTTACCCATTCTCTACCTGGAATTTGAATACCCGCCCCCGGACTTATCCATGCAACAAGCCACATTGCGAAAGCGAATAAGATCACCAAAGCTACTGGCGGAATTTTAAGTTCGAGACGATGCATGTGATTGTTTCATTTAGGATGAAGCAATATCTTCAGATGATTCAGATTCGGTGGCTCACGATAATTTCCCCCAATAATAACCGGCAAGTACTCCTATGATCCAACTGAAAACAACAAGAATTGGCATCAAGTGTGAACCATTCGTGTCGCGAAATTGGGAAATCAATATGCCAAGTGGTGCTGCGCCAATAAATATAAAAGCACAAGACCACATGGATCCTTTATTCCAACGAAACACGCCATAGGACAGAAGCAAAAAAGGCAAAATCATGATTAATTGAACGTGCCAAGGTATGCCGCTCCACAGCAGTCCGAAGCCAATGAATGACAATAGAAAACCGCCTATCAAGGTCGCTAGAATAATAAACATAGCTTTCCAACTACTACGATGACTTGAACTTCTTTCATTTTCAATCCTCACTTTATTTCATGTTGGTTTTTACTTTGCAACAACCCAATTCCGAATACTGCCATGCCAATAGAAACCAAAGGATTCAGTAAATTCAGTAGAGCATACGGTGCATAGTCCAATGTGGGGATTCCAAGGGTCGCAGCATAGAAGGTGCCGGCGGTAGTCCAGGGGATAAGTCCTGTGGTCAGCGTGGAGCCTTCTTCTACCGAGCGCGATAACACGGCTTTATCCAATCCGCGATCCTGATATGCACTTTTAAATAGCTGACAATTCAGGATAATCGAAATATAAGCTTCTCCCATTGCCATATTGCCAATCAATCCGGATGCGATGGTTGTAGCGATGAGTGTGCTGATTCGTCGAATGCGGGCGATGATGTGTACCAACAGCACACGGAGAAAACCGGCGTGATGCAGAATCCCGCCCAATGCGAGTGCCATGATGGATAGCAGTAATGTCCAGGCCATGCTGTAAACACCGCCACGCCCGAGCAAAGCATCGATACTTCCAATCCCGGTAGTGCCCGCCGAATTTAGCCAGAGTGCGTTGATCACATCAACGCCATCCCTGCCTTGATAAACAATGGCAATCAACATAGCCAGTACAATACTGCATGTCATGCTGACTTCCGCAGCATAGCGTTTGATACTCAAGCCAAACATCAATAACAAGGGTAACAATGTTATCCACAGATTTAGCTGGTAAGACCCCGCTAATGCAGTGCGAATATCATCAATATGATCTCTCGGCAGTGCGTTGTCACCATATTGCATACCCCAAAAAATGAAAATTCCCAGGACAATGAGGAATGTAGGAATGGTGGTGTAGAGCATGGCACCGATATGTCGGTAAAGATTTGTTCCAGCGCTCATAGCCGCCAGATTGGTCGTATCGGAAATCGGCGATAATTTGTCACCAAAAGTAGCGCCAGAGACGATCATGCCGGCTACGAGCGGTAACGGGATGCCTATCGCATCGCCAATACCCATCAATACCACTCCGACCGTTCCAACGGTTCCCCAGGATGTGCCGGTGGCAACCGACATAAAGCTGCACAAGATCAATCCAGTTGCCAGGAATATGGATGGATTGAGCAGTTCTATGCCGTAATAGAGCAGACTTGCAATAGTGCCGCTTTGCATAAAACTGGCGATAACCATGCCGATTAACAGAAAAATATAAATAGCCGGTAGCGCCTTGGTGATGCCGTTATCCATCATGTGCCGGATATCGATAAAGGAATAACCCAGCCAGCGCGCTTGCAAACTTACCCAAACCAGTGCCAGAAAAATAATCGCATGAATGCTGGCTTCATAGACAAATAGACCGAGTGAAATCAGCAAAAATACGCCGGCAAAGCAAATGGCCGCATGTAATAATGAAGGCTGCTGCTTGGCGGTCAGTAATTCTTCTGTAGGGGAGTCGTTTTCTGCCATTGAATCTTTATTTTTTTGCTTCATCCTCAAACAATGCCGTTAATTCTTCGTAACCCATCACGTGCAGATTTTCTTTTTTAATAAACTTTAATGCAGCAGAATTTATACAATAGCGCATGCCGGTGGGCGGCGGGCCATCGTTAAAAACATGGCCTAAATGACTATCTGCATAACGGCTACGGACTTCCGTGCGCGGAATCCATAGCTCATAATCACTTTTGAGCTGGGTAGCCTGTTCATTAATCGGCTGGTAAAAACTGGGCCAGCCGGTGCCCGAATCAAATTTATGAATCGATGCAAACAACGGCTCTCCAGATACAATATCAACATAAATCCCATCTGCCTTGTGATCCCAATATTCGTTTTGGAATGGCGGTTCGGTACCGACATTTTGTGTCACCTGATACTGTAGAGTAGTCAAATCTGTTACCAGTGACTCAGGAATTTTTTTAAAATTTTCATAGGGATTCGCCATAGCGGATTCTCCTTATCAATAAAACAAGAACAAATTATTCAATATGAAATTTAATGGCACGATTACACATTTATCACAAAAAGGCCTGGGTGTTGTCAAAAACGATCAAAATAACATGTCTTATTTTGTTTATGGCACGTGGCCGGGGGATGTCGGTGAGTTTGAAGTCATTGATAAGCCGCTCAACAACAAAAAATTTGCCTATGCCAAATTGATTGCGCTCACACACCCATCCGCACAAAGACAAACGCCAATATGCTCCTATGTTGACTTGGAAGAAAATTCCTGCACCGGTTGCTCTTGGATGATTGCCGATTATACAAGCCAACTTGAGCAAAAACGGAATCGCTTCGTGTATGCCATGAAAAGAGCCGGGTTTGACACCACTCAATTGAGTATCGGTCCCATCCATCCTGCGCCGCATTTGTATGGCTATCGTAACCGCTGCCAGGTAAAAACAGATGGTGAGAAACTTGGTTTTGTGTCTGAGAACACTCATCAAATTGCACCGATCAATGATTGCATTGTCCTCAACGAGCACTGCCGGAATCTTTTAAAAACAGCCCTTCAGCAATTGCCCAATGATGTATGGCAAGCGGATTCCGATCACGACTGGCAGTTTATTGAGCTGGATGATGACATGCAAGCCGACGAAATCCACATTAACCAGAAGCGCTCTTTCAAACAGGGTAACACAGCACAAAACGAGTGGATGCAAGCCTGGTTGCGGGAAAAACTTGCACACAATCCGTATTTGGGTAAAGTAGTGGAATTATTCTGTGGCTCAGGAAATTTCACGGAAATCATTGCTGAATCTAATTGCACATCTATCGTTGCTTGCGAATCCGAGCACCATGCGATTCAAGCACTCAAAGCGAGGAATTTCGCCAAAGTAGCTACCCAGATCGTTGATCTTTTTAGCTCTTCTACATGGAGCAATATTAGAAGAAATGTTTTCGATGCAGAAACTTTAGTAATCGATCCGCCTCGCGCCGGATTAAAAAAACACCACGGTTTTTTCGCAAGCTTCGCCACATTAAGAACAATTTATTATATTTCCTGCAATCCGGAAACTTTCGCCCGTGATGCCTGGTTTTTTAATCAAAATGGTTGGTCGATAACAGATATTCAATTGGTTGACTTGTTTCCCCATACTCCGCATATTGAAGCTTTGGCAGAATTCAGAAGAGGATAGCAACTAAACTCTGTTGAAAACACAGGTATGCAACTTCATGAATAATTTATGCCTTCAGCAATTGAAGGCAGGTTTGTTTTTATAGCCATAGTGATAAGTGTTTTTTTAGTCGATAGAGCTACTCAGTGAATTCAGTACTACCAAAATACTTGTACTAAGTTCTGCAACAGTGTTACAGGGATCATCAATGCGCTATAATCGCCCGCTTATTTAACCGATTGATCAAAAATAATGTTGCAAGGAATTAGTCTCGCATGTGTTCGTGGTGATCGCGAGCTTTTTAAGGATATCAATTTTTCTCTTGAAGCTGGCGGTTTAATGCAAGTGCGTGGTCCCAACGGCAGTGGCAAAACCAGTTTGTTGCGCATGTTGTGTGGATTGTCAAATCCTGCCGCAGGTGAAATTCTCTGGAGTGGCACTTCAATTCGCGACTTAAATGGCGATTATTTTGCAGCTATGACCTATATTGGTCATTTGAGTGGCACTAAAGATGATTTGACGGTCATTGAGAATTTACAAATTTCAAGTGCGCTGGCAGGTTTTGAAATCAGCGATGCTCAGGCAAGTGAGGCGTTAGAATATATGGGGTTGGGCGGAAGAGAGGTGTTGCCTGTCAAAGTGTTATCACAAGGCCAGCGGCGTCGCGTAGCGTTGGCTCGTTTGCTTGTATGTAAAACTTCTCTGTGGATACTGGACGAACCTTTGGTTGCATTGGATGTGCTGGCAGTCAAATTGATTCAGGAGTTGCTGGAACAACATTTGAAGCAAGGCGGTATGGTGGTAATGACGACGCACCAAGAAATTGATTTAACAGCAACATCAACAACGCAGTTGCACTTGGCCTGATATGTTTATGTGGATAATTAAACGTGATCTGTTACTGGCTATGCGACGCCAATCGGATGTGTTAACGACTCTATTTTTCTTCATTATTGTAGTCAGTCTGTTTCCTTTAAGTGTTGGGCCGGAAATGAACATGCTGCGCACCATGGCGCCCGGTGTGGTTTGGGTGGCGGCTTTATTGGCTTCAATGTTATCTCTCGGTAGAATGTTTTCTAATGATTATCTTGATGGCACATTGGAGCAAATGTTGCTGTCACCACAATCACTATCACTTTTGGTGCTTGGAAAGGCTTTGGCGCATTGGCTGGTAACCGGAGTGCCGCTGGTATTGATGGCGCCTGTATTAGGTATTCAATATGACTTGCCAGTTGAAGCACTGTTTGTTTTAACTACCGCTTTGTTGCTGGGTACTCCGGTATTAAGCTTAATTGGCGCTATCGGCGCAGCATTGACTCTAGGATTGCGGGGAGGGGGTGTATTGGTTTCTTTATTAGTATTGCCTCTCTATATTCCTGTGCTGATTTTTGGTGCTGGTGCTGTCGAGGCAAATATGGCTGGAGTTGGTTTTGATGCACACTTATCATTAATTGGTGCATTTCTCTTAGTATCGCTTGTTTTCGCACCATGGGCAGCCGCCTCTTCCTTACGTGTTTCACTGGAATAGCGCTAGTATTTGCTATGTTGCAATGAATTCAGTTTCTGGAATATATTTTCAAGTAAGTTGCTGCATTTTAGAGATAAAATACGTTTTGTTAAAATTTCAATGTATTGAATCTGCTAATAGAAAGCAATTCTTGATTTTGTCATTTTAGTATAGAATTGGCGGTTACAAAATTCTGGTCTGAATCGGAAATGAAATTTAATAAAGAATTTTAAAATATAAATATGGCTATTAATTGGTTCAAATACTCTTCCCCTGCTAGTTTCTATTCACTGGCAGGAAAAATGATTCCGATATTTGTTTTTGTTGCGCTCATATTACTGGCAGCGGGGCTTTATGTTGGTTTCTTTGTTGCACCCACCGATTTTCAGCAAGGCGAAGCTTATCGGATTATTTTTATTCATGTGCCTGCAGCATGGATGTCGATGTTTCTCTATGTTGTAATGGCATTCTGGGCAGGTATTGGCTTGGCTTTTAATACACGGCTTTCCTCCATGCTTGCAACAGCGATTGCACCCACAGGCGCTATGTTTACCTTTATTGCACTATGGACAGGTGCGCTATGGGGAAAACCAATGTGGGGAACATGGTGGGTATGGGATGCACGATTAACGTCTGAGTTGATTCTGTTTTTTCTTTACATCGGTTTTATGTCTCTACAAGCAGCCATTGATGATCCGCGCCGTGCAGATAAGGCTGGTGCAATCATCGCTTTGGTAGGCGTGGTCAATATTCCGATTATCTATTTTTCAGTGCAATGGTGGAATACCTTGCATCAAGGTGCTTCGGTCAGCGTAAATCAGGCCCCTGCAATGGCGAGTACAATGTTGACGGGAATGCTTATTATGGTATTTGCAAGCTGGATGTATTCCATTGCAGTCATCCTGAAACGTACACGTATTATTATTCTTGAGCGTGAAAGCCATACAGCATGGGTGGCAGAGTTACAAAAGAAGGGAGCTATGTAATGAATTGGTCAAGTTGGTCAGAGTTTTTTGCGATGGGCGGATACGGGCTCTATGTATGGGGTTCATACGCTGTGACATTCATTTGTGTACTCGGTGAAATTTTTCTAATTTCAAATCGCCGCCGAACTTTAGAGAGGCAATACAGTCTCATTAACGGCTTAAATAAAAAAGAGATAAAAAATGAAACTACGTCATAAAAAACTTGCAATTATTACTGCAGGGGTTGCTGCATTAGGTGTCGCTTCTGTTTTAGTACTAAATGCCTTCCAAAGTAATTTGGTTTTTTTCTTTAGTCCATCACAAGTTGCTGCTAAAGAGGCGCCTATTGGAAAAAGCTTTCGTATTGGTGGGTTAGTAGAAGCAGGTAGTGTTAAGCGTGAAGACAGTAGTACAACGGTACGCTTCGCGGTGACCGATACCGCTAAGACGATCCCAGTAGTATATACAGGCATCCTTCCGGATTTGTTTAGAGAAGGAAAAGGTGTTGTTGCACAGGGAAAAATTTCTGCAGATGGTATTTTTATGGCAGATGAAGTACTTGCTAAGCACGATGAAAATTATATGCCGCCTGAAGCTGCAGAAGCTTTGGAGCAGGCGGGCAAAGCACAGAAAGCCTCCTTGGCACAATAAAGGTTTCTTCAGGAATTGTTTGCTAATCCCTGAACATATCATAATTTAATCCTGAATAATCATAAACCTATAAGATATAATCATGATCCCAGAAATTGGTAATTTCTCTCTAATACTTGCGCTACTTTTGGCTTTAATCCAAGGAACACTACCTATTATTGGTGCAGCACGTAATATCCCGTCATGGATAGCACTAGCGAGGCCAGTAGTGCAAGGACAATTTGTATTTGTTTTAATAGCGTTTTTATGCTTAGGGTATTCGTTTGTTAGTAGCGATTTTTCAGTAATGAATGTGGCAAAGAATTCAAATTCTGAACTGCCCTTTCAGTTCCGGGTAGCTGCTACCTGGGGTTCCCATGAAGGATCTTTATTGTTATGGGTATTGATGCTTGCAGGCTGGTCTGTAGCGGTCAGCGTTTTTAGCAAGCAACTGCCGGATGATATTGTAGCGCGAGTTCTTGGTGTGCTGGGATTAGTGAGTGTAGGTTTCTTGTTGTTCATGTTGTTTACTTCAAACCCATTTGACCGCTTATTACCGGCAGCATTAGAAGGTAGTGATTTAAATCCATTGTTGCAAGACGCTGGTATGGTGATACATCCACCTATGCTCTATATGGGATATGTGGGTTTTTCAGTTGCTTTTGCTTTTGCTATTGCGGCCTTGCTGAGTGGAAGACTGGATGCAACTTGGGCACGGTGGTCTCGACCTTGGACACTGATCGCCTGGGTATTTTTGACGATAGGAATTATGCTGGGCAGCTGGTGGGCCTATTATGAGCTGGGTTGGGGTGGCTGGTGGTTCTGGGATCCTGTAGAGAATGCATCATTTATGCCTTGGCTGGTTGGTACGGCATTGGTTCATTCATTAGCGGTTACCGAAAAACGCGGCAGCTTCAAAAGCTGGACGGTTTTGCTGGCGATAAGTACATTTGCATTAAGCTTGTTGGGAACATTCCTGGTTCGCTCTGGTGTACTGACTTCCGTGCATGCTTTTGCGACTGATCCTGAGCGTGGTGTATTTATCCTTGTATTCTTAGTCATTGTTGTTAGCTGTTCGTTGCTATTGTTCGCGTGGCGAGCACCTAAAGTTGGTTTGGGTGGCAAGTTTGATATGTTGTCACGGGAATCATTGTTACTGGCAAATAACCTATTATTATTGGTAGCAGCAAGCAGTGTTTTACTCGGAACTCTGTACCCTTTGATTATTGACGCACTTGGACTTGGAAAACTATCGGTTGGTCCGCCATTTTTTGAAGCTGTATTCGTACCGGTTATGACACCAGCTATTTTTCTTATTGGTGTTGGTCCTATTTCGCGTTGGAAACAAATGAGTTTGCCTACATTAGCAATCCGCTTACGTTGGGCTTTTGCGGTTAGTGTAATTTCTGCCTTGATCGCACCATATTTTATGGGTGAATGGAAACCGCTGGTCAGTTTTGGCTTATTGTTGGCTTTCTGGATCATAGTATGTGCTTTTGTTAATATAAAGCATCGAATAAACAATAGTGGGCAAGGTAGTTTATTTTCCCGGCTAGTCAAACAATCCAGAAGTTATTATGGAATGCACTGTGCGCATTTAGGGGTAGCCGTCTTTATTATCGGTGTAACCCTGGTGAATAGTTATGAAACTGAAAAAGATGTGCGGATGGATATTGGAAGCAAGGTAACAGTTGGCGGATATACGTTCCAGTTTAACGGCACAAGTGATGTTGTTGGACCTAATTACAAAGCAGTGCGCGGCGACATTGTTGTCATCCAGGATGACAAGGTTATTCGTGAATTACATCCTGAAAAGCGTACTTATAACGCATCAGGTATGGCAATGACTGAAGCGGCCATCGATACTGGTATATTCCGGGATCTTTATGTTGCGCTGGGTGAGCCTTTGGCCAATAATGCCTGGGTTGTTCGTGCCTATCACAAACCCTTTGTAGATTGGATTTGGTTTGGATGTCTGTTGATGGCAATCGGCGGCATGCTATCTGTGACTGATCGCCGTTATCGTTTGAAAATAAACAAAACTAGTTCTGTTAGTGTAAAGAACACAGAGGCGGAAAGCTTACAAGAAGAAATCCCTGTAATAGCTGCTTCTACTGTAAGTCATGCTGCATTGGCAACGGAGACTAGAAAAGCATGATGCGATATTTAATTCCATTAGTCGCTTTTATAGTGCTCGCAGCATTTTTGCTGGTTGGTTTGACATTAAACCCACGGCAAGTTCCATCCCCGCTTATTGATAAGCCAGCACCAATATTCCAGCTCAATCATTTGCATGAACCCGATAGACTGATGGCATCTAAAGACAATCTTGGTAAAGTCTGGTTGCTGAATGTATGGGCATCATGGTGTGTAGCTTGTCGTGATGAGCATCCCCTGCTGGTTCAATTGGCTAATTCTGGGATTGTTCCGATATATGGTCTAAATTACAAAGATGAGCGTACTACCGCGTTACAATGGCTGAAACGCTATGGCGACCCATATACGATTAGTATCGTTGACCCTGATGGAAGAGTCGGAATTGATTATGGTGTTTATGGTGTTCCTGAAACTTATGTGATTGATAAAAAAGGTATCATAAGGCATAAACAAATTGGTCCAGTAACAGTGGATTCATTACAAAAAACGATCATTCCTCTCATAATCGAGTTACAGAAGCAAGCCTAGGTAATTTTCATATGCTGAAAAATAATGATTTGTATTGCTTTGTCGCAAAGCGGCAATTTAATAGGATAAAAGGGTTGATTTTTATTTTATTTTTGTTCCTTATTACCACATCAGTTGGTTGGTCAAAAGAAGCTGTTCCAGTAGCGGAGGATCCAGTGGTCGAGAAAAGGATGCTGGCGTTAACAATGGATTTACGCTGCCTGGTTTGTCAGAATGAGTCTATTGCTGACTCTCGTGCTGATTTTTCTAATGATATAAGACGCGAAATCCGTGAACAAATTAAGGCAAATAAAACCGACCAGGAGATTGTTCAATTTTTAGTTGATCGGTATGGGGATTTTGTTCTTTATAACCCGCCGATGAAACCTACGACAATGCTTTTATGGTTTGGCCCTGTGATTTTATTCGTAATTGGATTGGTATCATTGATAGTTTATCTAAGACGCCGTCGTGTACAAATTGAGGATGTATCGCTCTCTCAAGTGCAACTTGAGAGAGCTGAAGCTTTACTGAATGAAAATAAAAAAGGTAAGAACGTATGACGTCATTTTGGGTTATTTCTGGTATTTTCATTGTAACAGCTCTGCTATTTATTATTCCCACGTTATTAAGGAATAGAGATTCTCAGCTTGAGAATATAGAACATGATGCTGTAAATATAACGGTTTATCGCGATCAAATCGCTGAGCTTGATAATGATTTGGAAAATGATATCCTGACCCAGGAACAATATAACAAAAGCAAACAAGAGCTACAGCAACGTATGTTGCAAGATGTTTCTGAGAGAGAAAAAATGGCTATCAAAAAAAATAAAAAAATTCATAATATTGCGATATCAACCTTTATAGCATTGGCTTTACCACTTGCCGCAGTTTTTCTGTATATGGTTATTGGTGATACGCGAGGATTGTTGCCGCAAGCACAGCTTGCCAATGCAACCCAAATGAGTCGTGGAAGTGGTAGCGACTCGCCCGCAGGGCATGACAATTTTTCTTCAGTTCTAGAAAATCTTATCGCACGATTAGAAAAAAACCCTGAAGACATAGAAGGATGGGTAATGCTGGGTAGAACCTATGCCATTATGGAGCGCTATGCTGAAGCCAGTAATACTTATGCAAAACTGGTTGAACTGGTTCCAGATAATCCGCAAATACTCAGTGATTACGCTGACGTGCTGGCAATGAAGAATCAAGGAAACCTGAAGGGTAAACCTACTGAATTGATTTATGAAGCATTGCGCATTGATCCAATGTATCCAAAAGCCCTGGCACTGGCAGGGACTGTTGAGTTTGAACAAGAAAAATTCGAACAAGCAGCTGCGCATTGGGAGAAATTATTGGAAGTAATTCCTGCTGACTCCCAATTGGCCAAATCAGTTAAAACCAGCATTGCAGAAGCTAAATTATTGGCATCTGGCGGTAAAGGAATAGTAGCGGAACCGGAACAGCAAGCTAAAGCAACAACTTCACAGCAAGCAACCGATACTCAGCCGGAGAAAATCACTTCGGATTCAATTGCTGCAACTGAGCCAGTATTGCTTTCAGTTTCTGGCCAAGTAACCATTAATCAGGAATTGGCATCAAAAGCCTCACCGAATGACACTTTGTTTATTTATGCACGGGCCAAAACAGGACCTAAAATGCCTTTAGCGATTTTGCGCTTGAAGGCAAGGGATCTTCCAGCCACATTTACATTGACTGATGATATGGCCATGACACCCACAATGAAGATGTCAAGCTTTCCGGAGGTGGTTATTGAAGCAAGAATTTCGAAATCAGGCCAAGCTGTCCCTGCAAGCGGAGATCTTCAAGGGTTTAGCGACCCCGTCAAGATTGGCAATAATACGATTGCGGTAGTGATCAATAAGCAAATACCATAATAATAGAATTAATGATAATACTTGATCATGAAGTGAGTGATTTTGTATTGCCTTCGACTGGCGATAAAGAATTCTCATTGGCAGCCAATGTTGGAAAAAATTTGGTTATTTATTTTTATCCGAAAGATGATACACCGGGCTGTACAACAGAAGGTCAGGATTTCTGTGCTCATTGGCAAGCTTTTTCTGAGAAAAACTGTGTAATTGTGGGTGTTTCTCGTGACAGTATTACATCGCACGGAAATTTTAAGGAAAAAATGAAATTTCCTTTTGAGTTATTAAGTGATGAGGATGAAAAAGTTTGCAAGCTATTTGATATTCTTAAAATGAAAAATATGTATGGTAAGCAGATTCTTAGTATTGAACGTAGTACCTTTGTTATAGATGCCCAAGGTATGTTGAGAAAAGAATGGCGCGGTGTCAAAGTTCCGGGTCACGTACAAGAAGTTTTAGATTTTGTTACTACTTTATGATAGTGCACATAAATTATCCTGATTAGAAAGATTCTTCAGCTTGCCGAAGCCAACGTGCCGGGCGAGGCCCGGTAGTGGCTGCAGCGACGAACAGACGCAGAGGGAGTGCTTCAAGATGGAAGCGCCGGTTGAAACGGTAAACAAACGCACCGAGGTAACGGGTTCCGTATTTGGCGAAATCGAATGCATG
>NZ_JAYUWI010000061.1:0-4981 GCF_043753625.1 Nitrosomonas sp.
ATCGCATTCCTTTTACAACCAGCATGTAGCCTCACCATTTTTTCGATGTCAACAGTCTACACGAAGGTATCGATGATCTCGCTTAATGCGACAGAACCCCTAGGAGAGTTAATTGCCACGCTCCAAGGGAACGATGAAGATTTTCTTTTCTGCTTTAGCCAGAATGGCGTCTAGTGATTTTACGCGCCAGAAAACCATAAATTTTCCCTGTTAATGCAAATTTTAAATTCTGACTTTCCAGTCACTAAAAATACCCTTCAGATAATACCCAGGCTTTCCATCCGGCCAAGCAAAGCAAGGTAAAAAACGCCGCCACCATATCATCAAACATAACACCAAAACCGCCTTCCAGATTGCGATCGTAGTATCGGATAGGTTGCGGTTTAACAATATCAAACAGGCGAAACAAAATAAACGCAGCTAGCTGCCACGCCCAGCCTGCCGGCGTAAAAAACAGAACCAAAAGAAATGCCACGGTCTCATCCCACACCATGCCGCCATGATCCGGATCACCCAGAGCCTTGCCACTAAGACCGCATGCCCAAATGCCTACAATAAACATGATGTCTATCAATAATAAAAGATAAATTGGGCTGAGATAATAATTAAGTAGCCAAAATAATGGAAATGCAACCAGTGTTCCCATCGTGCCCGGAGCGATGGGGCTTAGTCCGACACCGCCTGAAAAGGCGATGAAATAGGCAGGGTGACTGTATATTAAAGCAAAATCCGGTTGAAATTGGGTCGACTGGTCACTCGACAAGTCATAAGCTTTAGGCAATGAAATGGTCATATCCTTTGGTCTCCAATATGATTGCACTCCCTTTGGCATCTTTCACAATCAAACCCTCACCTGAAAGAATCTCACCGATGCGAATAAGAGGAATAGCCAATTCAGCAGAAAGATTTTCAATTTTCTCGCGATTTATTTTCGGGGCTGTAAAGCATAATTCATAATCATCTCCGCCGGCCAATAAACAGCGCATTACCAGAGATTGCTGCAAGTATTTTTTTATTACCGGGGAACAGGGGATATCGGTCATATTGATGTAGGCCGCCTTTTCAGAAGCGGTTAGGATATGCCCAAGATCCGCCACTAATCCATCGGATATATCGATAGCGCTATGCGCCAGACCGATCAAACGTTGTCCTAACTCGACCCTTGCGGTCGGCGTCAGTAATGCAGGCAAACATTCCGCAATTTCATTGGGCTCAAGAGTTATTTGCTGCAATTCATGATTAAGCGCTAAGGCAGCATCGCCTAACCGGCCGGAAACCCAAATATCATCATCCAATTTGGCGCCACTGCGGCGCAATGCTTTGCCTACTTCGACTTCCCCCATGATTTGCACACCGATATTCAGTGGTCCGGCAGTCGTATCTCCACCGATTAACTCCACTTGATACGAATCTGCCAGTGCAAAAAAACCCGCACTAAATTCACTTAACCATGCTTTATTATGTTGCACTAAATTATCCGGCAACGTTAAAGCTAGCAATACCCAGCGAGGCTTTGCTCCCATTGCAGCCATATCCGAGAGATTAACTGCTAAGGATTTGTATCCGAGTTTGTAAGGATCAGCATCCGCAAAGAAATGTTTACCACACACCAAAGTATCCGTTGAGATAGCCAATTCTTTATTGTCAGTAGCTTTAATCAGTGCAGCATCATCACCAATTCCCAGCACTGATTGAGTTGCAGTCCGTTTGAAATAGCGACGAATAATATCGAACTCTGAACACACGCTGTATTAATACTAAACTTGATTTCTTGTCGGCCTGGGTGCTGCAATCTCAACAGCGCGCAATTGAATGGCCAATTTATCCAGCACGCCATTCACATATTTATACCCATCACTGCCACCATAAGTTCTGGCTAACTCTATCGCTTCATTGATAATTGCGCGATAAGGAATCTCCAGATAATGCATTAACTCAAAAGTGCTCAATAATAAAATTGCAAATTCCACCGGACTTAATTCATTTAAAGGACGATCCAGACAGGGCTGAATATATTTTTCCAATCCCTCAACATCCTTGAGCACACCTTGCAGCAAGTTCGTGAAGTGTTTCTCATCTACATGCTTAAATTCTTCGGATTCCCGTAATTGTTGCTCAATAAAATTCGCTGTGCCGCCAGCAACCCGCCACTGATAAATACCCTGCAATACAAACTCGCGTGCAATCCGGCGGCGGCTTTTATGTTTATCCGTCTTTTGGTTTGTGGTGGAATTTGTTTCGGTCAGCGTGCTACTCATAAATCAATTTCATCAATTTTTATATGCAAATTAGCCATTTCCAATGCAACCTGCGCGGATTCCATTCCTTTCTGGCTCATTCGGGCAATCGCTTGATCATCATTATCCGTAGTCAATATCCCATTGGCGACAGGAATTTCTGTTTCAATCTGTACCATGATTAGGCCGCGTGCAGATTCGTTAGAAACGACTTCAAAATGATAAGTGTCTCCCCGGATTACCGCACCCAACGCAATCAACGCATCAAACTGATCGGACAAAGCCATTCTTTTCAATGCAAGCGGAATTTCCAGCGCGCCCGGCACGGTCACGAGCAGTATGTTCGAATCTTGTACACTATTTTTCTTAAGCTCTGCCGTACAAGCACTGAGTAAACCTTCCCCCACATCAATGTTGAAACGGCTCATGACAATGCCGATACGTAAATCTGTTCCATCCAGATTCGGTTCGAATTCAAGAATATCGTCATAGTACGGCATATCTTACTCCTGTAAGTCTATTGATTAATCGTGATCAATTCTTGAGCACTCAAGATTTAAATTTTATAGCTTGGGCGTATCCACATAACTGGTTACTTCCAAACCGAATCCTGTCACACTGGGCATTTTCCTCGGCGCTGACATCAATCGCATTTTTCCTACGTTCAGATCTTTCAGTATTTGCGCGCCAATACCGTGATCACGAAGGTCCGTCTTGATTGAGACGGGATAACGCGATTCCTTCAATTGAACGCGCTCGATCAATTGAGTTGGACTTTCTTTACGATGCAGTAGAACGATAACACCTTGCCCTGCTTCAGCAATTAACTTCATGGCATCATGAATGCTCCAGGAATGTGTATTGTCATCAATATCCAGTAGATCTATGACCGACAGCGGCTCATGCACACGCACCAAGGTTTCCTTTGTTGGGTTTATTTCACCTTTTACCAAAGCCAAGTGTGTTGTATTGGCTATTTCATCACGATAAGCTGTCAGCAGAAATTCGCCATGCAGTGTTTGAATTGCACGCTCAGCAACACGTGTTACCAAGCTTTCAGTCTGACTGCGGTATTGAATCAGATCGGCTATCGCGCCAATTTTGAGCTGATGTTTACTTGCAAACTCCATAAGATCGGGTAATCTTGCCATGCTACCGTCTTCTTTCAGAATCTCACAAATCACCGAGGCTGTTGTCAAGCCGGCCATTCTGGCTAAATCACAACCGGCCTCAGTATGACCCGCACGAACCAAGACACCGCCTTTCTGTGCCATCAGTGGAAAAATGTGTCCTGGTTGCACAATGTCTTGTGGTTTAGCATCCGCTTTAACGGCGACTTGAATGGTACGTGCACGGTCCCCCGCAGAAATGCCTGTGGTTACGCCGCTGGCTGCTTCTATGGAGAGCGTAAAATTGGTTCCCAAGGGAGCGCGGTTGGCTGACACCATCAAAGGCAAATCTAATTGGTGGCACCTTTCCTCAGTCAGCGTTAAACAAATCAGTCCACGGCCGTGGGTAGCCATAAAATTGATAGCCTCCGGCGTCACAAAATCGGCAGCCAGAACCAGATCCCCTTCATTCTCGCGATCCTCTTCGTCAATAAGAATGACCATTTTACCCAATCTAAGATCGTCAATAATGTCTTGGGTAGCACTGATTCTCATGTCTGTTTAATCCCGGTTAAACTTAAATAGTTAATAATCTTGCCACATATCGCGCCAGCATGTCTGTTTCCAGATTTACGCGCATTCCCGGTGCAAGTTCTTGGAGCGTGGTTACCGCCAAGGTATGTGGAATGAGGTTAACAGAAAACTCATTACCCTCAATTTTATTAACTGTCAGGCTCACGCCATTGACGGTAATAGAGCCTTTATGGGTAAGATATCGCAATATTGATTCTGGCGCTTGAATGATCAATACAAAACTCTCCCCGATAGGCTCAAATTTAACCACTGTTCCAGTCGCATCCACATGACCACTGACCAAATGTCCACCCAACCGGTCAGATAAGCGCATGGCTTTCTCCAGATTAACGTGCATACCAACCTGATCCAGACCCTGTGTACAGCTGAGCGTTTCCTGCGAAACATCTACCGTAAACAGGTTTCCGGTTAACGTTGTAACCGTTAGGCAAACACCACTCACAGCAATACTGTCACCCGCCATGACATCACTCAGATCCATTTCCCCAGCGGAAATCTCTAGGGACAACCCGTTGTCGCTATGTCCCTGGATAGGGCGAATCTGTTTTATTTCACCTACTGCTTGTATGATTCCGGTAAACATCCCAATATGTTCTATAAGTTCAGATATGACACGAATGATAGGATATGCATCAACGAATTGATAGCAATGTGACGTGTAAACTACAAATTTCGTACTTTTGTAAGTATACCTTGTAGTACTTCAAGTAATGAGAGTAACGTTGTGAGAATCAAGGCGATGCGTTGAAAAAAACGATATAACTATTGGCGCGCCCAACACGATTCGAACGTGCGACCCCCGCCTTCGGAGGGCGGTACTCTATCCAGCTGAGCTATGGGCGCTTTGGTGAACAAACTGTTATGCCATTTATCGGTCGACAGGATAACTGCTTTTATAACTCTCGTCCAACTTGGATAATCCTTAATGTAATCATTTTCACTGCTGTCCCGTTAACGAGCAAGTACTGCGGCCCGATTCAGGCCTAATTGGTATAATAAGTTTTCGCATAACTTGTTGAAACAGCTAGGAGAATCAGGCCA